>CAMLOR010000100.1 GCA_946481615.1 uncultured Aquimonas sp.
TGATGGCGCTGCTCGACGAGCTGCACCAGGCCGGCTCCACCATCTGCATGGTCACGCACGATCCGCGCTATGCCGATTTCGCGCAGCGCAAGATCTTCATGTTCGACGGGCGCGTGGTGGACGAGGAGACGCTGCACCGGCTGCGGCAGGAAGAGGACCAGCGGCTCGATGCGCAGATCGCGCGGGCGCGCGATCGCGCCACGGTCTAGTCGTTCCCGCGAAAGGCGGGAACCCAGCGACTGTAGGCACCACGCAAGAGCGAATGACACTGGATTCCCGCCTTCGCGGGAATGACGGAAAGAACGAAGATGATCGCCAATCTCCTGCAAGACCTGCGTTACAGCCTGCGCACGCTGGCCTCCAAGCCTTCGTTCGCCATCGTCGCGGTGCTCACGCTGGCGCTGGGCATCGGCGCCAACACCGCCATCTTCTCGGTGATCCACGGCATGTACCTGCGCCCGCTGCCCTATCCCGGCGGCGAGCGGCTGGTGAGCGTCTACAACACGTACCCGAAGATGGATCTCGAGTACGCGGGCACCTCGATCCCCGACTATCTCGATCGCCGCCAGCACGCGCCTTCGCTCGAAGACCTCGCGATGTACACGGGCGCCAGCTACAACCTGGCCGACAGCGGTTCGACGCCCGAACGCCTGCAGGGGCAGCGCGTGACGCCGTCGTTCTTCACCACGCTGCAGGTGGCGCCGGCGCTGGGACAGGCCTTCACCGACGCGCATGCCGTGCCCGGCCAGGACAAGGTGGCGGTGATCTCGCACGATCTGTGGGCCAATCGCTTCAACGCCGATCCTTCCATCGTCGGGCGCGACGTGCGCCTCAACGGCGAGCCGTTCCGCGTGATCGGCGTGATGCCCGGGCACTTCGCCTTCCCGAATCCGCAGGTGCAGGTGTGGGTGCCTTTCGCCCTCACGCCGGAGCAGATGAGCGACCAGGAGCGCGGCAACGAATATTCGAACTCGGTGGGGCGCCTGAAGCCCGGCGCGACCGCCGAGTCGCTGAATCGCGAGATGGACACCATCGTCGCGCGCAACGTCGATCGGCTGGACTCGCCGCAGTTCAACGCGCGCGATTTCGTCGCGCGCACCGGCTTCACGGGCCGTGCCGTGAGCCTGCGCGAACAGCAGGTGGGCGAAGCCCGCACCATGCTGATCGTGCTGCAGGCCGCCGTCGGCATGGTGTTGCTGATCGCCTGCGCCAACGTCGCCAATCTGATGCTGACGCGCGTGGTGGCGCGCCAGAAGGAGCTTTCGGTGCGCAACGCGCTGGGCGCCACGCGCTGGCGCATCGCGCGCCAATTGCTGGTCGATGCGCTGGTGCTGTCGGGCATCGGCGGCCTGCTCGGGCTGGTGCTGGCCTACGCCAGCATCGGCGCGATGCCGGCGCTCGGCATCGGCTCCTCCACGGGTGCGGGCGACTACGCCTTCCGGCTCGACGGCGCGGTGCTGTTGTTCGCGCTGGGCGCGGCGGTGCTGGCCGGCGTGCTGGCGGCGGTGCTGCCGATGTATTCGCTGCTGCGCATGAACATCAACGACGTCATCAAGGAAGGCGGGCGCCTGGGCAGCGGCGGCCGCCGCGCGGCGGCTTCGCGCAACGTGCTGGTGATCGCGCAGATCGCGCTCGCCACCACGCTGCTGATCGGCGCGGGCCTCTTGCTCAAGAGCTTCAAGCAGCTGCAGGAGCAAAGCCCGGGCTTCGACAGCGGCGGCGTGCTCACCGCGCTGATTTCGCTGCCCGCCGGCAAGTATCCCGACGGGGCGGCGCAGACGCGCTTCTTCGACGAGGCGCTGCGCAGCCTGCGCGCGCTGCCCGGCGTGCAGGAGGCGGGCTTCGTGCAGGCGCTGCCGTTCAGCGGCAACAATTCGTCGGGTTCCTACAACATCGAGGGTTACAGCATCGGCGCGGACGACGCCTCGCCGCACGCGATGCAGCGCAACGTGGACGAGGGCTATTTCGCGGCGATGTCGATCCCGGTGCTGCAGGGACGCGCCTTCGGCAGCGCCGACGATGCCGGTGCCGGCCCGGTGGTGATCATCGACCGCGTCCTGGCCGACAAGTATTTCAAGGGCGCCGATCCGATCGGCAAGCGCATCACGCGCGACGACATCGCCGGCGATACCGATGGCGTCCCGCCGGTGTGGGCCACCGTGATTGGCGTGGTGGGCAGCATCAAGCACACCGAACTGAAGGAAGTCTCCGGCAAGGAAACCATCTACTGGCCGCTGCGCCAGGCGCCGCAGGCGCAGGGCGCCTTCGTCGTGAAGACCACGGCGGCGCCGGAGATGCTGATCAAGCCGGTGCGCGACGCCATCCTGGCCATCGATCCGGAGCAGCCGCTGTTCGCGGTGCAGACGCTGGACGAGCGCATCGCGCTTTCGCTCAACCAGCAGCGTGCGCCGATGATGTTGCTGGCGCTGTTCGCCGGCGTGGCGCTGCTGCTTTCGGCGATCGGCATCTACGGCGTGCTGGCCTATTCGGTGGGGCAGCGCACCGGCGAACTCGGCGTGCGCATGGCCATCGGCGCCGGGCGGCCGCACATCCTCAAGCTGATCCTGCAGCATGGCGCGGTGCTCACCGTGGTGGGGCTGGTGCTGGGACTGATCGGTGCCTTCGCCGGCGGGCAGGCGATGCGCTCGCAGCTGTTCGGCGTGAGCGGCGCCGATCCGGCCATCTTCGCCCTGGTGACGGTGTTCCTGGCAGGCATCGCGATGTTCTCGTGCTGGCTGCCGGCGCGGCGCGCCACGCGCGTGGATCCCCTTGCTGCCCTGCGGCACGCGTGACGCCATGAGCGTATTCGCCGATCTGAAGTACGCGCTGCGCGGTCTGGTCGCGCGGCCGCTGTTCGTGCTGATCGCCGTGACGAGCCTGGCGCTCGGGATCGGCGTCAACACCGCGATCTTCTCGCTGTTCCATCAGGTCGTGCTGCGGCCGTTGCCGGTGCCGGCGCCGCAGGATCTGGTGAACCTCTCCGCGGGCGGGCCGCGCAGCGGGCAGAGCTCGAACAACAATGCCGGGCCGATGCAGCAGATCTTCAGTTACCCGATGTTCCGTGATCTCGAGCGCGGGCAGACGGTGTTCGCCGGGCTCGCGGCGCATCGCTACTACGACGCGAACGTCGCCTACGAAGGGCAGACACGCAGCGGCAGCGCGATGTTCGTGTCGGGTCAGTACTTTTCCACGCTCGGCGTGGCGGCCGCGCACGGCCGGTTGCTCGAGCCCGGCGACGACGCCACGCTCGACGGCGCGCCCGTCGCGGTGCTCGGGCATGCGTACTGGAAGAACGAACTGGGCGGCGATCCCGACATCGTGGGGCGCAACGTGCTGGTCAACGGCCAGCCGCTGACGGTGGTGGGCATCGCGCCGGAAGGCTTTTCCGGGACGACCTTCGGCGTTCGCCCGCTGGCCTACGTGCCGCTGTCGATGCGCTGGGCGCTCGATCCGCAGGCGCGGCGCGACCATGAGACGCGCACCTCGTACTGGCTCTACGCCTTCGCGCGCCTGGCGCCCGGCACGACGCGCGAGGCAGCCCAGACCGGCATCAATGCCGTGTTCCAGCCGATCCGGCGCAATGTCGAGGCACCGCTGCACGCGGCGCTGGCGCGCGGCGGCGACACCTCGGCCTACGACAATGCGCGCATCGAACTGCTCGAAGGCGCGCGCGGCCAGAGCTTCGCGCCCGAAAGCGCGGGCAAGCCGCTGGCGATGCTGCTCGCGACCTCGGCCCTGGTGCTGCTGATCGCCTGCCTCAACATTGCCAACCTGATGCTGGCGCGCGGTTCGGCCCGCGCCGGCGAATTCGCGCTGCGTGCCTCGATCGGTGCCAGCCGCCGGCGCCTGTTGCGGCAGACGCTGGCCGAAGCGGCGTTGATCGGCGCGTTCGGCGCGATCGTCAGCCTGCCGCTGGCGCTGTTCACGCTGCGCGCGCTGGTGTCGGTGCTGCCGATGAGCGCGGCTTCCCTGTTCTCGCTTTCGCTCGATCCCGCTGCGCTGTGGTTCACCGGTGCGGTGGCGGTCGCGACGGTGCTGCTGTTCGGCATGCTACCGGCGCTGCAGCTGGCGCGCGTGCAGCCGATCACCGCCTTGCGCGGCGAATCGGCGCAGGCCAGCGGCGGCAAGGCCGCTTCGCGTTTCCGCTCGGGGCTGGCGGTGGCACAGGTCGCGTTCTCGATGCTGGCGCTGGTGCTGGCGGGACTGTTCACGCAGTCGCTCGCGAATCTGCGCGCGGTCGATCTGGGCCTGCAGGTCGAATCGATCGCCACCTTCCGGCTGGCGCCGCAACGCAACGGCTACGAAGCCGAGCGCGCGCTGCAGTTCTTCGCCCGGCTCGAGGAAACGCTGGCCGCCTTGCCTGGCGTGCAGCAAGCCAGCGCCTCGCTGGTGCCGGTGCTCGGCAACAGCTCCTGGGGCCGCGGCGCGTGGGTGCAGGGCGTGGCGGAACTCGACGATTCGCACTCGCTGTACAACGAAGTCGGGCCGGGCTTCTTCGATGCCTTCGGCATTCCGCTGCTGGCCGGCCGCGGGTTCGACACGCGCGACATCGCCGGCGCGCCGCCGGTGGCGATCGTCAATCGCGCCTTCCTGCAGAAGTACGGGCTCGGGCCCGAAGCCGTGGGCAGGCGCATGTCGAGCAACGGACCTGAAAACTTCGAGCTGGAGATCGTCGGCGTGGTCGCCGACACCGCCTACAACTCGGTGCGCGACGGTCAGCCCGCGCTGTTCTACCTGCCCTGGCGCCAGAACACCGCGCCGGGCGAGATGAATTTCTACGTGCGCTCGACGCTCGATCCGGCCGTGTTGCTGCCGCAGTTGCGCGAGGCCGTGCGCGAACTCGATCCCGCGCTGCCGGTGGAAGAACTGCGCACGCTGCCGGAGGTGATCGACGCCGGCCTGGGCGCGGAGCGCTTCGTCGGTTCGCTCTCCGCAGCGCTGGCCGCGCTCGCGACGGTGCTGGCGGCGCTCGGGTTGTACGGCGTGCTCTCGTACACGCTGGCGCGACGGCTGCGCGAACTCGGCCTGCGCCTGGCGCTCGGCGCCGCGCCGCAGCGCCTGCGCGCGATGGTGCTGCGACAGGTCGCGCAGATGACCGCGCTGGGCGCCGCCATCGGCCTGCTCGCGGCGCTGGGCGCGGGACGTGCGGCGCAGTCGCAACTCTTCGGACTGCAGGGCCACGATCCCTTCGTGCTCGGCGTGGCCACTTTCCTGCTCGTGCTGGTGGCGTTCGCCGCCGGCTACGGGCCGGCGCGTCGCGCGTCGCGCATCGATCCGATGGCGGCATTGCGCCACGAATGAACGCCGCCGCTCTCATCGCCGCCCTGTGGAGAGCGCTGCGCCGACTGGCGCGCACGCCCGGCTTCACGCTCACCGTCACCGGCCTGCTGGCGGTGGCGCTGGCGGCGCTGCTGACGCTGGGTTCGGCCGCCTGGTCGCTGCTCGGCCGGCCGCTGCCGTACGCGCACGCCGAACGTCTCGTGGTGGTGCAGGGATTCGCGGCGCAGATGCAGGCCTCGATCGGCTTCGCGCCCGGCCTGCTCGCGGACTTGGCGGCGCTGCCGGGCGTCGAGGGCGTCGGCGCCTACGACTACGCGCCCGATCTCTTCGACGCCCAGGGCGGCCGCTTCCGCAACGTGCGGATCGAGCCGCGTCTGGTCGAACTGCTGGGCGGCACGCCGCAGCTCGGCCGCTTGTTGCGCACCGACGATGCGGCCGATGCGGTGGTGCTTTCCGACGCCGCGTGGCGCGGGCGTTTCGGTGCCGATCCGGGCATCGTCGGGCGCAGCCTGGATTTCGACGGCACGCCGCTGCGCGTGGTCGGCGTGCTGGCGCCCGGACTGCGCTTTCCCGAACGCGATACGGCCTTGTGGCGGCCGCTGGCGTTGAAGCCGGCGCAGCTGGCCGGCACGGAAGCCTTCGGCTTCGGCGCGGTGCAGGCGGTGGCGCGGCTGGCGCCGGGCGCCGATCTCGCCGTGGTGCGCGAGGCGGTGTCCACGCGTCTGGCCACGCGGCCGGAACTCGATGCGATGAGCAAGTTCATGGGCCTCGAGCTGCGCACGACCTCGCTGCGCGAATGGTGGGATGCCGGCCGCTCCTCGATGCTGGCGTTGCTCGCCGCCGCCGGCGCGGCCTTGTTGTTGCTGTTGCTGGCCAATGTCGGTTCGCTGTGGCTGGCGCGTTGCCTCGGACGAGCGCGCGAACTGGCCGTGAGCAGCGCGCTTGGCGCCGGTGCCGGGCGATTGGCGCTGGAACTGGCCGGGGAAGTGGTGCTGGTGTCCGCCGCCGCCGTCGCGCTGGCGCTGCTCGCGGTGACGCCCGGGCTGTACGCGCTCGAAGCGCTGGGCGTGCTCGACGCGGCGCGGCCGCAGTTGCCGGCGCTCGATGCCGGCACGCTGGCGCTCGGCGGCGCGGCCTTCGCGCTGCTGGTGGTCACGCTTTCGATACCGCCCGTGCTGGTGGCGCGCCAGCCGCAATCGCTGGCCTTGCTGGGGCAGGGCAGTCGTGCCGCGGGCGGACGCGCGGCGCAGCGCGCGCGCCGCTTGCTCGTGGCGTTGCAGGTGGGGCTGGCCGTGAGCCTGCTGTGCGGCGCGGGCCTGCTCACGCGCAGCCTGTGGAAGTTGCTCGAGCAGGACGTGGGTTTCCAGCCGCAGGGCATGAGCCTGGCACTGGTGGAAGCGCGTCGCCACGGTGAAGTCGCGGAGCGACGCGGCGACGCCGCCGGCGCAGCCGCGCTCGCGGCCCTGCGCGATGCGCTGGCCGGCATGCCGGGCGTGCAGCACGTGGCCGCGGCGAACGCGCCGCCGTTCTCCTTCAGCGAATCGGTGGCTTCGGCCCGCCTCGACGATGCCGCGGGCAGCGATGTACGCGTGCATCAGCGCGACGTCGGCCGCGACTATTTCGCGGCGCTGGGGATGCCGCTGCTGCGCGGCCGAGATCTCGCGGCGGGCGACGAAGCCCGCGAGGGCGGCGGCGCGATCGTCGACCAGCGCTTCGCCGATCTGCACTTCGCCGGCCGCGATCCGCTCGGCGAGCGGATCGGCGAGGCCGGCGACGAAGCCGTGCGCTGGCGCCGCGTCGTGGGCGTAGTGCCCACGGTGCGGCACGCCAGCCTCTCCGCGCAGAGCGAACAGGGCACCCTGTACCGTTTCGATGCGCAGCCCGATCTCGGCTTCGGGCGTGCCTTCCTCGTGCTGCGCGCCGATCTGCCGGCCGACGAACTCGCGCGCCGCGTGCGCGAGGCCGCGGCCGCCCACGGCCTGCGCGCCACCGAAGTGGTGTCGATGCCGCAGCGGCTGCGCGAAACCCTGGCCGTACGGCTGCCGATGATGGGACTCACCGCGGCCTTCGCCGTGCTGGGCACGCTGCTCGCGGCCGTCGGCTTGTTCGCGCTGGTGAGTTTCGCCGTGCACAGCCGCCTGCCGGAATTCGGCATCCGCCTCGCGCTCGGCGCGCCGCCGCGCCGGCTGCAGGGCCTGGCCCTGCGCGAAGGCCTGCGTGCCGCGCTGCCCGGGCTGGCACTGGGCGCCTTCGGAGCATTCGCGGCCGGCCGCCTGCTGGCGGCGCGGTTGTTCGAGGTTTCTGCCGTCGATCCGGTCACGCTGGCCGCGGTCGCGGCCGGTGCCTTGCTGCTCGTGCTCGGCGCTTGCGCCGGTCCGGCGCGGCGCGCGGCCCGGCTCGATCCGGCTTCCACCCTGCGGCACTACTAGGAGCTTCCATGTTCGCCTCGCTGTTGCAGGAACTGCGTTTCGCGCTGCGCTCGCTGGCGCGCACGCCGTGGTTCACCGCCACCTGCGTGCTGATGCTGGCCGCCGGGCTCGGGCTGTCGATGTACATGTTCGGCGCCATCAACGGCTTCGTGCTCAAGCCGATGCCGTTCATGGATGCCGACCGACTGATGTACGTGGGTTACGAGGAGCGCGACGATCCGGGTGACGAGCAGCAGATCCCGCTGCACGATTTCGTCGAGATCCGCGCCGCGCAGACCCAGTTCGAGGACATCGCGGGCTTCTACGAAGGCACCGTGAATCTTTCGGACGGCGAGCGCCCCGAGCGCTACGACGGCGTCTTCGCGACCGCGGCGCTGTTCACCGAACTGGGCATGCAGCCGCATCTGGGACGCATGCTGCAGGAAGACGACAACCGGCCGGGCGCGGCGCCCGTCGCCGTGATCGGCCACGCCCTGTGGATGAACCGCTTCAACGGCGATCCGGGTGTCGTCGGCCGCGCCGTGCGCATCAACGGCAAGGACGCCAGCATCGTCGGCGTGATGCCGCCGCAGTTCCGCTTCCCGCGCATGCACGATCTCTGGGTGGCGATGCCGCTCGACACCTCCACGCCGCGCGCCGAGGCCCTCCAGCTCGAAGCCTTCGGCCGCCTCGCGCCCGGCGCGACCGCGGCCTCGGCCGGCGCCGAAGTGCAGGCGCAGCTCGAGCGCATCAACAGCGCGCATCCGGACATCGCGATCGCCTCGCAGGCGATGGTCAAGCGCTTCGCCGACCAGCTCGTCAGCGATCAGACGCGCACGATCCTCTACACCATGTTCGCGGCGGTGATGCTGGTGTTGCTGATCGCCTGCGCCAACGTCGCCAACCTGATGATGGCGCGCGGCGCGGCGCGCCAGCGCGAACTGGCGATCCGCGGCGCGCTCGGCGCCGGACGCCGGCGTCTTGCGCTGCAGGCGCTGGCCGAAAGCCTGCTGATCGCGGCGGCGGCCGCCGGCCTGGGCCTGCTGGGCGCGGTGATGGGCGGCGAGATCACGATGCGCGCAATCATGACGTCGGAAGATCCGCCCGTTTACTGGGTCGATTTCTCGCTCGACGGCGTCGCCATCGCGTTCTGCCTGGGCGTGGCGCTGGTGTCCGCGCTGGTGTCGGCCCTGCTGCCGTCGCTGGAAGCGGCGCGCACGTCGGCGGCGCAGGCCATGCGCAGCGGCGGCGCCGGCGCCATCGGGCGCAGCGCGCGCCTGGGCAAGGTGCTGGTGGTGATGGAAGTGGCGGTGTGCATGGCGCTGCTGGTGGGCGCCGGCCTCACCGTGCGCAGCGTGCTCAAGATGCAGAACTACGATCTTGGCGTGCAGGTCGACCACGTGCTCACCGGGCGCGTGGGACTGTTCGAATCGGTGTATCCCACCGATGCCGACCGCCTGCGCTTCATCGAGCGCCTGCAGCAGGAACTCGAAGCGGTGCCGGGCGTGTCGTCGGCCGCGCTTTCCACCTCGTTGCCGACGATGGACATGGGCTACTACCAGTACCACGCCGAAGGCGATGAACTGCCGGCCGACAATGCCTATCCGGCGGCGTGGGCCGCCTGGGTGACGCCGAGCTATTTCGAAACCTTCCGCTTCGCGCCGCTGCAGGGTCGCCTGTTCGGCACGCAGGACGGCGCCGACGGCGTGCGCGTGGCGCTGGTCGACCAGCGCTTCGCGCAGCGCCAGTGGCCGGGCGAATCGGCGCTCGGCAAGCGCATCAGGATCGCTCCCACGCTCGCCGATTCGCAGTTCGCCACCGTGATCGGCGTGCTGCCCGATACGCTGCAGGGCGAGATGGACAGCGATCTGCGCGCCACCGTGTTCCTGCCGATGGCGCAGGAGCCGGCCACCTTCATGAGCTTCGCCGTGCGCACCGACGGCGATCCGTACGCGCTGGCCGACGCCGTGCGCGCCGCGGTGCAGCGCGTCGATCCGGACCTGCCGGTCTACTGGCTGCGCACCATGGACGACTGGCTCGACATCGCGATGTGGGACAGCCGCCTGCTCGCGAACCTGTTCGGCATCTTCGCGGTGTTCGCGCTGGTGCTGGCGGTGAGCGGCATCTACGCCGTGCTGGCGTATGCGGTGAGCCAGCGCACGCGCGAAATCGGCGTGCGGCGCGCGCTGGGCGCGCGCGACCCCGGCATCCTGCGCATGGTGCTGGCGCAGGGTGGCGTGCAGCTCGGCATCGGGCTGGGGGCGGGCTTGCTGCTGGCGCTGGGCTTCGGCAAGGTGCTGTCGAACTTCCTGTTCGAAGTGCAGGGTTTCGACCCGGTGACTTTCTTCGGCGTGGCCGTTGTGCTGGCCTCGGTGTCGATGCTCGCGGGGCTGGTGCCCGCGCGGCGCGCGCTGCGCGTGCAGCCGATGGTCGCGCTGCGCTACGAATGAGCGACGAGACGATGATAGAACTGAAGAAACTCGAGAAATCCTGGCCGCAGGGCAGCCAGCGCCTGTATGTCCTGCGCAACATCGACCTTGCCGTGCGCGAGGGCGAATTCCTGTCGGTGACGGGGCCATCCGGTTCGGGCAAGAGCTCGCTGCTGGCGGCGCTCGGGCTGCTCGACAACGAGTGGGGCGGCGAGTACTGGTTCGACGGCAAGCCGGTGCACAGGATGGAGCAGCGCGAGCGCGGCGAGTTCGCGCGCGCCAACGTCGGTTTCATCTTCCAGCAGTACCACCTGATCGACGATCTCACGGTGCGCGAGAACCTCGATCTGCCGCTCGACTACCGCAACCTGCCTTCCGCCGAGCGCAAGGCGCGCGTCGCCGACATCCTCGACCGCTTCAATATCGTGGGCAAGAAGGATCTGTTCCCGCGCCAACTCTCGGGCGGGCAACAGCAGCTGGTGGCGGTGGCACGCGCGGTGATCACGCGGCCGCGGCTGCTGCTGG
>CAMLOR010000101.1 GCA_946481615.1 uncultured Aquimonas sp.
GTGCTGCTGGCCGAGCGCGACGACGCCGGCTTCGTGCAGCAGGCGGCGCTCAAGCGCCTCAAGCGCGGCATGGACAGCGACGAATTGCTGCGCCGCTTCGCGCAGGAGCGGCGCATCCTCGCCTCGCTCGAACATCCGCTGATCGCGCGCCTGCTCGACGGTGGCGTCGACGACGAAGGCCGGCCGTACTTCGCGATGGAATACGTCGACGGCGCCCCGATCACCGAGTACGCCGCGGCGCGCGCACTCGGCGTGCGAGAGCGCGTGGCGCTCATGCAGCGCGTGTGCGAAGCGGTGGCGTATGCGCAGAAACGCCTGGTCGTGCATCGCGACCTCAAGCCTTCGAACGTGATGGTCGATGCGCGTGGCGAGCCGCGCCTGCTCGATTTCGGCATCGCCAAGCTGCTGAGCGTCGACGAGCAGCACACGCAGACGCTGGCCGGCCTGCGCGTGATGTCGCCGGCCTATGCGGCACCCGAACAGATCCTGGGCGAGCCGATCAGCACCGCTACCGATGTCTATTCGCTGGGCGTGTTGCTGTTCGAATTGCTCACCGGCGGCCTGCCGCACCAACGCCGCGGCCTCGCTTCCGATGGCCTGGCCGGTGCGGTGTCGCAGGAGGTGACCGAGCCGCCGGGCCGCGCGCTGCGACGGGCCGGCGGCGATCAGGCCACGCGCGCCTACGGTGCGCGCGGCGGCGAACGCGATCGCTTCGCGCGCCAGCTCGATGGCGATCTGGATCGCATCGTGCTCGCCGCGCTGCGGCGCGAGCCCGAGCGCCGCTACGCTTCGGCCGCCGCGCTGGCGAACGATCTGCGCCTATGGCTCGAAGGCCGTCCGATCGCGGCGCGCGGCGACAGCGCCGGTTATCGGCTGCGCAAGCTCGTGCAACGCAACAAGGCCGGTGCGATCGCGGCCATGCTGGCGCTGGTGTCGCTGCTGGGCGGGCTGGGCGCCGCGCTGTGGCAGGCGCAGATCGCGAGCCGGCACGCGGCCGAAGCCGACGTGCAGCGCGAACTGGCCGAGCAGCAGGCGCAGCGCGCCGAGCAGGTGAAGGATTTCGTCGTCGCGCTGTTCCGCACCGGCAATCCCGAGTTCACCCAGGGCGGCGCGCAGATGAGCGCCACCGATCTGCTGCGCGAAGCGGCGGCACGCATCGACAAGGAACTGGTGGCCACGCCGGAGCCGCAGGCCGAACTGCGCGTCGCCATCGCGCAGGCGCTCGCCGCGCTGGGCGCGCGCGACGAAGCGCTCGCGCTCACGGAAACCAGCATCGCGCAGCTGCGCGGCTTCGCGCAGCCGCAGCAGGCGGCGTTGGCCGAGGCGCTGCACGAGGCCGCGATCCTGTACGAAAACCGCGGCCGCCTCGACGATGCGCAGCGCGCGGCGCAGGAGGCCTTCGCCCTGCTCGAAGGCACCGGCCCCGAGAACGCGCTGCCGCGCATCAGCATTCGCACCACCTTCGCCAAGCTGGCCACGTTCCGCGGCGATCATGCCGCCGCCGAAGCGGAGTACCGCGCCATCCTCGACGAGCGTCGCCGCCTGATCGGCGCCGACGATCCGCGCCTGGCGGTGGACTGGAACAATCTCGGCGCGGTGGCGTTGCGCCGCGACCGTTACGCCGACGCCAGGCACGCCTACGCCGAAGCCTCGCGCCTGCTCGCGCTCGATCCGAAATCGCCGGAATCGCGCCAGGCCTGGCTGCGCCTGGGCCAAGGCACGGCGCTGATCGGGTTGGGCGACTACGCCGGCGCCGAGCGCGAGATGACGGCGGCCCTGGAGGTTGCCGAGCGCAGCCTGCACGGCGCGCACCCCATCGTGGCCAGCATCCTCACCGGCCGTGCGCGGCTGGCGCGCTTCGATGGACGCGCCGGCGCCGCGATCGCTTTCGCCGGCCGCGCGCGCGACATCTATGTCGGACTCGGGCATCCGGATCGCGCCAAGGCGGCGCTGGAACTGGGGCTGGCCGCCCTGTCGGACGCGCAGCGCGGCGACGAGGCCGAAGCGGCCTTCGCGGACGCGATCCGCACCTTCGAGGCGCATGCCGGCCGCGACCCGGAATACCGGCTGGCGCAGGCGGCCAGCGGCCTGATGGACGTGGAGCGCGGGCGCGCCGGCGGCATCGAAGCCATCGAGGCGGCGCTGAAGGCACTCGAGGCCGATGACCGCGAACGCAGCAACGCCTACGCCGAGGCGCTGGGCCTGCGTGCGCGCGCCGCGGTGCGCGCCGGCGATGCAGAGGGCACCGGCGAATGGCGCCGGCGCCAGGCCGAAGCGCTGGTGGCCTTGCTCGGCGCGGCGCATCCGCGCGTGCTCGCGGCTACGGCAGCGTGCACACCGCCGGCGGCGGATTGTCCTCCAGGCCGTCCCTGAAGATCTCGAGGCACTGAACGGTCTCGTAAGCGAGGCAGGCCGAGAACTCGGAGGTGTTGTCGGTGCCGTCGCTCAGAACGGCGCTCAGCGTCTCGCCCTCGACATCGACGTCGATCGGCAGCGGGAAGGTAAAGTTCGCACTGCCGTTGGCACCGGGCAGGGCGTTGTCCACCGTCACCGTGTCCGTGACCAGGAGCGTGGCGCCTTCGCCGCTGCCGCTGGCGTCGCAGCTGGCGTTGCGGAAGACCTGCACGCGGTGCAGGCCGTTGCGCGCGGCGATCTGGCCCTTGACGTGTCCGCCCGTGCCGTCGCCGATCGCCTCAAGCAGCGTCGGCGCATTGACGCCGCGGTTGGCATAGGTGCCGGTCACGACGAGGCCCGTGTTGTAGACGGGATTGACGTCGGCCGCGCCCACGTCGATGCCGAGTCCGCCGTTGGCGGTGATGGCGTTGTCCCAGACGAAGTTGCCCATGCCGTCCTCGAGCCGCACGCCGGCGCCGCCGTTGTCGGAGATGCGGTTGTCGAGGATCTCGTTGTCGTTGCCCTGGCCGGTCAGCCGGATGCCGTCGCCGCCGTTGCCGAGCCCGTAGTCGGGCGTGCAGGGCGGCAGGCAGAAGGCGAAGGTCTTGCGGCCGATGGCGTTGTCGCGGATCTCGTTGCGGAAGGCGAGCCCGCCCTCGAGCAGGATGCCTTCGTCCTGATTGCCGGAGATCGTGTTGTCGACGATCTCGTTGCGCAGCGAGCGCACCCGCACGCCGATCGCGTTGGGCGCGGCGTCCTGGCCGTTGGCCTGCAGGCCGATCAGGTTGTTGCGCACGGTGTTGTCGTAGCCATCGTCGCCCGAACCGTTGTCGAGCAGTTCGATGCCGGCGCTGTAGGCCCAGGCGATCAGGTTGCGCTGCGAGTTCTCCACGCCGCCCACGAGGTTGTCGTGACTGGTGCCGCCCAGGCGCACGTTCACGGCGTTGTTGCCGATCGCGGTGCCGTCCAGGCTGCCGCCGAACTGGTTGCCGAAGACCCAGGTGCCGGAACCTGCGGCGATGCGAACCGCAGCCACGTCGAACCCGCCGAAAGCCAGGCCGCTCACCCAGAGGAACGTGTCGTCGTCGGCGCCGGCCGGAATGCGCAGCGCGTGGTCGAGCGCGAGCGCATCGTCGCGCAGGCCCACGCACAGCGTGGGCGTGAAGCCGAAGGTCGAGGCATTCATGGCGCTGCCCGCCTGCGAATAACCGTCGATGAAGACGCTCTCGGTGATGTCCGGCAGCAGCGCATTCAATTCGATGATGCGCGGACAACCAGGCAGCGCGAAGCGGATGCGATCGAGCCCCGGCGTCGCGTTGGCCTGTTCGATGGCCCAGCGCAGCGAGCCCGTCGCCACGGGACTCAGCGAGTCGAGCGTGTTGGTGACCTGGAACGTGCTTTCGGTGGACGGCGATTCGAACGGCCCGCGGTCCGGCGCCTGGCCGATCACGCGCGCACCGCCGTCGAGATCCTGGTCCGGATAGAGCACGCCGAAGCGGCCGGTGTTGATCGCCGGCGAATCCGCCTGCAACCGGAAGTCGCGGCTGGCGGCGTTCTGGAACTGCGGATCGACGCCGAGCGTCTGCGTCGGCGACGTCTCCGGCGCAGGGTTCATGTCGGTCGATTGATGGATGTTATTCCTCAGGAGGATGTGCGGCGACAGGCGGGTGACGATGTCGTCTCCGGTGTTGTTCCAGAAGATGCTGTTCTGCACGACCATCTCGAAATCGGTGACAGGCTCGCCCGGATGACCGATCGCGGGCGCGATGCACAAGGCGTCGCCGTCGTTTTCGGTGAAGAGCGAGAACGACACGCTGCCTTGTTCCATGTGCTGGGTGTTGATCCTGACGGCGCAATCGTGGTCGCGCAGATCGGTCGCCACGGCCTGGGACACGTACACGTTGTCGCCGGAGAGCTCCACCGGATCGTGCGCCCAATCGGGGCAGCCGCCCTCGCCGCCGCAGACGTTCTGGAACCAGACCCGTTCGACACTCAGGTTGTTGTCGTGCGAGCCCAGCCAGATCCAGCCGATGTCCACGAACGCGATGGATTCGACCCGCAGCGATTCGTCGGTATCGATGCCGAAGGTGTCCGTGGCGCCGGTGAACACGGTCAGGCGCGGATCGGGCTGGCGCGCGCTGCAGTTCGAGTTCCAGCCGCCGACGACCGTGATCTCGTGGTCCAGCGTCACCCCGATCGACGGGTTGACATCGAAGGAATAGGTGCCGGTGACGACGTTGATGATCTGGTCCTGTTCCGTGGCGTCGTGCACCGCGGCCAGGAACTCGCTCTCGGTGTTCACGCACACCGTCGCCGCCTGCGCCGCGCCGTGCGGGATCGCGGCCAGCAGCAGGAACAGCACGAGCAGCGCGCGGGCGGACCAGGGCGAAGTGCGGTCGATACGGGTCATGGCGGGCATCCGATGCGAAGGGCGCCCGCCACAACGCGAAGACGCGGCGGATCGCGCCGCGTTGGCGGCCCTGGCGCGAAATGCGCCGGCTTTGCGTTGTGTCGGCCGCCGATACCCAGCGCAGAAGGCCGCCCATGCTCCGTCGCCCGTTTCCCTGCATCCTCGCCGCCCTGCTCGCGTTCGCCTTCGCGGCGGACGCCGCGGCCGAGCCCTTCGTCTTCCGCGGCCAGCTCGACGACGGCGCCGCACCCGCGCAGGGCAGCTATGCGCTGCGCCTGACGCTGTATCGCAGCGAGCACGACAGCCTGCCGCTCGCGGGCCCGCTGGAACTGCCCGAGGTGCCGATGCGCGCCGGGCGTTTCGCGGCGGAGGTCGATTTCGGCGCGCTGCCGCCGCACGCGCAGGGCTGGCTCGAAGTCGCCGCACGCGCGCCGGGCGAAAGCGAGTACACCGCGCTCGGCGAACGGACGCGCGTCGAACTCAAGGGCGCCGCCGCCTGCCCGGCGGCGTGGACGCTCGCGGGCAATGCGCTCACCAATCCCTCGATCGATTTCCTCGGCACCACCGACGCGCAGCCGCTCGAACTGCGCGTCGACGACGTGCAGATCGGCCGCTTCGAATCGCGGCCGCTGCAGCAGCTCGACGTTTCGCTGCCGAACGTGATCCTGGGCGGCCCGGGCAACCTCGTCGCGCCGGGCGTGACCGGCGCGATGATGCTCGCGGTCGGCTTCCCGCCCGAGTTCGTACCGCCGCCGGGCGTGGACGATCTGCGCAACCAGGTCGAATCCCACTTCAGCAGCATCATCGGCGGCTACGGCAACGTCGCGGGCGACGGCACGGGACTGCCCGAAGAGAGCATGACGGCGACCGTGCTCGGCAGCGAGGTGAGCCAGGCCACCGGCATGCGCAGCCTGGTGCTGTCGGGCAATCGCGCTATCGCCAGCGGCGAATCGTCGGTGGCGCAGGGCTCCTTCAACACCGCGGCGGGCGTCCAGAGCGTGGTGCTGGGCGGCAACGGCAGCACCGCGCTCGGCTTCGCGTCGATGGTGTTCGGCGGCATCGACGCCTGCGCCGGCGCCAACAACAGCTGGGCCGGCGGCAAGTACGCCAAGGTGCGGCCGCCCGCGGGCACCGGCGCCGATCCCGTCGGTGATGGCTGCGACGGCGTGCCGAACGCGCCGACCGCGAACGGCGACATCGGCACCTTCATCTGGGCCGACTCCACGAGCTCGCAGGAGGAGTTCGTTTCCACCGGGCCGAATCAGTTCGCGATCCGCGCGCGTGGCGGCGTGCGCCTGAGCGAGGAGACCAGCCAGTATTTCGGCGCGGCCACGCGCCAGATGCTGAATCTGCACAACCAGAACTACGGCATCGGCGTGCAGGGCAGCACGCTCTACCAGCGCACCAACACCCAGTTCGCCTGGTTCCGCGACGGCGTGCACAGCGACAGCGCGCTCGACCCGGGCAGTGGCGGCGCGCTGATGATGACGCTGGGCACGAACACGGGCACGCCGGTGGGCGTGGCGCGCGCGCAGCAGTTCGTCAACGTGAGCGATCGCCGCGCCAAGACCGGCTTCGCGCCGGTCGATCCGGTCGACGTGCTGGCGCGCGTGCTGGAACTGCCGATCAGCGAATGGAGTTACAAGACCGCGACGGCCGAACGCCACCTCGGCCCGATGGCGCAGGATTTCCACGCCGCCTTCGGCCTGGGCGGCGACGACCGGACCATCGCCACCGTCGACGCCGACGGCGTGGCGCTGGCGGCGATCCAGGGCCTGAACGCCAAGCTGGAAGCCGAGAACGCCGCGCTGCGGGCGCAGGATCGCGAACTGCGCGAATCGCTGGATGCGATGCGCGCCGAACTCGATGCGCTGCGTCTGCGTTTGGAGGCGGGCCAGCCATGAGAGTGGTGCTGGCGGCCTGCGGTTTCGTTTCGATCGCGCTGCTGGCGATAGCGGCGGCGCCGCTGCGCGCCGCATCGGCGCAGGACGTGGGTGCGCCGAAAACGCTGCGGGCCGCGGCCTTCGAGGCGGCGCCTGCCGCCGTGGGCAAAGGGCGCTTCCGGTTGGCTGCGCAGTTGCAACCTGCGCGCGCAGCCGCGGCGGGTGAAGCGACCGGCGCGCGCAAGCTCGTCGCCACGCTTGCGCCCAAGGGTTTGCCCGGAGCCTGTGCCTTGCCCGACGCGATCTTCTCCGACGGTTTCGAATCGCCGTGAGGCGGGTCGATGGCGCCGGAATTGGTTAGTCGTTGCGCCGCCGCGATCCGTCGATCTCCCGCGCTGGCGGATCGTGACGCGATTCGGGTCCGGCGGCCGCTTCCTCCGTTTCGCGCCGCCACGACGCCGATTCGGTAGTTGCTTCCGCCGTTTCGCCGCCGATTCGGTAGTCGCTTCCGCCGTTTCGCCGCCGCCACGACACCAGTGGCTGCACCGGCTCGTCGCGGTGCGCGTTCCTGCGGCAAACTCCGCGCCGTGAGCCTTCGTCGATTCCTGTTGTTCGCGGCCGTGTTCTGGGCCCTGTTCGGCCTGCTGGCCGGCATCCAGGTCTGGATCAGCATGATCACCCACGGGCATTCGGTGCCGTGGCTGCTGCTTTATTTCCTGATCGTGTGGCTGGCGTGGCTGGGTCCGACGGTGCTGGTGATGTGGCTGGCGCGGCGGGTTCCGGTGGTGCCGCCGCGGCGCCGGAACGTCGCGATCCACGCGGCGGCAGCCACCGCGATCGCCGTCGTGCACGCGCTGTTCGAAATGGGCCTGTTGCTGTGGATGAAGCCCTACGACCGCATGACCGCGACCTGGTCGGAGCTCGACCTCGGCGAGAACCTGTTGTCGCGCCTGCCGGCGGAATGGATCCTCTATTGCCTGGTGCTGGGCGGCGTGCTGGCGTTCGAGTACTACCAGCGCTATCACGAGCGCGCCCTGCAGGCCGCGCAGCTCGAGCGTTCGCTGGCCGATGCCAGGCTGCATGCGCTGGAACTGCAGTTGCAGCCGCATTTCCTGTTCAACACGCTCAATGCCATCGCCGGACTGGTGCGCACGCAGCACGGCGACCAGGCCGTCACGATGATTGCCGGCCTGGCCGATCTGCTGCGCTATTCGCTCGATCACGCGGGCCGGCAGCGGGTGTCGTTGGGCGAGGAAATGGAGGTCCTGCGGCGCTATCTGGAGATCGAAGGCGCGCGCTTCCCCGACCGCATGACCTTCCGCATCGCATTGGCCGAGGAGGCGCGCCGCGCGGCCGTGCCGATGCTGATCCTGCAGCCGCTGGCGGAGAACGCCGTCCGGCATGGCATCGCGCGCACGGCGGCGGCGGGCCGCATCGAGGTCGATGCCGAGCGCGTCGGCGAGCGCCTGCACCTGCGCATGTTCAACACCGGCGCGCTCGACGCGGCGCCCGTCGAACGCATCGGCCTGAGGAACACGCGCGAACGCCTGGCCGTGCTGTACGGCGATGCGGCGCATTTCACCGTGACGGCGGTGGAAGGCGGCGTGTTGGCGATGCTCGATCTGCCGTGGACGGGGCTGGAATGAGCGGCGCGCGGTTCTCGGTGCTGGTGGTGGATGACGAGCCGCTGGCGCGCGAAGGGCTGTGCGCCTTGATGGCGCAAGACCGCGAGGTCGCCGTGGTAGGGCAGGGCGCGGGGGTCGATGCCGTGGCGCTGGTTCCGCAGCTGCGCCCGGACATCCTGTTCCTCGACATCCAGATGCCGGAAATCGACGGCTTCGCGCTGCTGGAGCTGGTGGGCGCCGACGCCGTGCCGGCGATCGTCTTCGTCACCGCCTACGATCGCTACGCGCTGCGCGCGTTCGAGGTGCACGCCCTCGACTACCTGCTCAAGCCTTTCAGCGATGCGCGTTTCGCCGCCGCGCTGGCGCGCGCCAAGCAGCAGGTGCTCGAGCGGCGCCAGGGCGTGCTCGACGCGCGCATCGCCGATCTGCTGCGCGCGCGGCAGTCGCCGCGCACGCGCTTCCTGGTGCCCGCGCGCGGCAAGACCGTCGTGGTGGATGCCGGTTCCATCGATTGGATCGAAGCCGCCGACTACTACGTCTCGCTGCACTGCGGCAGCGACAGTCATCTGTTGCGCGACACCATGGACGAGATCGAGCGCCAGCTCGATCCGCAGCAGTTCTTCCGCGTGCATCGCTCGGCCATCGTCAACCTGGCGCGCGTGCGCGAGATCCATCCCCTGTTCCGCGGCGATTGCGAGCTCAGGCTCGCCGACGGCACCGCCGTGCGCCTGAGCCGCAACCGGCGGCGCGAGTTCGAGGCGCGCTTCGCGCAGATCGGCGTGCGGCGCTGACGCCGGTTCGCTGCATCGCGGTGCCCGTTGGCTGCAATCCGGTTCCGCCCGCGGCTGGCGCGGCGCAGGCTCGGGTCTGGTTAAAACCGGAGCAGCCCGATGAAACCCTTGCTTGCCGCCCTTCTGGGCCTTTTCCTCGCGGCCGGCGCCGCACAGGCCGCCGATGAGACGCGCGACGCCCTCGTCGTCGACGCGCGATGGCTGGCCGCGAACCTCGACGATCCCGGCCTCGTGCTGCTGCACGTGGGAGACGGGGACGAGTACGAGGACGGCCACCTGCCGGGCGCGCGGCTGGTGTCGCTGGACGATGTGTCGGTTTCCGAGCACACCCGCACCGGCCTGATGCTGCAGATGCCGGGCGAAGAGGATCTGCGCGAGCGACTGCAGAAGCTCGGCATCTCGGACGATTCGCGCATCGTCGTGTACTACGGCAAGGATTGGGTGAGCCCCGCGACCCGCGTGGTCTTCACGCTGCAGCAGGCGGGCCTGGGCGAACGCACGAAGTTGCTCGACGGCGGCATGCCGGCCTGGGTGCGCCACGGCGGCGCGTTGAGCACGGCGGTGCCCAAGGTGCGGCCCGGCAGGCTGTCGAAGCTCGACCTGCAGGATCTCGTCGTCGATGCGGCTTATGTGAAGACGCACCTGGCGTCGCCGGGTTTCGCCATCGTCGACGGCCGCGCCGCGGTGTACTACGACGGCGTCGAAACCGGCGGCGCGCACGGCCAGCAAGACCGGGCCGGCCATATCGCGGGCGCGCGCAGCATTCCCTTCACCGAGATCGCGGACGAGCAGTTGCTGCTGCGTTCCCAGGACGAACTGCGCGCGCTGTTCGCGCAGGCGGGCGTGAAGCCAGGCGACACGGTGATCGGTTACTGCCACATCGGACAGCAGGCCACCGCCATGCTGTTCGCGGCGCGCCTGCTCGGTCATCCGGTGAAGCTGTACGACGGATCGTTCCAGGACTGGTCGCGCGGTGCCGACAACCCGGTCGAAGCCACGCCGGCCGGCGCAGGCCGATGAACGTGCCGCGTTCGCCGCGCGCCTACGCCGATCCCTATCTCGCCGGCGCGGCGTTGGGCCTCGTGCTGCTCGCGGCCTACGTGTGGGTGGGCCGCGGGTTGGGCGCCTCGGGCGCATTCGCCAGCACGGCGGCCGGCGTGGTGGCCGCTGTCGCGCCGGCGCGTGCCGAGGCCAGTCCCTTGTTCGCGCATTACCTCTCGGCGCCGGGTCCGTGGTTCGAGTGGTTGAGTTTCGAATTGCTCGGCGTGATGGCCGGAGCGTGGTTGTCCGCCGCGCTGGCGGGTCGCACGCGGGTCGGCGTGGAGCGGCCCGCGGGCGTGACGGTTCCGACGCGCCTCTCGCTCGCGTTCGGCGGCGGCGTGTTGATGGCCGCGGGCGCCGTGTTCGCGCGCGGCTGCACCAGCGG
>CAMLOR010000102.1 GCA_946481615.1 uncultured Aquimonas sp.
GCCATGTACATGCGCGGCATCAGCGGGAAGTGGAAGGCCATGTGGCATTCGTCGTCGCCGCCGAAATACTCCTGCATGTCTTCCGGCCACTGATTGGCCTCGGCCAGTAGAACGCGATCGGGGTAGTGCGTGTCGATCTCGGTGCGCAGGCGCTTGAGGATCGCGTGCGTCTCCGGCAGGTTCTCGTTGCTGGTGCCGTCGCGCTCGACGAGATAGGCCACGGCGTCGAGGCGGAAGCCGTCCAGCCCCAGATCGAGCCAGAAGCGCAGCACTTCCAGCACCGCGTCGAGCACCTGCGGGTTGTCGAAATTCAGGTCGGGCTGGTGCGAGTAGAAGCGGTGGAAGTAGTAGCGCTGCGCCACCGGGTCGAAAGTCCAGTTAGATTTTTCCACGTCGGGGAAGATGATGCGCGTGCCGGCGTAGCGTTGGTCGTTGTCGCTCCAGACGTAGAACTCGTGCTCCGGGCTGCCGCGCGGCGCCTGGCGCGCGCGCTGAAACCAGGGATGCTGGTCGCTGGTGTGATTGAGCACGAGATCGCCCAGCACGCGCAGACCGCGCGCGTGCGCGGCGGCGAGGAAGGTGCGCAAGTCCTCGAGCGTGCCGTATTCGGGATGCACGCCGAAATAGTCGGCGACGTCGTAGCCATCGTCGCGCCGCGGCGAAGGATAGAACGGCAGCAGCCAGAGCGTGTCGACGCCGAGCGAGGCGATGTAGTCGAGGCGGGCGGTGAGGCCGGCGAAGTCCCCGACGCCGTCGTCGTTGGCGTCGAAAAAGGATTTCACGTGCGCCTGATAGATGACGGCGTCCTTGTACCAGCCGGGCACCGCGGCGGCGCGCGCACCGGCGGACGACGCGTGCGTCACGGGTTCGCGCGCATCCGCCATCACGAGGCCAGCGAGGCGCCGCGCACGGCGGGGGTGGCCTCGGCGCGCAACGCGCGGCGCGCGCCAGGCGGCGTCAGCGGCGCGATGCGGGCGTCGGCGGCGGGAGGTGCATCGCGCAGCGGTTGCGCCGCCAGCGCGGCGAGGAAATCCGCGGACCAGGCGTGGATGTTGCCGCGTTCGAGCACCCGCATCGCCTCGCGGTGACGCGCGCGGCGCTCCTCGCGCGGCATCGTCAGCGCACGCGCCATCGCGCGCGAACAGGCCTCGATGTCGTGCGGATTCACCAGCAACGCGCTGCCGCCGAGTTCGCGCGCGGCGCCGGCGAACTCCGAGAGCACCAGCACGCCGGGATCGTCCTCGCACTGGCAGGCGATGAACTCCTTGGCGACGAGATTCATGCCGTCGCGCAGCGGCGTCACGAGGCCCACGTGGGCGAGGCGATAGAAGCCCGCCAGCACGTCGTGCGGGTAACCGCGATTCACATAGCGCACCGGTGTCCACGCCGGCCCGGCGTGGTGGCCGTTGATATCGCCGACGAGGCGCTGCACCTCGCGGCTGAGCGTGCGGTATTCGCTCACCTCGCGGCGCGATTCGGGCGTGATCTGCAGGAACGTCGCGCGTTCCGCGAGTTCGGGATGATGGTCGAGCAGATGCCCGAAGGCGCGCAGGCGCTGCGGCAATCCCTTCGAGTAGTCGAGCCGGTCGACGCCGATCAGCAGCTGGCTCTGGCCGAGGCTGGCGCGCAGTTCGGCAGTCTCGGCGCCATGCTCGGCCTCGTCGGAGAGCGTCTTCATCGCACCCGGATCGATGCCGATCGGGAATTCGCGCACTTCGAGCCGGCCCGCGTGCCGCACGCGCACTTCGTTGCCTTCCACCTCGGCGCCCAGCTCCGCGGCCAGATAGCTGCGCAGCGCAGTGGCATCGCCGAGCGTCTGCAGGCCGACCAGATCGCAGGCCGCGAGCAATCCCAGCACGCCGCGATGGCGCGGCAACATGCCGAGCGTGCGCGGCGCCGGCAGCGGCGTATGCAGGAAGAATCCGATGCGGCAGCGCACTCCGCGCGCACGCAGCATCGATGCCAGCGGGATCAGATGGTAATCGTGGATCCACACCGTGTCGGCGGGGCCGGCCTCGCGCGCCACCACCTCGGCGAAGCGCTCGTTGACGCGCAGATACGCTTCCAGCGCCTCGCCCGAGAAGGCCATCAGATCGGTGCGCCCGTGCAGCAGCGGCCATAGCGTGCGATTGGCGTATTCGGCGTAGAAGCCCTCGAACTCGCGGCGGGCCAGGTCGAGCGTGAGATAGCGGATCGCGCCGTCCTCGCGCACGTACGGCGCCTCGCGCGAAGAATGCTCGCCGCTCCAGCCGATCCAGCTGCCGCCGCGTTCCTGCAACAACGCCAGCAGCGTGACCGCGAGCCCGCCGGCCTGGGTGGCACCGGCGAACATCACTCGATTGGAAACCACGATCAATCGGCCGGGATGCGGTGTGGCGGGAACTGCGGGGTCGATGTGGGCTGGCACGCGGAATTCCTTGCTGATGACAGCATGCAGTGCAGCAAGTCGCGTGCCAGTGCGCCCCGCTGGCACGGCAAGTGCATCGCGCTGGCCATGCACACCGAACCTCCTTCGATCCCGCTGGCCGCGGCGCCGCCGCTGCGCAGCGTGCCGCGCCTGCCGCCGCCGCCGCGCACCTGGGCGGCCGAGCGGCCGTGGGCCATGTTCCTCGATCTGGACGGAACCCTGTGCCCCTTCGAGGACGATCCGGGCAACGTGCGCCTCTCGCAGGCCCAGCAGCGGTTGCTCGTCGACCTGAATGCCAGGCTCGGCGGGGCGCTGGCGATCGTCAGCGGCCGCAGCCATGCGGATCTGGCGCGCATCGTCGAGGGCCTGCCGGTGCAGTACATCGGCGATCACGGCCAACACGGCGATGCCGCGCTGGCGCCGGCCGTGCGCCGGCAACTCGACAAGGCTGAACTTGCGATGCGCAAGCTCGCCTGCGACCGCGTCGGCGTGTGGGTGGAGCGCAAGGTTTCCTCGTGCGCCCTGCATTACCGGCGCGCGCCGGAGTGCGAAACGCAATTGCGCCTGGCGGCGCGCCTGACGGTGGATTCGCTTTCGCATCTGCGCCTGCTCGAAGGCCAATGCGTGCTCGAAGCCACCGCGCGCGCCAGCAACAAGGGCTCGGCCCTGCGCCGCACGATGACGCATCCGCCGTTCGAAGACCGCCTGCCGGTGGCGGTGGGCGACGATGTCACCGACGAAGACGCCTTCCTCGCGGCGGCGGCGATGGGCGGCTTCGGTGTGGCGGTCGGGCCGCGGCCTTCGCCTGCGGCGCGGTATGCGCTGGCCGATTGTCTGTCGGTGGATGCGTGGCTGGCGGATCTCGCGTTCGGGCACAGGGAGTTCCCGGATGCATGAGCGCCAGGGAAGGGCGAACGACCGCGGCGTGCGGCCAAACGGGGGAGTGGCGATGCCGGCGGCGCGCGGACGCACGCGGGGCTGCACGCCATGAACAGCCGCGCCGCATTGCGCCAGGAGACCGAACCGGCGTCCGCCGACGCCTCGCCGGCGCCGACGCTGCGCATCGTCACCATCAACACACACAAGGGGCTCGCGGCCTGGAACCGGCGCTTCATGCTGGCGGAACTGCGCGACGCAGTGCGCAGCACCGGCGCCGACATGGTCTTCCTGCAGGAAGTCATCGGCGAGCGCCGCGATGCGCCAGAGCCTTCCGGCCCGCATTACGAATTTCTCGCCGACAAGCTCTGGCCGCAGTTCGCCTACGGGCGCAACGCGGTGTATCCGGCAGGCGATCACGGCAACGCGCTGCTGTCGAAGTATCCGATCCTGCGCTGGCAGAACCGCGACGTCTCCGAAGCCGGCCACGAGGCGCGCGGGCTGCTGCATTGCGTGAGCCGCATCCCGGGCTGGGGCGACGTGCATGCGGTGTGCGTGCATCTTGGCCTGCTCGAAACGCATCGCCAGCGCCAGCTCGCCTTGCTCTGCCGACTGCTCCAGGACGACGTGCCGCCGGCCGCTCCCTTGCTCGTGGCCGGCGATTTCAACGACTGGCGCCAGCGTGCGGACACGCTGCTGCTGCGCGATTGCGGGCTGCATTCTGCCTTCCGCGGCGGCCCGCGCCGGCTGCCGAAGACTTTCCCTGCGCGCTGGCCGCTGCTGGCGCTCGACCGCATCTATGCGCGCAACCTGGAAGTGCGCTCGGCCTGCGTGTTGTCGGCGCGGCCCTGGCCGCATCTGTCCGACCATCTGCCGCTGCTTGCGGAGGTCGTGCCGTGAGCCGCGCCGTGCACGATTGGCGCGAAGGCAATCGCGTCGCGCTGCTCGAGAACGGCGAGGCCTTCTTCCCGCGCGTGTTCGAGGCTATCGGCGAGGCGCAGCGCTCGGTCTATCTGGAAACCTTCATCGTCAACGACGACAAGGTCGGCGGCCGCCTGCGCGACGTGCTCGCCGCGGCCGCGCGACGCGGCGTGCAGGTCGACATCCTTGCCGATCATTTCGGCTCGCCCGACCTGCGCGGTGAATTCCTCGAAAGCCTCACCTGCGCCGGCGTGCGCGTGGCGCTGTTCGAGCCCGGATGGACGCTGTTCGGCTGGCGCACCAACTTCTTCCGCCGCTTGCACCGCAAGATCACGCTGGTGGACCGCCGCATCGCGTTCGTGGGCGGCATCAACTACTGCCGCGAGCATCTGCGCGAGTTCGGGCCCAAGGCGTTGCACGATTACGCCGTGGAACTGGAGGGCCCCATCGTCGACGACATCGCGCATTTCGCCGACGTCTCGCGCACCGCCGGCAAGCGCTGGCGGCGGCAACGCGCGCCGGCCTCGGCCCGCGTTCCGGCCGCGCAGGCCGAGGCCCGTGGCGAGGCGCGCGCCAAGTTCGTCACGCGCGACAATCATCGTCGCCACACCGCCATCGAACACGAGTACCGCCTCGCCATCCGCACCGCACGCGAGGAGATCGTGATCGCCAACGCCTATTTCTTCCCCGGCTACCGCCTGCTGCGCGACCTGCGCAACGCGGCGCGCCGCGGCGTGGCGGTTTCGGTGATCGTGCAGGGCAACCCGGACATGCCCATCGTCACCGTGGTGGCGCGCTGGTTGTACCACTACCTGGTGCCGGCCGGCGTGCGCATCTTCGAGTTCTGCGAACGGCCGCTGCACGCCAAGGTGGCGGTGGTGGACGGCCGCTGGGTGACGGTAGGTTCGAGCAATCTCGATCCGCTCAGCCTCTCGCTCAATCTCGAAGCCAACGTGATGATCGATCACCCGCCGTTCGCGCAGGAAGTCTGCGGCCGCCTGCGCACGCTGATCCGCGAGAGCTGCCGTCCCGTCACGCGTGACCGCGTGCCGCGGCAGACCTGGTGGCGTGTGCTGACGAGCTGGGGCGTGTTCCATTTTCTGCGCCATTTCCCGCGCTGGGCCGGCTGGCTGCCGGCGCATCGCGCCCGCATCGAGCCGGTGTCGTCGGGGGAAGCGTTGCCGCCGCGCGACCGGCATGCCGTCCGCTGAGGCTCCACGCCACGCGTGGCTGCGCTGGGTATGGCTCGCCATCGCGGCGGTGGCCTTGTGGTTCGCCTGGCGGCAACTCTCGCAGACCGACTGGGCGGCCGTGGGACGTGCGCTCGCGCAACGCCCGCTCGCGCAACTGGCCGGCATCGGTGCGCTGGCGCTGGCCAGCCACGCGCTCTACGCAACGCTCGATGTCGCCGGTGCGCGCGTGCTCGGCCTGAAGCTGAGCGCCTGGCGCATCTGGCGCACCGCCACGGTGAGCTACGCGCTCAACCTCAACCTCGGCGCATTCGTGGGCGGCGTGGGCTCGCGTTACCGGCTCTACCTGCACCAGGGCGTATCGCTCGGCAACACCACGCGGCTGATCGCCATGAGCATGGCCGGCAACTGGGCCGGATTCGGCCTGCTGCTGTCGACCGCCTGGGCCTGGGGAGACGATCACCTGCTCTGGCGCTGGGTCGGTGCACATGGCGCCACGGCCTTGTCGCTCGGCACTGCCGTGCTGGTGCTGGCCTACTTCATCGCCTGCGCGCGCGGCGTCAGCTGGAAATTCCGCCGCCGCCGCTTCGATTTCCCACCGCTGCGCGCGGCGCTGCTGCAGGCCGGCATCGGCGCCGCCAACTGGGCGCTGATGGGCATCATCCTGTGGTTCTGCCTGCAATCGGCGCCCTACGCGGACACCCTCGGCGCGCTGCTCGCCGCCGCCGTGGCCGGCGCCGCCACGCACGTGCCCGGCGGCTGGGGCGTGCTCGACTACGTGCTCGTGGCGACCCTGCACGAACGCGCCGCGCGGCACGAACTCGTAGCTGCCGTGCTCGTGTACCGCGCGGCGTACTACTTGTTGCCGCTCGCCATTGCGCTGGTCAACTGGTTCGCGATCGAGCGCGGTGCGGCGCGCGATGCGCACCGCTGACGGGCTGCGTTCCCGCGAGCCTCCATTCGAGCAGACGATGCTGCAGCTCGGCGTCACCGGTCTCTGGCCACCAGCGACCCGACCAGCACTATTGCCAAGACCAGCCCGATGGCAGCGACTCCGGAAAGTGCCGGTACCGTGAACCTGTCGCCGCTGGATGCAAACACCGCCAGCGGCAATGTCGCCCGCACCGTGCAGGGAGAGGGCGCGGGCGAACTGGTGCAGAGGACCACCTCGACCTCGTAGTAGCCAGGCGTGAACGTCCCAAGGGGAAAGAATCGCGGAGCTATCCATTGCGCAGGGCACCCGCCGGCAGGCGCCGAATCGACGATCCAGGCCGTGGTTGTGATCGTGTTCCCGTTGCGCTCCACGGAAGTGAGGCCATCGGAAGGAAAGCACCCGAAGGTGTCGTCCACGCGCAGACTCACCACTCTTCCGGCGCGGCCATGCGGTGGATCCAACGAGAAGGTCCAATCCGCTCGAGCGTCGCTGGTCATGACGGTCAACAACAACAGGAAGACAATCGCGCGCATGGTTGCTCCTTACGGGGCCGGCAGGGGCGCGCAAGCATTGCTGTCGTCAATGCAAGCCAGAGCGCCCCCGCCCGGCGGTGCACCTGATCCAACGATCGGGAAGTCCCATCACTCCGATCAGCATCATCGCGAATGCCATCCCGACCACCATCGGAACAGACAGCGCAGGCACCGTGAACCGAGCGACTGCCGAACCGGAAACGTGCAGCTGCAAGGTGTCGTCCAGAGCGCAGGGATCGGGACCTGGCGAGTTGGTGCAGATGATTGCTTCGACGGTGTAGTGTCCCGGCGTGAACGGCCCGAGGGAGAAGAAGCGAGGCGTCACCCACTCCGGAGGACAGCCGCCAGGCGGAACTCCGGGGGGTATGGAGTCGTTGATGTGGGCGCGGAAAGTGACCGTGCTTCCACTGCGAACGATGGTCGGAAGGTTGGCCGGAAAGCAGCCCGTTGCATCGTCCAGCCGCAAGGTAACGATCTCGCCGGCAACCGCCTGTGCCGGATCGAGCGAGAAAGTGGTCTGCGCCTGCGCTTCTTCCAGACAGCTCGCCAGCAGCACCACAAACAGGAAAATCCCGCGCATGGTTTCTCCTCAGGGCTCGGGTGTGGGAGGACAGGCGCCACTGTCGCCGGTCGGAATCGGTGCGCCACCGCCGGACGGCGAGCTGGGCGCGATCACCAATGCGGCGTAGTCGTTGAAATCCATCGAGGTGGTGATCGCGCAATCGAGGCTGAAGGACCCGTTCCAGCTCACGAAACCCTCATCGACGATGCCGTTGCCGTTCCAGTCGATTGCCGTGTGCAGGGGATGGTCCAGGGGGCACAGCCCCTGCGCTTCACTGAGCTGTCCCTGGACCATCGTCGGCCGTGTTCCGTCGGAATATCCGAGATGGTCGATGCCATCTCCGCCCGGACTGCAATTCACATCGAGTCCGGGGAACTGGTGGTTGTAATTCATCAGCGAGTTGTAGTTCGGCTTTCCGTTGCAGTCGATGTCTCCGCCGTGATACAGCCCGAGGTTGTGTCCCAGTTCGTGGATGATCGTATTGCGGACGCGGTCGGTGTCGTCGTAGACGCAGTTGAGACTCACGATGCTGTCATCGCCAGAAATGTTCGCAAGTCCGCTGCTGTTCCTGAAATCTTCCCAATAGTGGGCGTGCATCTGGTAGCGGAAGTAGCCCGCGCGGTTCGCGTCGAAGTGCTGCGACTTGGTGTCGACGTAGAGCTGTCCCAGACGGCCGAACGCCGTTGGGGACTTCGAGCAGGTTGCCGCCCGAGAATGCGCCGCCTTGACCGAAATCGGCGATGAAATTCACGCCAGGCTCGCCGTCCGGGTTCGCCAGCGGGATGGCGGCGTAGAAGATCTTCACCTCTTCGATGGTCGACGCGGCAGGTCGATGGGAGTGCTGGCCGCAGTTGCGGGCGTCCTCGTCCCAGTCCATCTCGACGAGCAGATCCTTGTGCCGCGGATCGACGCCGAAGGCGGGTAGATCGAGTCCGCCGAGTGTCCCGAGCACTTCGTCGCCATCGGAAAGGCCGTCGTTGTCGGTGTCGGGGTTGTCGACGGCCGTGTTTCTGTTGGCTTCCTCGCAATCCACAAGACGATCGCCGTCCGTGTCGACGAAGCAGGATTCTTCGAATCCGTGCAGAAAGATCCGTTCTGCGTGCACCATGCCGCATGCCGCGGACAGGGTCAGCACGAGGCCCGCTTTCCAATGCGTCATCCCCACTCCCCATGCGTCCACAGGGCGGAGCAACCCGCAACGGGCGGTTCCGCCATCCTTGCATTCGAACTCCAGCGGCCTCGTCCGCCGGAAGCGACAACGACGGCAGGCGAACGAGTGCACGCGGTATGCAATCAGAGACGCAAGGACGCACGTCTGAAGAATTTTCATGGCGCTGAAACATGCACGGCGCGATGCGTCGTCGGTTAAGGCCGCGTGAGCCAGCATCGTTCCACTCGCAAGCAGGGAGAGCGATCCATGGCCGCGGATGCCGCGCTTCACGACGACGACAAATCGCCCGTGCCACCGCAAGGCGAAGGCACGACGCCGCCTGCGCAAGGCGTGATGGCACGCTCGGCGCAATTGCTGCGCTTCGCCACCAAATACCGCCATCTGTCGGCCGATTCCGACCCCAAGGCCGAGTCGAAGCTGCATCCGGAAGAGTTCGCGAAGGACATCCAGGATCTCGGTCCCGCCTTCATCAAGATCGGGCAGACGCTTTCGGTGCGGCCCGATCTGTTGCCGCGTCCCTATCTCGATGCGCTCGCGAAGTTGCAGGACGACACCGAGACGGTGCCGTTCGAGGCCATCCGCCAGCAGGTCGAAGGCGAGCTGGGCGTGCGCCTGGGGCATCTGTTCGCGCGTTTCGACGAGGAGCCGCTCGCCGCCGCGTCGCTGGCGCAGGTGCACGCGGCCACGCTGCGCGACGGGCGCGAGGTGGTGGTGAAGGTGCAGCGTCCGGGCATCGACGAGGCCATCCGCAACGATCTTGGCGTGCTGGCCGGCGTGGCAAAGACCGCCGACCGCCTCACCGAGCAGGGCCGGCGCGCGCATTTTCGCCAGTGGATCGAGGAAATGGGCGAGACGCTGTCGGAAGAACTCGATTATCGATTGGAAGCCGACAATCTGCGCGCCTTCCGCGAGCATATCGAAGACTACCCCTCGTTGTACGTGCCGCGCCCGATCGACGATCTGAGTTCGGCGCGCGTGCTCACCATGGAGCGCGTGCAGGGCACCAAGGTGACGCAGGCGGTGGAGCTGCGCCGCCTGGAAGAGCCGCTCGACGAGCTGGCGCGCGATCTGATGCGCGCCTATCTCGACCAGATCTTCATCCACGGCCTGGTGCACGCCGATCCGCATCCGGGCAACGTGATGCTGATGGACGACGGGCGCCTGGGCCTGATCGACCTGGGCATGGTGGCGCGCCTGGCGCCGCGCATGCGCGACAACCTGCTCAAGCTGCTGGCGGCGGTAGTGGAGGGCGATGGCGACGAGGTCGCGGCGCAGACGCTGGCGATGGGCGAGCGGTTGGAGATGTTCGACGAGACTACGTGGGCGCGTCGCTGCGGCCGGCTGGTGGCGCGCTACCACACGCAAAGTAGCGGCCATCGCGCTGCCGAGGCGCGTCAGCGCGGCGAGGGCGGCCTGATGATCGAGCTGATGCGCCTGGGCGTGGCGAGCGGATTGCGGCCGCCGCCGGAAGTCGCGCTGCTCGGACGCACGCTGCTGGCGCTCGAATCGGTGATGTGCGTGCTCGGCCCGCGCCTGTCGGCGCGCCAGATCGTGCGCGAGCATCTGGACAAGGTGCTGGCCGAACGCATGGCGCAGGAGACCTCGCTGCCGATGTTGCGCGCGCGCTTCGGCGAAATGGCCGAGCTCGGCCGCGATCTGCCGCGCTACGCCCGCATGACGCTGGAAACCATCGCCCACAACCGGCTGCGCGTGCACGTCTCGGGGCTCGAGGAATCGCGCCTGCTGGAGAACCTGCAGAAGATCGCCAATCGCATCGCCACCGGCCTGATCTGCGGTGCGCTGGTGGTGGGCGCGGCGCTGGCGCTGCGCGTGGCCGAAGGGCCGCGGCTGTTCGGCTTCAACGG
>CAMLOR010000103.1 GCA_946481615.1 uncultured Aquimonas sp.
CCGGATCGCGCTCGGCGATCTCGATCAGCGTGACGCCGTGCGCGGCGATTTCCTTGGCCACCTGCTGCGCCGTGCGCGGCGCGCCCGCGGTGCCCGTGCCCTCGGCGTGCAGATAGACGGCGTCGGTGTATTCGTGATTGATGGCCAGCACGCCGCGCTGCGGGCGGCCGGGCCGGGCGCCGAAGCTGAAGTAGTGCATGCCGTCGTGGTGCATGCCGATCTGCGCGGCCTGCTCTTCGGCGGTGTTGAGGCCACCGTCGCGGTAGGCCGGTCCGTCCGTCATCAGCGGCTGGCCCCAGGGCAGGAACGGCCGCGCGGTGTAGCCCGGCGGCACGGTCACGGTGTCGGCGCGCGTCACGGCCACCGGCGCGAAGCCCGGGCGCGGCGGCAGATGGGCGGGCAGGAACTTGTCGGGCGCCACGTCGTGCAGGCGGCGCGTGGCCGCGCCGGCACCCGTCGCCAGCGGCGCCACCAGCACCGCGGCACCGAGCGCCGCGCCCTGCCGGAGCACGCGCCGGCGTTCCAGGTTCACCGCCAGCACATCGGCGAATTCGCGATTGGCGCTGCGGTTGCTGTCTTCGGCATGGTCGGTCACGGCGCTCTCCTGGTGGCAAGGTCAGCAGGGAAGGTAGGCAGCGCGTGAGACAACCGGGCGAAACTAATCTTGCATCCACGTGACGACGCCTAGGCAGCCGCCCCGGGCGCGGCTATCTTTGGCGGGCATCCCGGGGGAGAGAGGCAATGACTTACTTCGTCACCGGCGCCACCGGTTTCATCGGTCGCCATCTGGTCGGCAACCTGCTGCAGCGCAAGGGCACGATCCACGTGCTGGTGCGCAAGGGCTCGCAGAAGAAGCTCGACGATCTGATCGAAACCATGGGCTGGGACGCCGCGCGCATCGAAGCGGTGGCGGGCGATCTCTCCAAGCCGAACCTCGGGCTGAGCGCCACCGCGGTGAAGGCGCTCGCCGGCAAGGTGAAGCACTTCTTCCATCTGGCCGCGATCTACGATCTCGCCGCCGACGCCGAATCGCAGCACGTCGCCAACGTCGAAGGCACGCGCCATGCCGTGCAGCTGGCCGAGGCCATCAAGGCCGGCTGCTTCCATCACACCAGTTCCATCGCGGTCGCGGGCCTCTACGCCGGCGTGTTCCGCGAAGACATGTTCGACGAGGCCGAAGACCTCGACAATCCTTACTTCAAGACCAAGCACGATTCCGAAGCCGTGGTGCGCAAGGAGTGCGACAAGATCCCGTACCGGATCTACCGCCCCGGCGTCGTCATCGGCCACTCGAAAACGGGCGCCATCGACAAGATCGACGGCCCGTACTACTTCTTCGGCCTGATCAAGAAGCTGCGCGAAATGCTGCCGCCGTGGATGCCGACCATCGGCATCGAGGGCGGGCGCATCAACATGGTGCCGGTCGATTTCGTGGCCGATGCCATGGACCACATCGCGCACAAGGCGGGCCTGGACGGCGGCGTGTTCCATCTCACCGATCCTGCGCCGCGCCGCATCGGCGAAGTGCTGAATCTCTTCGCCCGCGCCGGCCACGCACCGCAGATGACCATGCGCCTGGACGCGCGCATGTTCGCCTTCATCCCGGCGCCCATCCGTATGGCGATGGCGAACCTGCCGCCTGTCAAGCGCTTCACCGGGATGATGCTGAAGGACCTGGGCATCCCGCGCGAAGTGGTCAAGCTCATCACCTATCCGACGCGCTTCGACAGCCGCGAGACCGAGCGCGCGCTCAAGGGCAGCAAGATCCGCGTGCCGGATCTCGAGGACTACGCCTGGAAGCTGTGGGACTACTGGGAACGCCACCTCGATCCGGACCTGTTCGTCGATCGCACGCTGAAGGGCAAAGTCGCGGGCAAGGTGGTCGTGATCACCGGCGGTTCGGCCGGCATCGGGCGGGCGGCCGCGGAGAAAGTCGCGGCGGCCGGCGCGAAGACCATCATCGTGGCGCGCGGCGAGGAAGAACTGTTCGCCACGCGCGATGCCATCAAGGCCGCGGGCGGCGAATGCCATGCCTACACGGCCGATCTGGCCGACATGAAATCCTGCGACGAGCTGGTCGCGAAGATCACCGCCGCGCATGGCGGCTGCGACGTCCTGGTCAACAACGCCGGCCGTTCCATCCGCCGTTCGATCGAGCTGTCCTACGACCGCTTCCACGATTTCGAGCGCACGATGCAGCTCAACTACTTCGGCAGCCTGCGCCTCATCATGGGCTTCATGCCGCAGATGACGGAAAAGCGCCGCGGCCACATCATCAACATCAGCTCGATCGGCGTGCTGGCCAATTCGCCGCGCTTCTCGGCCTACGTCGCCTCCAAGGCCGCCCTCGATGCCTTCTCGCGCTGCGCGCAGGGCGAATTGAGCGGCAAGGGCATCGCCTTCACAACGATCAACATGCCGCTGGTGAAGACGGCGATGATCGCGCCGACCAAGATGTACGAAAGCGTGCCCACGCTTTCGCCGGACGAAGCCGCCGACCTCGTCGTCAAGGCCATCGTCGAGAAGCCGAGCCGCATCGCCACGCGACTGGGCATCTTCGCGGCGCTGCTCAACGCGCTGGCGCCGAAGGCCTACGAGGTGGTGATGAACACGGCCTTCGAACTGTTCCCGGATTCGGCTGCCGCCAAGGGCATGAAGGGCCGGCACGAGGACAAGGGGCCGACCAATGAGCAGATCGCGTTCGCGGCGCTGATGCGCGGCGTGCACTGGTAGCGTTTTTCGGGAGTTCCGGCGAGCCTCGCACCTGGGTCCCCGCCTGCGCGGGGACGACGGCACTCAGCGGCACTGCCGCCAGCGCACCTGGCCGGTCGGGGCATCGCTGCCGTCCTCGGCCGGGGTTTCGATCTGCATGCGGATGTAGCGCAGCTCTTCGAACTGCAGGATGCGCTCGCACATCTCCTGCGGCAGTTCGCGCGTGAGTTCCACGCCCGGATGCAGCGTCACCACCAGCGTGGAGCGCGTCGACCAGTGCGCGTTGTACACGGCGGGTATCGAACGCACTTCCAGCACCGCCGTGGCGCGGCGCGCCTCGGCCTGTTCCGCGGTGAGGTCGGGCGGCAGCGGCAGCGTCTCGTCGGCGCGCGCGGCGGTCGCGGCGGGTTCGGTGCGCGTCACTTCCGCGTCCCTGCCGGCAGCGGCCATGTCGACCGCGCTGCGTTGCAGGGAAGGGATCACCAGCATCGACCCGATGCCGCCGGCGAGCGCCACGGCGATCGAATACATCGCGAGCCGGTTGCGCTCCGAGCGTGCCTCGGCCTGCACTTCCTCGCGCACCTCGTGCGGCACCCAGGGCCGCGCCTGGCGCCAGAGTTCCTCGCCGGCCAGGATCTCGATGCGGCGATTGGCGGCCAGCCGCCGCGCACCGGGCTCCACTTCGCCGCAGGTGGCGAACACCGCGCCCTCGGCGCCCTGCATCTGCATCACGGTGGCGAGGTCGCGGATCTCCTTCTCGGTGATCTCGTGCGAGGAACCGTTCTTGCAGTCGATGAGATATTTCGACTTGCCGCGCTCCATCAGCAGATCGAAACCGCCGTCGCCCGGACGACGCTCGCCGCCGGCGCGCTTGAAGCCGCGTTCGATCAGGATGTCTTCGATGAGGTGGGCGTAGTCGCGCCACTTGAAGGAACACAGCGCTTCGGTGCCGGCGCGCGCCTCGGCGCGGCTGCGTTGCCATACGCCGAGGAAACTGGAAGCCAGGAACCCTGCGACCAGTGCGACCAGGACGGCGATCAGATAGTGCTGCGGCGTCAGCGCCATGCGTTCCCCCACGCTTGCGAGGGACCGATTGTAGACCGGCGCGCGTGGCTTGGAAGAAGCCCGCCAGCCGAAAGCGGAAGGGGAGGGAGCTATCCGCGATCTTGCTGGCTGGCGGGCGTCAAGCGCTTACTCGGTGAGATCCTTGATGCGGCGGCCCTTGGCGGGCGCGGCCTTGGCCGGTGCTTTCGCGGCCGGTTTCTTCGCAGCGGGACGCACGGCGGGCTTGTCCGTGGCGGGCGCCGCGCGATTGCCGCGCAGGTTGCGCAGTTCGGCGTTGAGCGCGTCCACGCGCGCGGAAAGCTCGCGCAGATCGTCGCGGCCCGGCACGCCCAGGCGCGTCAGCGCGCGCTGCACGCGGTCTTCGAACACCTTCTCGAGGCGGTCCCAGGTATCGGCGGCACGTTCCTTCACGGCACCCACGCGGTTCTCCACGGCATCGCGCACCGCATCCACCTTGCCTGTGGCCATGCGACGCGTCTTCGATTCGAGGGTCGAGCCTTCGCGCACCAGCGTCTCGAAAAGCTTGGTCCCTTCTTCCTGCGCGCGCCCGAAGGCGCCCATGCCGGCGAGCCAGATCTGCTGCGCGCTTTCCATGATGGAGCGCGGCAGGCCTTCGGCGGATTTCGGTGCGGGGCCCGGCTTGCCCTTCGACGCGCCGGCCTTGAACTTCGCCATGATGCTTCCCTCCAGATGATCGCCAATCTAGGCGGCGTGCCTAGAATAATCACACTACGGTGCGGAAAGCGAAGTGGTCAGCGGCGTGTGCGGCGCGGGCGCGATTTCGCCACCAGGGCCTCGACGTCGTCGAGCGCGCGCGCCAGTTTCGCGGTGGTCTCGGTGCGATGGCGGCGGCGGACCGCCAGGCCGTCGAACAGCGAAGCCTTCTCGTCGTCCAGCACCTCGTCGCGCAGGCGCAGCCCGTGCCGCCGCAGCAGCGGCGCCAGCACCTCGCGGCGGCCGCGCAGATCGGCCAGCGTGGCCTGGAAGGCGTGTTCGCAGACGCGCTGGCGCGAGGAATAGCTGAAGACGTTGGTGAAGAACATCTGCGCGTCGTCGGCGTTGGGCTCGAACACGAGCTGGTCGACGTGGTCGTATTGCTGCGCGTACTTGGCCATGCCGACCTGCACGCGCGATTGCAGCAGTGTGCGGAAGGTCTGCGACAGCACGATCGGCAATCCGCCGGTGACGAGGCTCTCGGGCTGCGGCTTGCCTTCGGCGCGCGCGCGGCTGGCGTCGAACGGCACCAGCGGATTGAGGCCCAGCAGCAGGTCGATGTCCTGCTCCAGCGCCACGCTCGCATGCATGGTGCGGCGCAGGGCGCCGTCGACGAAGTGGCGGTCGCGCACTTCCACCGGCGGATACAGGCCGGGCAGGGCGGAGCTGGCCTGCACGGCGCGCGAGATCGGCACGTCGTCCCAGCCTTCGCTGCCGAAGCGCACGGCCTCGCCGTTGTCGAGATCCACCGCGATCACGAACAGGCGCCGGCCGAGCTCGCGGAAATCGTTGCTGCGCCCACGCCGCGTGAAGGCTTCGCGCAGGAAGCGCTCGACCTCCGAGTTGTCGAACAAACCGTTCGGCACGAGGCCCCCGAGGCGCCCGAAGGTCTCGCTGAAGCTGACCTCGAACGGGCGCGACAGCACGTCCTTCCAACCCTGGAAGATCAGCCGCGGCACCGCGGCCGCGCGTTTCAGATACTCGTAGATCGCCGGGCGCAGGAAGGCATCGGGGCGGAACTTCACGTCGTCCGGCGTGCCGGTGATGAAGATGCGGCACATGTCGGCCGGCGTCATGCGGTTCGCGAGCCCGGCCGCGAGGAAGGCGCCCGAACTCACGCCCACGTAGACCGTGAGATCGGTGAGATCCAGGCCCTCGATGGCCTGATCGAGCGCGCCGAGCGCGCCCAGTTCGTACATGCCGCCGATCGGGCCGCCGCCGGCGATGGCGAGGCCGACGCGGGCGCGCGAACGGCGGCGCTGGGTGGCAGGCTGGAAGACGAGCATGGAGCCGGATTGTAGCGGCCGCTGTTAGAGCTATTGCGTAGCAAATGGTGACGGCCATCGTACGATTGCATTTTCGCCGCCGGACCCGTATCTCGCCGGGATGAAGGACGCCGTCTCGCTCGCCCTCGACCGCCGCCTGGCGCGCGTGCTCGAAGCCAACCGCCGCGGCCGAGACGAGCAGGCCGAGCCGCGCAATCGTTCGCCCTGGCTGCCGGTGCTGCAGCGCTGGCAGGCGGCGCGCCTCGAGAAGTCCTTCGTCGATTTCCTCGCCGAGCCGCGCACCGAGCCGGCCGCGCGCTTCTTCCTCGACGATCTCTACGGCGACTACGACGTCAGCCGACGCGATCACGACGTCGAGCGCGTGCTGCCGCTGATGCGCAAGCTGCTGCCCGCGCACCTGATCGAAACCGCGGCCGACGCCATCGAACTGGCCTGGCTCAGCCATGCCTTCGATCTGCGCATGGCCGAACAACTCGAACGGCTTTCGCCGCGTGTCAGGAAGCTCGACGAGGCGCTCTACGCGCAGGCCTACCGTGCGGTCGGCAAGCCGCGCCTGCGCGCGCACCAGATCGCGCTGATCCTGCGCGTGGGCAAGACCCTCGACGAGGCCGTGCACAAACCGTGGATCCCGCGCCTGCTGCGTGCCTCGCGCCTGCCCGCGAAACTGGCGGGGCTGGGCACGCTGCAGACCTTCCTCGAACGCGGCTTCGCGGCCTTCAAGGAACTGCGCGGCGCGGACGACTTCCTCGACGCCATCGCCGAACGCGAACTGCGTGCCTCGCGGCGCCTGATGCGCGGGCAGGACGATCCCTTCGACTTCGGGAAAGCGCCATGACCATCGAACTCGATCACCTGATCGTCCCCTCGCGCGACCGCCGCGCCGCCGCGAAGCAGCTTGCCGATCTGCTCGGTGTGCCCTGGGCGGAACAGGGCATCGGCCCTTTCTCGCCGGTGTACGTGAGCGACTCGCTCACGCTCGACTTCGACGAAAGCGATGAACCTTTTCCCGTGCTGCACTACTGCTTCCGCGTCGACGACGCCACCTTCGACACGGTGCTCGCCCGCCTCCGCGGCGCGGGCATTCCCGTACGCAGCCTCCCGCACGCACCCGACGACGGGCAGGTCAACACCGCGCACGGCGGCCGCATCGTGTACTGGAACCAGCCGGCGGGCCATGTATGGGAACTGCTCACGGAAAGCTACGCGCGCCGGCGCTGAGCGTTGTCGCCGTTCAATGCTGCGCATGCCGGCATGCAGTATTTGAGATCGTGCGCGACATCGCGCGACCTTGAATGCGGAAGCGCGAGGTCCGGTTCCAACCCGAAGCGGGCGTCAATCGCGCAGATGGCCCGCGCACCGCGGGTAGCGAGCAGCGCTTCGAGCACGCACTGTCGAAACGCAGCCAGTCGAGCAACAGCTCATTCACCGTGACCGCGGCGTCGCCGCGATTGTCGCCCGATCCGCCGACGATGGGCCTTCTGCCGCGCAGGCTCCCAGGCGGGCCGAGGGCGGCGTGAGGGCGCTGTCGTCGCCCATTGGCCCGTTTTCCACCTAGACTCCGTAAACTTTCGTGACTTTGCTCCATGGGTTGGGGAGTCGCTTATGAGAATCCGGCTGGGAGCGGGGGCGCTTGCGGCCCTTTGCGGCGTCGCCTTCGCTCAGTCGAGCGGCGGGCCCTATGTGATGCGCAAGGATGTGGTGGCCGATGGCGGCGGTACCGCCGCGGCCGCTTCCTATCAGGCGACCGTGACGGTCGCGCAACCCGTCGCGGGGCGACAGAGCGGCGGTTCCTACGTGCTGACCGGCGGTTTCCATTCGCCGGCATCGACCGGCGGGCGCGTCTTCTGCGACGGATTCGAGGACACGCCATGTCCATGACCCGACGGCACCACGATGTTGTTCGGCTTTCAACCTCACCTTTTTCTGCGCTGGGAGATATGTCCGTGAGCCGCATGACCCGAATCCCGTTGTTTGCCGCTCTTCTTGCCGCTCCGCTGTCCGCCATGGCGATCGGCACCGCGCTGACCTATCAGGGCACTCTGGAAGACGCCGGCAGTCCGGCCAACGGCGCCTACGACCTGCAGTTCACCCTGCTCGATGGCGCCAATGCGGCCGTCGTGGGCGCGCCGGTCCTGGTCGTGGACAACGTCAACGTGGTCAAGGGCGTGTTCACGGTGCAACTCGACTTCGGCGCCACTGCGTTCACGGGCGCCAACCGTCGCCTGCTCGTCGGGGTGCGGCCGGGGCCTTCGGCCGCCGCCTTCACACTGCTACTCCCGCCGACGGCTCTCAACCCGAGCCCGTATGCGCAGGTGTCCGAGGCGGCGGAAATCGCCGCGAGCATCGCCAACAACACGGTCAACAGCGCCAAGATCGTCGATGGCAGCGTGGCCGCGGTCGATGTCAACAGCGCCCAGGTGCAGCGTCGCATTGCCGCCCCCTGTGCCGCGGGCAATGCGGTACGCGCGGTCAACGCGGACGGCACGGTCGTCTGCCAGGCTGTCGGTGCGGCCAACCTGGCGCTGCCGTTCGCGGCCACGGTGACCGACCCCGGCACTGTGTTCTCGATCGCCAACAACGGCGACGGCACCTCCCTCGAAGGCGTGAACAACACCACGACTTCCAACGTCGCGGCGGTGCGCGGCATCGTCTCCTCGACCTCGCCCGGCGGTTTCTCCAGCGCGGTACGCGGCGTCAACAACGGCACCGGCGGCCTGGGCGTGGGCGTCTATGGTTCGCAGGCCGGCAGCGGCTGGGGCGTCTACGGCGTGACGCCGAACGGGCTGGGCGTATACGGCAATGCCTCGGCCAACGGCATAGGCGTCTACGCCAACAGCAACACCGGCACCGGGCTGCAGGCGACCAGCAACAACGGCATCCCCGCCAGCTTCTCGATCTTCAACAACGCCAACAACAACAACGTGGTCGTCGTGAACACGGTTGGCAACGGCACGGCGGTGAACGTGACCAGCACCGGGAACGGGGCGGGCTTGCGCTCGTCCACCGGCCCAGGTTTCGGGGTGCACGGCATCACCAGCGCCCAGACCAGCGCCGGCGTCGTCGGCGACAACAACGGCGGCGGCGAGGCCGTGGTGGGGCGCACCACCTCCGACATCGCGGGGGCCGTGGTCGGGCGCAACGACGGCGGCGGTTACGGCGTGCGCGGCTTCATCGCGACCAGCACCGCCGGCACCGCCGTCGGCGTGCTCGGCCAGGTGGGCTTGAACAACAGCACCGGGCGCGCCGGCCGCTTCGAGAACTTCAACACGACCAACGAGCAGGGCAACACGCTCGAAGTCGAGACCAACGGCAACGGCAACGTCACGGACAACGCCCAGGGCAACGCGGCTTCGTTCCTGGTCGACAACACCAACAGCGTGGCGGCCGCGGTGCGCGGCGAGGTCAAGTCGATCTTCGGCAACCTCGGCACCGCCGGCATCTTCGGCGTCTCCAGCGGCACCGGCGGCTACGCCGGCCTGTTCCACGCCTCCAACGCCTCCGGCACCGGGACGGCCTTGTGGACGCGCTCGTCGGGAAGCGGACCGGCCCTGCGCGCCAGCGCCTACGGCACCGGCCAGATCGCGTTGTTCCAGGACGGAGGCACCACGCGTGCACGTATCGACCAGACCGGCCGAGGCTTTTTCAACGGTGGCACCCAGGCCAGCGGCGCGGATCTCGCGGAACTCGTCGATACCAGCGGCATCGAGCCGCAGCCCGGCGATGTGGTGGAGATCGACCCCGACCGACCGAGCCATTTCCGCCTGGCGCAATCGGCCAACAGCGCGCTGGTGGCGGGCGTGATCTCCACCCAGCCCGGCATGCTGATGAACGCGCCCGGCGCGGATCCGGCGCAGGACGAGCGTGGTCCGGCGCTGGCCCTGTCGGGTCGCATCCCGGTGAAAGCCAGCACCGAGAACGGCCCGATCCGGCCGGGCGACATGATGGTCTCGTCCTCGATACCCGGTCGCGCCATGCGGGCCCCGTCGCATCCGGGGCTTGGCACCGTGATCGGCAAGGCGCTGGAATCGCTCGAAACGGGCGAGGCCTATATCGAAATGCTGGTGATGCTGCGTTGAACAGATCAACGCGCGGATAGCTCGGCGAGCAGTTCGTCGAGCTGTCCGAAGGTTTCGTGCGTCGCTTCCTGCGCGCCGGTGCCGGCGGCGTCGAGCGCTTCCTTCGTGGGGTATAGCTCGCTCATGACGAGCAGCGTCCTGCCGTCGCGCTCTTCCAGCGTCACGGTGGTGATGGAGGCCGCGTCGCCGCTTTCCTCGTTGGTCCAGACGATGCGCTTGTCCGGCACCACCTCGAGATACTTGCCATAGAACGCCATCGCGTTCGCGGGATCGTCGCCGAACACCAGGCGGTACGTGCCGCCGGTGCGCACGTCCATCTCGCACGAGCGAAGGGTCATGCCCATGGAGCGGGGCACCCACCACTTCCTGAACAACTCGGGCTTCGACCACGCTTCGAACACGAGGCGCGCGGGCGCGTCGAACATGCGCGTGACGACGACCTCGCGCTCCGACGTCTTCTCCACCGTCGTGCGCCGGGATTCACTTTCGTTTCTTGCGACCACGGGCCTTCTCCTGCCGTTTGAGTTCATCGATGACACCGTCCAGGGCTTCGAAGCGCGCGTCCCACACCTGGCGGTAACGCGCGATCCAC
>CAMLOR010000104.1 GCA_946481615.1 uncultured Aquimonas sp.
AGGTCGCCGGCGACGTCGGCATCGCCACCTTCAAGATGATGCTGGTCAACATGCTCGAAGGCCGCATGATCTCCGAGCACGACATGGAGATCGCCACCCGCATCGCCACGGTGCTCTGCGGCGGCGAGGTCGATCGCGGCTCGATCGTTGACGAGAACTGGCTGCTGCGCCTGGAGCGCGAACACTTCGTCGCGCTGGCGCAGATGCCCAAGACGCAGGCCCGCATCCTGCACACCCTCTCCACCGGCAAGCCGCTGCGCAACTGAGGTCGCCATCATGAGCAAGCAGATTCAAGACGCCTACATCGTCGCGGCGACGCGCACTCCGGTCGGCAAGGCCCCGCGCGGCGTGTTCCGCAACACCCGCCCGGACGAGATGCTGGCGCACGTGCTGCGCGCGGCCGTGGCACAGACGCCGGGCATCAATCTGGCCCGCCTCGACGACGCCATCATCGGCTGCGCCATGCCCGAGGGCGAGCAAGGCATGAACGTGGCGCGCATCGGCGTGCTGCTGGCCGGCCTGCCGGACACGGTGGCGGCTCAGACCATCAACCGCTTCTGTTCGTCCGGCCTGCAGGCCGTGGCGCTGGCGGCCGATCGCATCCGCCTGGGCGAAGCGGACCTCGTGATCGCCGGCGGCACCGAGTCGATGTCGATGGTGCCGATGATGGGCAACAAGGTCGCGATGTCGCCCAAGGTGTTCCAGGATGACAACGTCGCCATCGCCTACGGCATGGGCATCACCGCCGAGAAAGTCGCGGAGGAGTGGAAGGTCTCGCGCGAAGACCAGGACGCCTTCGCCTACGCCTCGCACCAGAAGGCGCTGGCGGCGATCGGCCGCGGCGACTTCAAGGCCGAGATCACGCCGTACGAAGTGACCGCGCGCCTTCCCGACGTCGCCGGCAACACGGTGCGCATCAAGCAGGTCGTCGTCGACACCGACGAGGGCCCGCGCGCCGACACCACGCTCGAAGGCCTGGCGAAGCTGCGTCCGGTGTTCCGTGCGAATGGTTCGGTAACCGCCGGAAATTCCTCGCAAATGAGCGATGGCGCCGCCGCCGTGATGCTGGCCTCCGAGCAGGCGATCAAGGACTACGGCCTGACGCCGCTGGCGCGCTTCGCCGGCTTCTCGGTGGCCGGCGTGCGGCCGGAAGTGATGGGCATCGGGCCGATCGCGGCGATCCCGAAGGTGCTCAAGCAGGCCGGCCTCACGAACGACCAGCTCGACTGGATCGAACTCAACGAAGCCTTCGCCGCGCAGGCGCTGGCCGTGATGCGCACCTCCGAGCTCGACCCGGCGAAGGTGAACCCGCTGGGCGGCGCCATCGCGCTCGGCCACCCGCTCGGCGCGACGGGTGCGGTCCGCACCGCCACCATCGTCCATGGCCTGCGCCGCACGAAGCAGAAGTACGGGATGGTGACGATGTGCATCGGCACGGGCATGGGTGCTGCGGGGATCATCGAGGCACTCTGACCGTCATCCCGCGCAAGCGGGGAACCGGGTGCGACGCTTCTTGAAGTGTGCGCACCCGCGTGGCGTCCTTTCCCGGATGACCGGATCAGCCCGGGGCCGCGGCATCTCGCTGCCGGCGACGCTCGAGCAGCGAGTCCACCAGCGCGGCACCCCACGCGGCGAGATTGCGCGTGGGGTCCGCTTCCGCGGCTCCCCAACCCCGGAATCCCGGTGGTTCCATCAAGGGATCTTCCACCAGCGCTACCGCTGCGGGATCGAAATTGCCGCTCTCCACGTCGAACGCGTACACCCTCAGGGCCTCGCGGTGTAGCTCGTCCCAGGTGGGCCACCGACCGTCGCGCAGGAAGGCCTCGCTCCACTGCCGCCAGTGCCAGCCCATGCGTTCGGCACCCGGCAGATCGACATCGCCGTAACTCAGACGCCACCCCAGCCAGCCGATCAGGGCCTTGGACAGGGCCTGCGCGGGCGATCGCAACGGCAGATGCGCGAGGGCTGCGTGTTCGAGATCGGGAAGGTCGGGCTGATGCCATTCGCTCCCCTGCTGGTGGCGTGCCGCGTGATTGCCCGGTGCGATCTGCCAGCGCCCGGCCAGACGCGGGATATTGGGCAGGACCACCTTGCGCATGATGTTGCTTTCTTCTATGGGCCGGAACCGCATGCGCGCGAGGAGACTGCCTGTTCCCGGGCGCGGAAGGTAGGTTCGCCAGCGCAGGCTGCCGGGAGTTTCAGGAGGCAGCCTAGCCAACTCGGCCTCCAGCGAATCACGCGAGCGGGCGATCAGCAGTTCGTCGCCATCGAGCAGGAACACGAAGTCCGGCGCGTGCCGGCGAAACACATGGGCCACCTGCCGCTCGATCAGCTCGTGATGGCTGAAGGCCACGGCGCGCGAGCTGAAAAGCGAAACCGGAAGGCCTTCGGCAGCCAGGGCCGAGAGGATGGCGCGCGTACCGTCGACAGAACCGTGGTCGAGGATGGCCAGATGATCGAGGAATCGGAGATTGTGCCGGACGAAGGTTTCGATCACGTCGCCTTCGTTCTTGACCACGCTGACGCCGGCCAGTCGCATACGGTTTCCACGGAACGGGACCCGTATAGACGCAGGCAGCGCGTCCAAACCGCCACTTTCAGGCCAACCGCGCCCCGTTCGGCACTGGCCGCTCCACCGTCGTGATCACGACGCCTTCGTCGGTGTGGAAGCCCGTCAACAGGAACTCCGACACGAACGGCCCGATCTGCTTCTTCGGGAAGTTGATCACGCCGACGATCTGGCGGCCGATCAGGTCTTGCGCCGAGTAGAGGTTGCGGATCTGCGCGCTGGTCTTGCGCACGCCGTGCGGGCCGAAGTCCACCCAGACTTTCCACGCCGGTTTGCGCGCCTCGGGGAACTCTTCGACGCGCAGCACCGTGCCCGCGCACAACGCGACCTTCTCGAAGTCGCTCCAGCCGATCTCATCCATCGCGCCAGTCCTTCCAGGCATCCTTGAATTGCAGCCACCAGTAGGTGAGCTGCGCGCCCACGAAGCCCGCCGGCTTGAGCGCCGATTCCACGCCGTAACGCGCGAAATCCTTCCAGCGCGGGTCGTTTTCCGCGATCGCCGAGGCGATCACTTCGCCGGCGTGCGTGGTGGGCGCCACGCCGTGGCCGCCGAAAGCCTGCGCCAGCCAGAGGCCGGGCTCGAGCTGCGCGATCTGCGGCATCTGGTGGCGCGCATAGCTCATGAGGCCGGACCAGGCGTAGTCGACGCGCACGCCTTCCAGCTGCGGGAAGACCTTCAGCAGGTCGCGCGTGAGCAGGCGTGCGACGTCCTGCGGCGATCGCTCGGCCACGGCGATGCGGCCGCCCCAGAGCAGGCGCGTGTCGGGCAGCGGACGGTAGTAGTCGAAAGCGAAACGGGTGTCGTAGATCGCGGCCTCGGTGCGCAGGCACTCCTGCATGCGCCCGTGCAGGGGCTCGGTGACCATGACGTAGGTGGCGATCGGCAGCACCGCGGCATCGACGTCGCGGCGCAGGCGGGCCAGATAGCCACCGCAGGCCAGCACCACCTGTTCGGCGTCGACCTCGCCGTCCGGCGTGCGCACGCGCCAGCCGGTGCCGCGCGCTTCGAGCGCGATCGCCGGCGCGTTCTCGTGCACCGCCACGCCCTGTGCCTCCGCCGCGGCGGCCAGGCCCAGCGCGTAGTTGAGCGGGTGGAAATGGAAGGCCTGCGGTTCGAACAGCGCATCGGAATAGCGCTCGCTGAGCACACGCTTGCGCAACTGCTCCTGCGGCAGCCATTCCCAGCGCGTGTCGAAATGGCGTTCCAGCAGTTGCTGGCGGTCGCGCAGCACGGCGGGATCGCGGAACCAGTTTGACCATAGCACCCCCGCGTCGCGCCGATCGCAATTGATGGCGTAGCGTTTGGTTCGCGCCCGGATCAGTTCCACGGCATCGAGCGTTCCTCGGTACATCGCCCTGGCCCCTTCGGGCCCGAGCTCGCGCAGCAGGGCGTCCTCGCCGCGCGAGTAACCGCCGAAGACGAAACCGCCATTACGCCCGGAAGCGCCGAAGGCGATGCGGTTGGCTTCCAGCAGCACGACGTCGCGCACACCGCGCTCGGCCAACCCCAGCGCGGTGTTGAGGCCGGCGAAGCCGCCGCCGATCACGCACACGCTTGCCCCGCGCGAACCCCGCAGCGGGGCGCGGGGCGCGACGGGATGCGCCGTGGCGCGGTAGTAGTTCTGTTGCATGCGATCAGGCTCCGTCATTCCCGTGAAGACAGGAATCCAGCAACTGCGGGCTCGCGAAGAGCGAAGTCACTGGGTTCCCGCCTTCGCGGGAACGACGAAGCGGGATCAATCCGACTCGGCCAGCGCCGCCCGCATGTAGGCGCGGGTGTCGTCGGCGAGGTCGTCGTGGTCGAGCGCGAAGCGGATGGTGGCTTCGACCAGTCCGATGCGGCTGCCGCAGTCGAAGCGCCGGCCCTGGAAGCGATAGGCCATGACGCGTTCTTCCTGCAGCAGGGCGGCGATGCCGTCGGTGAGCTGGATCTCGCCGCCCGTGCCGGCGCGGGTGCGTTCCAGCAACCCGAAGATGCGCGGGCTGAGCACGTAGCGGCCCACCACGGCCAGCGTCGACGGCGCGGCCTCGGGCTTGGGCTTCTCGACGATGGCATCGATCGCGCCGTGCCGGCCGGAGAACGCCTGCGCCGCTACGATGCCGTAGCTGCCGGTCTGCTCGCGCGGCACGTCCTGCACCGCGATCACGCTGGCGTTCTCGCGCACGGCCAGTTCGGTCATCTGCCGCAGCGCGCCCGGCCCGGTGTTCCAGATCAGATCGTCCGGCAGCAGCACGGCGAAGGGTTCGTCGCCCACCACGGGCTTGGCGCACAGCACGGCATGGCCGAGGCCCAGGGCCTCGGCCTGCGTCACGAACACGGCGCGCACGTTGGGCGGCAGCACGTCGCGGATCAGCGCCAGCAGCTCGCTCTTGCCGGATTTCTCCAGCTTCTGTTCGAGCTCGTAGGCCTTGTCGAAATAATCCGCCACCGCATGCTTGTAGCGGTTGGTGATGAAGATGAGGGTGTCGCAGCCGGCCTCGATGGCCTCGTCGACGGCGTACTGGATCAGCGGCTTGTCCACCACCGGCAGCATTTCCTTCGGCACCGTCTTGGTGGCCGGCAGGAAGCGCGTGCCGAGGCCAGCCACCGGGAACACCGCCTTGCGGACCTGCTGGAACATCGTCACTCCGGGGGTTGCGATTCAGTGGGCGCGGCGCGCGAGCGCCGGCACCGAGGCTTCGGGCTCGTTGCGCGTGTACTCGGGCACCAGTTCGCGCAGCAGTTGTTCGAGCACGGGCTGGTCGAAGCGCAGCGCGGCCTGGCGCGCCTTGGCGAGCGCGGCCTCGAGCGAGGCGCGCGGCAGTTCGCGCGGATGCGCCAGCACGATCTTCGGATGCGCGGTGGCGTCGTAGGCTTCCTGCTCGTGGAACAGTTCCTCGAACAGCTTCTCGCCGGGCCGCAGCCCGGTGTAGACGATCGCGATGTCGCGTTCGGGCTGCTTGCCGGTCAGGCGGATCATCTGCTCGGCCAGGTAGCGGATGCGCACCGGCTCGCCCATGTCGAGCGCGAAGATCTCGCTGCCCTGCCCCAGCGCCACCGCCTGCAGGATGAGCTGGCAGGCTTCCGGGATGGTCATGAAGTAGCGCGTGATTTCCGGATGCGTCACCGTGACCGGGCCGCCGCGGCGGATCTGTTCGCGGAACAGCGGCACCACGCTGCCGGCCGAATCGAGCACGTTGCCGAAGCGCACCGTGACGAAGCGCGTCTGCGAATCGCGCGCCAGCGCCTGGCAGAGCATCTCGGCCACGCGCTTGGTGGCGCCCATCACGTTGGTCGGGTTGACGGCCTTGTCGGTACTGATCAGCGCGAAACTTTCGACATTCCAGCGGATGCAGGCCAGCGCCAGCGTCTGCGTGGCGAGCACGTTGTTGCGGAAGGCCTCGCGGGTCTGTTCCTCGAGCAGCGGCACGTGCTTGAAGGCCGCCGCATGGAAGACGGTGTGCGGCCGCGACAGCGCCAGCGCGTGCTCCACGGTGGCCGCATCCCCGCAATCGCCCAGCACGCCGCGCAGCAGAAGATCGGGGAATTCCGAGCGCAGTTCCTGCTCGATGCGATAGAGGTTGAACTCCGACAATTCCAGTAGCGTGAGCGATTCGACGCCGAGACGGGCGATCTGACGGCACAACTCCGAACCGATCGAACCGCCGCCGCCGCTCACCAGCACGCGCTTGCCCGACAGGCCGGTGCGGATCGCGGTCCAGTCGAGCGAGACCGGGGCGCGGCCGAGCAGATCCTCAATCGCCACTTCTTTCAGTTCGTTGAAGCTGCTGCGGCCTTCCACCACGTCCTGCAGGCGCGGCACGGTGCGGAACGGCAGGCCCGCCGATTCGCACAGCTCCACCACGCGCTGCATCTGCTGGTTGCTGGCGCTGGGCATGGCGATCAGCAGCATCTCGGCGGCCACTTCGCGTGCCAGTTCGTCCAGGCGCGCCAGCTCGCCCAGCACGGGAATGCCATGCACCTTGGCGCCGCGCAGCGAGCGGTTGTCGTCGAGGAAGCCGACCGGCGTGTAGCGGTTCTCGCGCCGCAGTTCGCGCGCCAGCGCCTCGCCGGCGCGGCCGGCGCCGAGGATCAGCACGCGGCGGGCGGGCTCACGGCGCGTGTCGGCGTAGCGGCTGTCCTTCCAGAAGCGATACAGCATGCGCGGGCCGCCGAGGAACAGCAGCAGCGTCAGCGGATACATCAGCAGCACCGAACGCGGCACGCCTTCGAGGCGGTTGAGCACGAACAGCGCCAGCGTGATCGCGAGCGAACCGAAGGCGCCGGCGCGCGCGATGTTCCACAGGTCGGGCAGGCTCGCGAAGCGCCACAGGCCGCGGTACAGGCCGGTCCAGTACAGCACCAGGCCCTGCGCCACCAGCACCAGCGGCAGCTCTTCGGAAAACAGATCGACGGTATGCGCCTCGGAGCGCACCGCGAAGCGCACCAGATTCGTGATGTACCAGGCCAGCCAGACCATGACGAGGTCGTGCACGACCACCGCCAGGCGCGGGTGGATGGCGGCGACCCAACGGTTGGCGCGCATCACGCCGGCCTCCGCGCCAGCGCGCGCTTGCCCGCGAACCACATCAGGGTGCCGGCCGCGAGCGCGCCCACGCCCAGCGCGGGGGACCACGCGGGATGCTGGCGCATGAGGACGAGCACGGGCAGCACGACGATGAGATTCCAGAGCAGATAGAGCGAGGTCACGACGGCGTGGCTGCGGCCGCGGCGCACCAGCCACTGATAGAGGTGTTCGCGGTGCGGATCATACCAGCGGCGTCCGCGCACGATGCGGCTGAGCAGCGTGAGCGTGGCGTCGATGCCGATGACGCTCATCGCGACCAGCGCACCCAAGGCATCGATCGCGCCGAGCGCCTGCGCCTGCAACAGCAGCGCGCCGCAGGCGAAACCGAGGCCGCCGCTGCCGACGTCGCCCAGAAAGATCTTGGCGCGCGGAAAATTGAAGGGCAGGAAGCCGAGACAGGCACCCGCGACGACGATGGCGAGCAGCGCCCACCCCGGCGCGCCGGCCGCCCCGAGCAACAGCGCCACGATGGCCGAAACCGCGATGCTCTGGGTTGCGATCAGGCCGTTGATGCCGTCCATGAAATTCCAGAAATTGATCGCGCCCACCAGCAGGAATACCTGCACCGCACCGATCAGCCAGGCGCGCGCCGTGGCATCGCCGTCGCGCGGCAAGGTCGCGACGAACATCGCAGCCGCGAGCACATGCACTACCAGGCGCAGCCGCGCCGAGAGCGAGCGGTGGTCGTCGATCCAGCCCACGCCGGCCACGAGCGTCAGCCCCAGCGCGAACGCACGGAAATCGCCGAGCGCGTCCGGCAGGAACGGAATCATCGCCAGCATCGCCAGCAAGATTCCCACGCCGCCGCCGCGCGGCGTGGCCGTGGCGTGGCTGCGGCGCTGGCCCGGCTCGTCGATCAGGCGCGCCCGGCGCGCGTAGGCCAACGCCAGTGCGGTGTAGAGCGCGCCCGTGGCCGCGGCGCCCACGAGCATCGCGCCGATGCTGTCCGCAGCCAGCGCCACTACTCGCCCGTCGGCCCGTGGATCGGCTTCACCGTGCCCCAGTTCTTGCAGCTCGGGCACTGCCAGTGATGCGCGCGCGCGCCGAATCCGCAACGCCCGCAGCGATACGAGGGCGTTCCCGCGACCAGTTGCTCGGTGAGCTGCTTGAGCACCAGCAGGCGGTCCTTTTCTTCGGGCCGCGAATTGGCGAGGCCGAGGTCGATCAAGGCGCCCTGCCCGCGCACGCTCGGCCGCTGCCGCAGCTGCCGCGTGAGGAAGTCCGTGGCGGCTTCACGGCCCTCGTCCTGGTCGATCAGGCGCGTCTGCGCCAGCAGCGCAGAAACGCCCGGATAGCGTTCGATCATCTCGGCCAGGAAGGCGCGCGCGCGCGCGCGTTCGCCGCGCCGCTCGTAGGCGCCGAGCAGCGGTTTGAGGAACTCGGGCAGATATTCGACATCGTGTCGCGCCACGCGCTCGAAGGCGCGGATCGCCGCCTGGTCGTTGCCGGCGGCCAGTTCGATCTGGCCTTCGACGATGCCGGCGCGGATGCAGTGCGTGTCGTCGCTGTAGGCCGCGGCGAGGAAGGCGCGCGCCGCCGGGATGTCGCCGTGCGAGCGCGCCTGCTCGGCCAGCTCGCACTGGAATTGCGCGATGAGCTTGCCCGTGGGCTCGCCCGTGGCGGTTTCGTAGCGGCGCGCGTGCTCGATGGCCTTGGTCCAGTCGCGTTCCTGCTGGTAGATCGAGATCAGGTGTCGCAATGCCGCCGGCGCCGAGGTGTTGGCCTTCACCAGATCGGCGAACAGCGTCTCGGCGCGGTCGAGCAACCCGGCGCGCATGAAATCCTCGCCCAACTCGAGCACGGCCTGGGTACGTTGTTCGTCGGTCAATGTGGGGCGCGCAATCAGGTTTTGATGCACCCGGATCGCTCGATCCACTTCGCCACGGCGGCGAAAGAGATTCCCGAGCGCGAAATGCGTTTCGACGGTGTTCTTGTCGACCTCGGCCAGTTCGAGGAACACCTCGATGGCCTTGTCGGGCTGCTCGTTGAGCAGGAAGTTGACGCCCTTGAAATAGGTGCGCGAGAGCTTGCTGACCTGCGCGCCGCGCTGGCGTTCGCCGCTGCGGCGCGCCACCAGCCAGCCCGACAGCGCCGCCACGGGCAACAGCAGGAACAGCAGCAGCTGTTCGCTCACGGACGGTCGGCGCCCAGCGCCAGCATCTCGGGCGCGGCCGCGGGCGGCACGGGTTCCGCGGGCGCCTTCGCCTGTTCGCGGCGCGCGCGGCGCAGGCGCGCCTGCAGCGGCCACACCACGCCCGCGAGCATCGCCAGTCCGCCCAGCAACGCACCCGCGAAGGCGGCCACGAGCAAGGCGGCGCCGAGCGAAACGCTCAGGGAACGCCAGTAGAAATCGACGGAAACAGGGTCGGGATTGAGCGCGCCGAACAGGATGCCGAGCGCGGCGAAAGCGATGGCGAGGGCCAGGTACAGCAGTCGCATTGGAACGTGCACTCCGTGTCGAACGGCGCGCACAGCTTAGCCGAAGAGGATCAGTCCTCGTCGCCGGCGGGCAGGATCTCGCCGGTGTGGCCGTTGACGCGTTCGCGCAGTTCCTTGCCGGGCTTGAAATGCGGCACGTGCTTGCCGGGCAGCGCGACCGATTCGCCCGTCTTGGGGTTGCGGCCGATGCGCGGCGGGCGGAAATGCAGGGAGAAGGAGCCGAAACCGCGGATCTCGATGCGCTCGCCGCCGGACAGCGCCCCGCTCATCTGCTCGAGGAGGGTCTTCACGGCCAGGTCGACGTCGTCCGCCTTCAGGTGGCCCTGGCGGCGCGAGAGTGCTTCGATCAGTTCCGACTTGGTCATTGCGTGGCTTGTGGACTTCTTGTTGCCGCTCGGAAAGCGGCCCGGGCTGACCCGGGCCGCTCGTCTTCCAGCTTACTCGGACTTGCTGCCGAGCTGTTCGCGCAGCAGCGCGCCCAGCTTGGTGGTGCCGCCCGACGCGCTCGAATATTCCTCGAGCGTTTCGCGCAGTTCCGCTTCGTCCTTGGCGCGGATCGACAGCTGCAGCACGCGGCCCTTGCGGTCCATGCCGATGTGCTTGGCTTCGATCTGATCGCCGACCTTCAGGTACTGGGTGGCGTCGTCGACACGCTCCTTGGCGATGTCGTTGGCGCGCACGTAGCCTTCGATGCCGTCGGCCAGTTCGATGGTCGCGCCCTTGGCGTCCACTTCCTTGACCACGCCCGTCAGCACGGTGCCCTTCGGATTGCCGGCCATGAACTGGCCGAACGGATCCTGCTCGAGCTGCTTGATGCCGAGCGAGATGCGCTCGCGCTCCG
>CAMLOR010000105.1 GCA_946481615.1 uncultured Aquimonas sp.
GCCTCACCGCGGCCGAGATCGACCGCGTGGTGATCGAGATCGGCGGCCTGGGCGACCGCATCGAGCGCGCCTTCTCGGCGGGTGGCGACCTCTTCTGAGGTGCGCCCGGGCCTGCCTCCCGTAACCAAGGCACTGCTGGCCGGCAACCTGCTGGCCTTCGGACTGCAGTATTTCTTCGGCCATCGCGTCGCGCCCTTCGCGCTGTGGCCCTGGGGCTTGTTCGAGCCCTGGCAGCTCGTCACCTACGGGTTCCTGCACGGCGACGAGCTGCACCTGGCCTTCAACATGATCGCGCTGGCGAGCTTCGGCACGCCGGTCGAGCAGGTGCTGGGCGCTCGCCGGTTCGGTTTCTATTACTTCACCTGCCTGGTCGGTGCGGGACTGGTGCAGCTGGCCGTGGCCACGCTGGCGATGGAGGGCGGGGCGCGGCCCTATCCCACGGTCGGGGCCTCGGGCGGCGTGATGGGTCTGTTGCTGGCCTTCGGGATGATGTTCCCGCAGGCCCGGGTGATGCTGTTGTTTCCGCCCATTCCGATGAAGGCCTGGATGCTGGTGGTGGGCTATGGCCTCGTCGATCTCGTGATGGGCATCACGCGCGCGAACTCCGGCATCGCCCATTTCGCGCATCTGGGAGGCATGGCGTTCGGCCTCGTGCTGCTGCTTTCCTGGCGTCGGCCGCCATCCGGGGCGCCGCCGCCCTAGCGTCAAAAAACCGTCGGAAAACGCGGCTTTTTAGTGGCCGCCGGCTTGCAGAACTGCGTGTGCCCCAACCCCGGGGCGCCCACCGACGCAGTTCTCCATGCTCGCTGCCCGCCGCCTCCTCGCCACCCTCCTCGTCTGTGCCGCCGGTGCCGCCCAGGCCGAAGACGTGCAAGGCACGCTCACGCTGCAGTGGGGCGATCCGCTCTCGGGCACGCAGGAAGAACACTTCGCGGCCGAGATCGTGGGCAAGAACGGCTACCGCTACGCCGTCGACACCCAGGCCGCGCTGGCCGACGGCCTGCCGCTGCTCGACCTGGGCGGCAAGGATGTGGTCGCTTCGATGGATTCGCGTCAAAAATCCGGCGCCGGGCTGCGCCTGGCCGCGCTCTCCGCCAAGAACGGCGGCGACCCCGAGCCGGTGGCCGACGCCCGTCCCTGGATGAATCTGCTGTGCAAGTTCGCCGACCGCAGCGCCGAGCCGGTGACCCGCGCCCGCATCGACGCCGCCTTCGCCGCCGAGGGCGCCGTCACCAAGTTCTGGCAGGAAACCTCGGGCGGCTTCATCGACCTGTCGTCCAGCCGCTCGATGGGCTGGGTGACGATGGCGCAGCCGTACTCGGCCTACGTCAGCGCCAACGGCAGCCCGAACCTGCAGAAGCTGCTCAACGACTGCACCGCCGCCGCCGGCCAGGCCCTGGCCGAAGCCGTGGCGGCGGAAGATTTCGCCGGCATCAACGTGCTGGTGAACGATTCGCTGGGCTGCTGCGCCTGGGGTGGCAATGCGCGCGCCACCATCGGCGGCACGACCAAGACCTGGCGCGTGACCTGGGTGCCGCCCTCGGCCTACCTCAACATCTCGCTGTTCGCGCACGAGCTCGGCCACGCCTTCGGCATGCCGCACTCGAACAATTCCGACGGCGACAGCAACACCTACGACAATCCCTGGGATCTGCTCAGCGATTCGAGCGGCCACGCCGTGATGAGCGCCGCCAACGGCACGCTGCCCAAGACGCCGTCGGCCTATCATCTCGACCGCGCCGGCTGGCTCGACGCCAGCGAGAAGCGCATCGTCGACGCCGATAGCGACCGCGTGACGCTGCACCGCCTCGATCAGGCCGAAGAAGGCGCGGTGCGCCTGCTCAAGATCCAGCTGCCGGGCTACGCCGACGGCCGCTACTACACGGTCGAGGCGCGCGTGCGCGGTGGTTCCGACGCCGCGCTGCCGGACGAAGGCGTGGTGATCTACGAAGTCGACCCGCGCCGCGCGCAGCCGGCGTGGCTGGTCGATGCCTCCAACCCGGCGGCGAACTACTCCAACACGCGCACCGTCGTGTTCAAGCCGGGCGATCGCTTCGCGGCGCCGGACGGCAGCTTCGAACTGGCCGTGGTCGGCGGTTCGAACGGCGCCTTCACGGTGGACGTGACGCTGCCGAACGGCAGCTTCGAGAGCGGGTTCGAGTGAGGGGAGGCAGGTGAGCGTTGCGATCTCGTCGCGGTGCTCTTGCCGGGGTGCGGCGGGACGGCCGGCTGCGGCGCCCGCTCGCTGCGCTCGCGGGAAGCTGGCGGCGGCCGGGCTTTTCGACAGGACATCCCTGTCCTGACGAAAAGGGCCGGACTTCCTGTCCGGCCCCGGCTGCGCCGGCCTGATCGTCCGCCGCCAGCCGCCTCCGCAGGCCGTCCCACCCCACCCCGGCAAGAGCACTCCTCACCCTTTCGTCGTCCCCGCGCAGGCGGGGACCCCGTGACTTCGAGCGCCTCGCAAACGCCACTGTATTCCCGCCTGCACGGGAATGACGGATTGCTCCGCGTCCGGCGACGACGCATCACCCTTGGCGGATGAACCTGTAGCATCCCAAGCCATGACCCCGGACCCGCGCGTCCTGCGAGCCGCCACCCTCGACGCCGCGCTCGCGCGCCTCGACCGCGAAGCCTTCGACGCCGTCGTCACCGCCGACGAACACCTCGTGCCCGCGCTGGCGCAGGCGCTGCGTGAACGCGGTCTGGTGTTACCCATCACCTGGCAGCCCGGCGGAGCGCCCGTCGCCCCCGACGCCGACCGCCTGCGCCAGGCCATCGCCGCCGGCGAAATGCGCCTGCACTATCAGCCGCAGCTGAGTGCGCAGGATGGCCGCATCGTCGGCGCCGAGGCGCTGGTGCGCTGGCAGCATCCCGAGCAGGGACTGTTGTCGCCGGCGCGCTTCCTGCCCGAGGCGGAAACCTCGGGCGCCATCCTGGATCTCGGCCGCTGGGTGTTGCAGCAGGCCTGCGCCGATGCGCGCCGCTGGAACGACGGCGACCGCGAGCCGTTCGTCGTCGCGGTCAATCTTTCCGCCACGCAATTGCAGCGCGACGGCCTGGTCGACGATGTGCGTGGCGCGCTCGACGCGCATCGCTTGCCGCCGCATTGCATCGCGGTCGAGCTTTCGGAAGCGGCGGCGATGGGCAACGTCGGACGCATGCGGGAGGTGTCGCAGGCGCTGCGCAAGTCCGGCGTGCTGCTGGTGCTCGACGATTTCGGCGTCGGCGCTTCCAACCTGCATGCGCTGCGCGAGCTCAACGTCGAAGGCCTGAAGATCGACACCAGTTTCGTGCGTGGCGTCGATCGAGATCCCGCCCACGCCGCCATCGCGCGCGCCATCCTCGATCTGGGCCATGCGCTCGGCCTGCGCGTGGTGGCCGAGGGCGTGGAAACCGAGGCCGAACTCGGCTTCCTGCGCCGCCATCATTGCGATCGCGTGCAGGGTTATCTGTTCTCGCCGCCGATCGCGGTGGAAGCCTTCAACCGCATGCTGCGCCTGCGTTACCTGCGGCCGGAATCCTTCGCCGCCGCCAGCACCGGCGAATCGCTGCTGCTGGTCGACGACGAGGAGAACGTGCTGCGCGCGCTGGTGCGGTTGTTCCGCCGCGACGGTTACCGCATCCACACGGCGACGCGCGTGGAGGACGCCTTCGAACTGCTCGCGCGCGAGCCGGTGCAGGTGATCCTCTCCGACCAGCGCATGCCGAGCAGCAGCGGCACCGAATTCCTGTCGAAGGTGAAGGAGATGTATCCCGACACGGTGCGGCTGGTGCTGTCGGGCTATACGGATCTGGCCACCGTCACCGACGCCATCAACCGCGGTGCGATCTACCGATTCCTCACCAAGCCCTGGGATGACGAAGAACTGCGGCGGCAGGTGCAGGAGGCGTTCCGCGCGGCGCGCCGGGCCTGAGGCGCGGGATTCGACAGGCTCACCCCGACCGGTTTTTCGCGATGCGCTTTCCATCACCGCTCCCGTGACCACCGTTCGCGGTGAGCCTGTCGAACCGTCGCCTCACTCCCCGCGCCGCACCGGCAGCGTCACCTCGAAGCACGCTCCACCGCTTTCGCGATTGAACGCCTCGATCCGCCCGCGGTGCTTCATCACGATGCCGTGGCTGATCGACAGCCCGAGGCCGGTGCCCGCGCCCACCGGCTTGGTGGTGAAGAAGGGCTCGAACATGTGCTCGCGCACCTCGTCGGGAATGCCCGGTCCGCTGTCGCAGATGCGCACCACCACCTCTTCGCCGCGCGCCTGCGTCTCCACTTCGATGATGCCGCGCTGCGGGATGGCCTGCGCTGCGTTCACCAGCAGGTTCATGAAGACCTGGTTGATCTCCGAAGGCAGGCATTCCACCGCCGGCAGCTCGCCGTAGCGGCGCATCACTTCGGCCTTGTACTTGAGCTCGTTCCAGACGATGTTGAGCGTGGTGTCGAGCGCCTTGTGCAGGTCCACGACGGTCCAGGTCTCGTCGCGCCCGGCGCGCGAGAAGTCCTTCAGATCCTGCACGATCTTGCGCACGCGCTCGATGCCTTCGCGCGATTCGGCCAGCAGTTGCGGAAGATCCTGCAGCACGAAGGCCACGTCCAGGCGTTCGCGCAGCGCGGCGATGGTGTCGCGCGCGTTGCGCGGATCGTCGGAGGCCAGCGCCTTCTCGTAGGCCTCGATCAACGTGGCCAGCGATTCCACGTAGCCGCGCAGCGAGCCGAGGTTGGAATGCACGTAGCCGATCGGGTTGTTGATCTCGTGCGCCACGCCGGCCGCCAGTTGGCCGATCGAGGCCAGCTTGTCCGACTGCAGCAGGCGCGCCTGCACGCGTTCGAGCTCGGCGTTGCGCAGCGCCAGTTCGCGGACGACGTCTTCGGGCGAGGGGCCGCTCATGGCCCGTAGCGTAGCGCGGTCTTGCCGCCGTGCAACGCCCGGACGTAGATTGCCTGCATCAACGGGGGGCAACGATGCGCGAACTGACGCTGCTGCTGGTCGACGACCACGAAGCCTTCCTCAATGCCGCCCAGCGCGAACTGCGCGCGCATGGCTGGCTGCGCGTGGTGGGGCGCGCGCTCAACGGGCGCGAGGCGGTGCTGCGCACCGAGGAGCTGCGGCCGGCCGTGGTGGTGATGGACCTCGCCATGCCCGAGATGGGTGGCCTGCAGGCCACGCGCCTGATCAAGGCGCAGGACGAACCGCCCTACGTCATCATCGCCAGCCACTTCGACGACGCCGAGCACCGCGAACACGCGCACGCGGCCGGCGCCGACGCCTTCATCGGCAAGGGCGAATACGCCCGCGATCTGCTGCCCATCCTCGAACGCCTGGCGGCGGACCCGGGCCATGCCTGAATCCCGCGTCCTGGTGCTGGACGCCGACCGCCGGCGCGCCGAACAACTCGGCGCGCTGCTCGACTTCGTCGATTGCACGCCGGTGCTGGCGCGCGATGCCGGCGAAATCCCGCTGGCCGAGGTGAAGCCCGACGCCTGGCTGGCGGTGATCGTGGGCGAGGCCGACGACCGCAGTTCGCTGGTGCGCTTCGCCACCTGGCTCGCACGCGTGCCCAAGCACGCGCCGCTGCTCGCGCTGCGCGGCGAGGAGGCGGCGTGGCTGCGCGAAGCGGGCCTCACCGGCGACAACGTCTGGCCGCTCGACCCGCCCGTGAAGCAGGCCGCGCTCACCGAAGCGCTGCGCCGCGCCAGCCTCCGGCGCCTGCGTGCCGACGCCGAACCGGGCGACGCCGCCATCGGCCCGACGGGTTCTTCGGCCGCGATGCAGCAGGTGCGCCTGCTGATCGAACGCGTGGCGCCGCGCGACACCACCGTGCTGGTGCTGGGCGAATCGGGCACCGGCAAGGAAGTGGTGGCGCGCTCGGTGCACGAACAATCCGCGCGCCGCGATGGGCCGTTCGTGGCGATCAACTGCGGCGCGATCCCGCCCGACCTGCTCGAGAGCGAACTGTTCGGACACGAGAAAGGCGCCTTCACCGGCGCCGCCGCGCAGCGCCGCGGACGCTTCGAGCTGGCGCACCACGGCACGCTGTTCCTCGACGAGATCGGCGACATGCCGCTGCCGATGCAGGTGAAGCTGCTGCGCGTGCTGCAGGAGCGCCGCTTCGAACGCGTCGGCGGCAGCGAGACGCTGGAAGCCGACGTGCGCATCGTCGCCGCCACGCATCGCAACCTCGAGGCCTCGATCGCCGAAGGCCGCTTCCGCGAAGACCTGTTCTACCGCCTCAACGTCTTCCCGATCGAACTGCCGCCGCTGCGCGAACGCCGCGAAGACCTGCCCGAACTCGTCGCCGAGTTGTGCGCGCGTCTCGAACGCGGCGGGCGAGGGCGCGTGCGCGTGGGCCTGGATGCGCTGCGCGCGCTGCAGGCCTATCCGTGGCCGGGCAACGTGCGCGAACTCGACAACCTGATCGAACGCCTGGCCGTGCTGCATCCGGATGCCACCGTGCATGCGCGCGACCTGCCGAAGCGTTACCTCGGCGATCGGCTCGCGGAAAGCTTCGCGACGCCCGAAGACGTCGCGGCGGAGGCCGTCGCCGAGGCCGCTCCGCCGCCAGCCGCACTGCCCGACGAAGGCCTCGACCTGCGCGACCACATCGCCCGCATCGAGACCGATCTGATCCGCGCCGCGCTGGCCCGCAGCGACGGCGTGGTGGCCCGCGCCGCCGAACTGCTCGGCCTGCGGCGAACGACCCTGGTCGAAAAGCTCCGCAAGTACGGCATCGGTTGAGACCCTCGCCGAGTTGTCGGGGATGCTTCCCCGTAGTAGAACGCGGCGATGGAACAAGGCTGGCGGACGACGTGGCTCCGGGCCGTACTGGCCTGCGCGTTGGCGCCGGCTTCGGCGGCGGACGCGCCGGCTGGCCCGCAGCATGCCTGCGCGCGAGGCCCCGGCGTGGCCTGCGATATCGCGAGCGCCGCCGCTCTCAACGACACGGGCCAACCCCTGGCCGCGCTGCAGCGCGCCGTCGCCGCGGAGGCCGCGGCGCGCCGCGCCTGCGGCGAGTGTTCCGACACCGCGCTTTCCCTGTTCCAGCAGGGCCGGGCGCTGTTGCTGGCGTCGCGCGATCATGCCGCCCGCGGGGCGCTGGCGCGGGCCATCGCGATCTTCTCCGCCGTCGACCCCGACGGAATCGCACTGGCCCAGGCCCGGGTCGCCGACGCCAACGCCGCCGTGCGCCTGGGCCGCCTCGACGAAGCGCAGGCCGCGCTCGATCTCGCGTGGGGCGTGTTGTGGCACGCCGGTGAGGCCGGGCGCGCCGGGTTTGCCGAGGCGCTCAAGGTGCGCGGCAACCTGCACCTGTATCGCGACGAGCTCGACGCGATGCGCGAGGACTGGAATGCGGCGCTGGCGATCTTCCGCGCGGTGCGGCCCGGCGGCCCGGGCGAAGTCGAAGTGCGCACGCTGCTCGGCTACGTTGCCTACAATCTGCAGGCCGATCTCGTCGTGGCACGCGCCCAGCTCGACGCAGCCGAACGCGCGAACGCGCGACTGGGACAGGTCACGCGGCTCACCTATCACCTGAACGTGCATCAGGCCCAGGTCGACCGGCTCACGAGCTATTTCATTCCCGCCGTCGAGCATATGCAGAAGGCGCGCGAGATCGTCGAGGCGCTGCAACCCGAGCCCCACGAAACCGGCGCGTTCTGGGCGCTGCTGGCGGTCACGCACGCCAACGCCGGCCAGCTCGCGCCCGCGCGCACCGCGCTCGAGCGCGCCTGGCGCGTATTCGGCGATGATCCCGCTCTGGCGATGCAGGCCGACGGCGCCGCCATGCAGGCCGGCTGGATCGAACTGGCCGCGAACCAGCCGGAACAGGCGATCCCGATGTTCGCACGCGCGTTGCGGCGCTGGACCGGCCCCGATCCTTCCACCGACCTCGCCGCGCTGGCTCGCCTCGGCCTCGGCCGCGCGCATCTCGAGCTGAACGAATACCAGGCGGCCATCGATGTCCTCGAGCCCAGCCTGCGGACCTACCGCACCTACGCGCCGACCAGCATCTGCATCGCCGACGTGCTGCACGCGCTCGGCCAAGCCGAGCAGGGGCTGGGCCGGATTGAGCGTGCCGGCGGACTGTTCTGCGAAGCCGCGTCCGTGCTGCAGGGCGCGCGCACCAACGTCGGCGGATCACTGCAGGAAGCGTTCTTCCGCGACCAGCACGCCGACGTGTTCTATCGCTGCATGGACAGCCGCGTGCGCGAAGGCGATCTCGCCGGCGCGCTCGAAGTGCTGGAACGCTCGCGCGCGCATGCGCTGCGCGCCGAACTGGAAAAGCGCGGCGTGGCGGGCGCGGGCGCGGAACGCAACCGCTGGTGGCGGGCATTGCAGACACAGTTCCTCGCCCCGTCGCGGACGCCGGATGCGAACGATGCTTCGGAAGGCTCGCTGCTCGTGCCTCAACCCACGCCGGACGCGCGTCTGGTGGAACGGTTGCGCGAGGAGCTGCCGAGCGCGGCCCGCCTGCATTTCCCGCCGTCGCCGGACGCGCGCCGGCTGCAGGCCGCGTTGCCGCCCGGCACGATGGCGCTCATGTATGCGGTCGAGCAGGAACGCGTCACGCTGCTCGAGGTGAGCCGCGATCGCATCGTGCCCTTCGCGTTGCCGGTGCGGCGCGCCGCGCTGGAGCGCGACATCGACGCCCTGCGCACCTTGATCGCTCGCGCCGACATGGCCGATCTGCCCGCCATCCGCAGGCTCGCCGCAGCCCTGTTCGATGCGCTCCTGCAGCCGGCCTGGCCCGACGTGGCCGGCGCGCGGCAACTGGCGATTTCGCCGGACGGCCCGCTCGCCGGGGTGCCGTTCGCGGCGCTCTGGAATTCCCGCAGCGGCCGCTGGCTGGTGCAGGACGCCAACCTCGTGCTGATCGACTCGCTGGCGGGTTTCGTCGCGCCCGACGAACCACGCGAAGCGACGCCGTCGCTGGAGCTGCTCGCGGTCGCCGCGCCGCAACCGCATCGTCCGCCGCCCGGCACACCCCCGGCCTGGCAGGCGCGCCTGGAGGGCCTCGCGCCCATTCCCGCGGCGCGCGAGGAAGCGCTGGCGATCTCGCGCATGGGCGGCCCCGCCAACCGCGTGCTGCTGGACGACCAGGCCACCGAGTCCGCGGTGAGCGCGCTTGCCGGGCAGGCGCGCGTCCTGCACTTCGCCACGCACACCGTAATCGACGAGGAGCACCCGCTGGATTCGGCGATCGTGCTCGGCGCGAGCGACGGCCAGGCGGGCTCCGGCGATGGATTGCTGCAGGTGTGGGAAGTATTCGACCGCCTGGAACTCGGGGCCGACCTCGTGGTGCTGTCGTCCTGCGACTCGGGGCGCGGCAGGTCGTTCCGCAGTGCCGGCGTGATGGGGTTCCCGCGTGCCTTCCGCTTTGCCGGCGCGCGCAGCGTGCTGGCCACGCTGTGGCCGGTCAACGACGGCAGCACCGCCGAATTCATGGAACGCTTCCATGCCGGGCGCATCGGCGAGAGGGACGACGCGGCTGCCTTGCGCGCCGTGATGCTGACGCGCATCGAAGGGGAGCCGGTGACCGCCAACTCCCCCGCACGCGGCGTCGGCGGCGTATCGCCCCGCACACGTGCCACGACGCAGCATCCGTTCTATTGGGCCGCTTTCCAGCTGTTCGGCGTGCCCGCGGCGGCGGGTGCCGCTCCGGGCACAGCCCAACCATAGTCACTATCCCGGCCCCGACGGCAGCCCCTAGACTCCGGGCTCCTTGCGCCCGGCGCAGGTCCCGATCCGTCCAGGAGTTCCGTATGTTCCGCACCCGCCTCACCCCGCTCGCGCTGGCGCTCGGCGCCGCGCTGTCGTTCCAGGCCGCTGCCGTCGAGCCGATCCGCTTCGAGAAGTCGCAAATCGACGGCGATGTCGCCGTGTGTACCGATCTCAACGAGTTCGTCAACAAGAAGTGGCTGGCTGCCAATCCGATCCCGGGCGACCGCGTGACCTGGGGCAGCTTCGAGGTGCTGGGCGAGCGCTCGCTGCAGACCACGGCGGCGCTGGCCGAGGCCGCGTCGAAGACCACCGATGCCAAGGTCGGCACGCCGGACCGCATCGTCGGCGATTTCTGGGCTACCGCCATGGACGAGGCCAAGGCCAACGCGCTCGGCATCAAGCCGATCCAGGGCGAGCTCGACACCATCGCCGCGCTGAAGTCGCCGGAAGACATCGCCGATTTCCTGCGCACGAGCTACGCCAAGGGGCAGGGCTACGTGTTCGGCTTCGGGCCGTCGCCGGACTTCAAGGATTCGTCGATGAACATCGCCTACGTCGCGCAGGCCGGCCTCGGCCTGCCGGACCGCGACTACTACTTCGACGAGGACAAGGCCG
>CAMLOR010000106.1 GCA_946481615.1 uncultured Aquimonas sp.
AGAAACCCCGACGACCTTCAGCTTCCCGCGAAGCGGGCGCCGTAGCCCTCGCCGGTCACCCCACCCCGGCAAGAGCACTTGCGACGACACAACAGCAACCACCTGCTCGCCACTCGAACTGGCGGGAACCTTCCCCGACACCCTGCGCGGGAATGACGGAGGCAGGGCGAGGTAGACTCGTTCCGATGCCGCTTGACATCGACACCGTGGTGATCGGCGCCGGCGTGGTGGGTCTGTCCATCGCGCGCGAGCTGGTGCGCCGTGGCCGCGGCGTGTGGGTGCTCGAGAAGGCGGAGCGTGCGGGCGAGGGCGTCTCCAGCCGCAATTCCGGGGTGATCCACGCGGGTCTTTATTACGAGCCGGGATCGCTCAAGGCGCGGCTGTGTCTGCGCGGGCGCGATCTGATGTACGAGTTCTGCGCGCGGCGCGGAGTGCCGCACGCGCGCTGCGGGAAACTCGTCGTGGCCACCGGCGAAGGCGAAATCGAGGCGCTGCTTGCGCTGCAGGTGCGCTCGGGCGAGAACGGCGTGCGCGTGAGCTGGCTCGACGGGCCGGAGGCCATGGCGCTGGAACCGGCACTGCGTTGCCACGCGGCGCTCGACTCGCCGGATTCGGGCATCGTCGATGTGCCGGAGTTCGTGATGGCGCTGATCGGCGAGGCGGAGCAGGGCGATTCGCGTGTCGTCTGCGAAACCGAAGTCGCGCGCGTCATGCCGGAGTCGGCCGGCTTCCGCGTCGTTACCGCGCGCGGGGATGAAGTCCGCTGCGCGAGCCTGGTCAATGCCGCGGGTCTCGAAGCGGTGGAGGTGGCGCGCCGCATCGAAGGATTGGATGCCGTGCACATCCCGACGGTGCATTACGCATCCGGCCATTACTACTCGCTGCGCGGCAGGGCGCCTTTCCAGCGCCTGATCTATCCGTTGCCGGGCCAGTCCGGCCTCGGCGTGCATCTGGGCTTCGACAGCGCCGGCCGCAGCCGCTTCGGGCCGGACGTGCGCTGGCTGGAGGAGTCCGACTACACCTTCGACGATTCGCACCGCGCCGCTTTCGTGGCGGGCGTGCAATCGTGGTGGCCGGGGCTCGATCCCGGACGTCTATCGCCGGATTTCGTCGGTGTGCGCCCCAAGCTTTCCGGGCCGGGCGAACACGCGGCCGATTTCCGCATCGACGACGAGGCCGCGCACGGGGTGCGCGGCCTCGTGAATTGCTTCGGCATCGACTCGCCGGGTCTCACGGCCTCCCTCGCGCTGGGCGAGGAAGTGGCCCGGCGAATCGCCGCGTAGGCCTACTCGGCTTCTTCCTCGTCCTCGGTCGCGTATTCGTCGAACTCGGTGCGCGAGAGCATCTCGTCGCCGTCGTCGTCGAAGCTCGCGAACAGCGTGGTCAGTTCGTGGTCGGCCGGGATCTCGGCCTTGGCGACCTGGCCGTCGCGATTGGTGTCGAGTTGCTCGAAGGTCGGTTGCGCCTCCGTCGTCATCGTCGGATCGACCGGCGGCTGCGGTTCGTTGGCGAACGCCGCCACCGACACGCCGAAGGTCAGGGCCGTGGCGAGGAAAGGAGTGGTCAGGTTGCGCATGGTTCACCTCCGTCTTCGGTTCCGCATCGAAGACGGTTGCATCGACCATGCCAGCGGGCCCGGCCCGTGGAACGCGCATCGCCGCGCGCGGCGGCGCTGCACGGCGCAAGGCCGGGCCCGCCGCCCAGGGCAATGTGCAATGCCGCGTCAGCCGACGGCGGCGATGAGCAGGTTGCGCTGTTCCTCGTCGAGCGGTTCGCCGTGTCCCGCGCGCAGGTTGTCGGTCTGGCGATCGGGCTTGCCGGTGGCGGGGATCACGGCCGTGACTGCGGGATGACTCAGCGCGAACTTGAGGAACAACTGGGCCCACGACGTGATGCCGGCCTGCGTCGCCCATTCCGGCACCGGCTTGCCGCCGACCTTTGAGAACAGCGCGCCATCGTCGAAATTGCGGTTGGCCAGCACCGCCACGCCCAGGTCCTGCGCCAGCGGGAACAGGCGCTTTTCCGCGCCGCGCTGGGTGACCGAGTAGTTGATCTGGATGAAATCGGGCTTCATCGCCTGCATCGCGTCGGCGAGCGCGTCGTGCATGCCTTCGACGTAGTGCGTGAGGCCGACGTACTTCACCTTGCCTTCCGCCTTGAGCGCGCGTGCGACCTCGAGCTGGGTTTGCGTATCGCGCAGGTTGTGCACCTGCAGCAGGTCCACCTTGTCGGTGCGAAGACGCTTCAGCGACTGCGCGAACTGCGCGCGGCCGGCGTCGGCGCCGGTGACGCCGGAGAGTTTGGTGGCGAGGAAGACCTGCGGGCGCAGGCCGGTTTCCGCCAGCAGATCGCCGAGCACGTCCTCGGCGGAACTGTAGGTGGGCGCCGTATCGATGAGCCTGCCGCCGCCCGCGACGAAGCGGCGCAGCACTTCGGCCAGCGGCGCGCGCACGGTGGCGTCGGTGCCCACCTCGAAGCTGCCGGAGGTGCCCATGCCGATCGCCGGAATGGTTTCGCCGGTTGAAGGAATGCGGCGCGTGGCGATCGCGGACTCGGCGGCACGCAGCGGCAGCGCGAGCGAGGCGGCGGCGAGAGCGGTCAACTGAAGCACATCGCGGCGGGTCGGCATGGCGGTTCTCCGCGGGAATGGGACGCCTATCCTAGCCCTCGTCATTCCCGCGCAGGCGGGAATCCAGGTGCGGTGCACCGCGATTTTCGCCCGCTGCGGCTCATCATGCCTGGCGGCGTCGGCTCGCCGTGTTCCGTCAGTCCTCGCACCTGGGTCCCCGCCTTCGCGGGGACGACGTCAGGCGGGGCAGAGGGCGCGCTTCTTCGCGACGGGCAGCCGCTTGATCGCGGCTTCGCGCTTCAGCGCCTCGGAGCGGTCCGCGCACTCGAAGCTTGCCAACACGCGCTTCGGCGGCCTGCCGCGCGTGTACTTCGCGCCCTTGCCGGCCGCGTGCTGCGCGAAGCGCGCCTGCACGTCCACCGCGATGCCCGTGTAGAGCGAGCCGTCCTCGCATTCGAGGATGTAGACGAACCAGCCCATCAGCACAGCGCGAGCGCGATGCGCCGCCACTCGTCGCGCTCGACGCGGCACTCGATGCCGCCGGTGGCCACGTCGCGACAGACCTGGGGGCGGCGCGCATAGATCGTGCAGCGGTAGGTGTCGCGGTCCAGCGCCGCGCACCAGCCGTCGTCGAGGCGGCGCATCACGGCCAGGCCGTGTTCCTCGACCTCGACGAACTGCTCCGGCGGATCGTCCTGCGGCATCAGGATCACCTGCAGCTGGCAGCAGCAGGCCTGGCAGGCGTCGCAGGCGATGGTTTCGCGGGAATCGTCGATCTCGAGCAGGGGGCGCGCCATGCGGCCATTGTCCCACGTGCGTTAAGCTCGCGCGGCCCTCGTCCGTGGAGTCGCCCATGCCGCACCGCGCCGTGTTGCTCGCCCTGGCCCTGTCGACCGCGGCGAAGGCCGCCGACGATCCGCGCATCCTGCAACCGCGCGATGTGTTCGATCTGGAGTGGGCGGACAACCCGGCGCTGTCGCCCGACGGCTCGCGCGTCGTCTACCAGCGCAATCACTACGACGTGATGAAGGACCGGCGCCGCAGCCATCTGTGGCTGCTGGACGTCGAAGGCAACCGCCATCGCCCGCTGACCAGCGGGCAGGGCAGCGATGGCGCGGCGGTGTGGTCGCCGAACGGCGATCGCATCGCCTGGGTCTCGGCGCGCGATGGCTCGGCGCAGATCTGGGTGCGGTGGATGGACACCGGACAGACGGCGGTCCTGACGCAGCTCACGGAGGGACCCGAGGGACTGGCCTGGTCGCCCGACGGCCGCACGCTCGCCTTCACCATGCGCGTGCCGGCCGACACCCGGCCGCTGGCGAAGCTGCCGCCGAAGCCGAAAGGCGCGGAGTGGGCTCCCGAAGTGAAGGTGATCGAAACCCTCGGCTATCGCTTCGACGGCGCGGGTTACATCGAGCCCGGTTTCGATCATGTCTTCGTGCTGCCGGCCGAAGGCGGAGCGCCGCGCCAGCTGACGCGCGGCGAGTTCCAGCACAACGGCGCGCCGGTCTGGAGCCGCGATGGGCGTTCGCTGTTCGTGGTGTCCAACCATGCGAAGGACTGGCAGCTCGATCCGGTCGACAGCGAGATTTATCGCGTCGATGTCGACAGCGGCAAGGTCGAGGCGCTCACCGCGCGCGACGGCCAGGATGGCGCGCCCGCGCTTTCGCCCGACGGCAAACGGCTGGCCTACGTGGGCTGGGACGACAAGAAGCTCGGTTACCAGCAGACGCAGCTCTACGTGCTCGACCTGGCTTCGGGTCAATCGCATGCGATCACCGGCGATTTCGACGCCGAAGTGACGGCGCCGCAATGGAGCGGCGACGGCCGCGGCATCTATTTCGGCTACGAACGCCACGGCGAAGGCCGCATCGGCTTCGTGTCGGCGGGCGGTGGCAGGATCGAGGACGTGGCGACGGATTTCGGCGGGACCGCGATGGGGCGACCCTACGGCGGCGGCAACTTCAGCGTGGCGGGCACGCACGTGGCCTACACGCGCGGCACGGTCGATCGTCCCTCCGATGTCGCCGTCGTCTCGCGCGGCGGCAAGGCGCGCGTGCTCACCGATCTGAACCGCGACGTGCTCGCGCACAAGCGTCTGGGCGCGGTCGAGGAACTGTGGGTGAAGTCGAGCGCCGACGGCCTCGATGTGCAGGGCTGGATCGTGAAGCCGCCGCAGTTCGCCGAAGGCCGCAAATATCCGCTGCTGCTCGAGATCCACGGCGGCCCGTACCAGAACTATGGCCCGCGCTTCGCCCCGGAGACGCAGCTCTACGCCGCCGCCGGTTACGTGGTGCTTTACGTGAACCCGCGCGGCAGCACCAGCTACGGGCAGGCCTTCGCCGATCGCATCGAGCACGATTACCCGGGTCGCGACTACGACGATCTGATGAGCGCCGTCGACGCCGCCATCGCGAAAGGCTATGTCGACCCGCAGCGCCTCTACGTCACCGGCGGCTCCGGCGGCGGCGTGCTCACGGCCTGGATCGTCGGCCACACCGATCGCTTCCGCGCCGCCGTCGTCGCCAAGCCCGTCATCAACTGGACGAGCTTCGTGCTCACCGCCGATTTCTATCCGTTCTTCACGCAGTACTGGTTCGCCAAGGCGCCGTGGGAAGAAGGCGCGCAGGAGAACTACTGGAAGCGCTCGCCCCTGGCCTACGTCGGCAACGTGAAGACCCCGACGATGCTCATCACCGGCGAAAGCGACCACCGCACGCCGATCTCGGAAACCGAGCAGTACTACCAGGCATTGAAACTCCGTCAGATCGACACCGCCATGGTGCGCATCCCCGGCGCCTCGCACGGCATCAACGCACGGCCGAGCCACATGCTGGCGCAAGTGCTCAATACGCTGGGATGGTTCGAGCGCTATTCGGGGCCGGATGCGACGGAGGAGCCGGTGGCGTCGCCGTGAACGAAGAATGTAGCTGAGCGTGCCTTCAATGCGCCGGTGACAGAGAACGCCGCCGAAGCGCTTTTCTCGAGCGTTTGACGTTTGACGTAAGAACTTTTCGTTCGACCTTACAAAGCCTAACGTTTCGATTCAAGCCACAATAGGTGGCCAAACGTTTTGTAGGGATTCGATGAGCACAAGAAAACTCCTGGGCGGCCTGCTCCTCGTCTCGATCATGCCTGTGGCGCATGCCGCCTCATCGCATCTGGGGGTCATTCCGTTCGAGAACATGGTTGATATGAGTTTTAGGAACGACGGCCCGAATCAATATACCAAAGTACTGCGTGAGGCTGGCGCGGTAGTCTCGACGGTGCAGAACGGGAGCCTGTGTTTCACTCTTGCTCGTACCGCCGTGATAATGGATGTTCAAATGCAAGTTGTGGTCGCCAATCCCAACTCTCAAGTCAACGGATTCCCGGCCATTGTGGCGTCGAAGGGCGCGAATCTGCCTATAGTTCTCGTGCAGGGTCGCGGCACAGGGGCCGCAGCCGGAGAGAGCGATTTTCTCTCTCAGAACTTCGTTGGCGGCAAGGCCTTCGCCGCCGGCACCACGTTCTGCATGTTTGACTGGCCGAATGCAATGCACAATTGGTCGCAAGCCGAGATATCGGGTTACTACCCAGTGAAATAGTTGACTGGATCGTGTCCGAAGCCGGCCGCCGAACGGCGGTCGGCTCTTCGATGTTCGAGCAGGGCCTCAAGTTCCTTCCACACATGCTCCATCAGCTTCGGCTGTGCCGTAGCGACGGGGTGGAGGTTGTCGGCCTGGAAGTTGGCGCGATCGGCCGCGATGGGTTCCAGCAGGAACGGCAGCAGCGCAGTGCCGTGCTTCGCGGCGAGTTCGACGTACATCTTCTCGAGTGCCAGCGCATAGTCGGGCCCGTAGTTGGGCGGGATGCGGATGCCGACGAGCAGCACCTGCGCGCCCGACGATTTCGACGCGGCGATCATGCGTTCGAGGTTGGCGCTGGCCAGTTCGATCGGCAGGCCGCGCAGGGCGTCGTTGGCGCCCAGTTCGATCACCACCAGCGAGGGCGCGTGTTCCTTCAGGGCCGCATCGATGCGCGAGGCGCCGCCCGCGGTGGTTTCGCCGCTGACGCTGGCGTTGACGACGCGCCAGTCCGGACGCTCCTTCGCGAGCTTCTCGCCGAGCAGGGACACCCAGCCTTCGCGTACCGCGAGGCCGTAGGCGGCGGAGAGCGAATCGCCCATCACGAGGATACGCTTGGCGGCCGGGTCCTCCGCCGCGTGCGCCGAAGCGAGCGCGCACAGCGCCATGACGAACACCCACGTACCCTTGCGCCACGCCGAAGCCAACCACATTGTCGAGGTTCCTTTGATCGAAAACGGAAGACCGATGGATAGTTTCGCCGAACCGGGCGCCACCACGCGCGAAGCGATCGCCGTCGCGGGACTGGGCAAGCGCGTCGCCCTGCCGGCCGGGGAGCTGACCATACTCGATGGCGTGAGTTTCGCGGTGAACGCGGGCGAAGCGGTCGCCATCGTGGGCGCCTCGGGCTCGGGCAAGTCGACGCTGCTGTCGCTGCTCGCGGGGCTCGACCGGCCCTCGTCCGGCGAGGTGCGCCTGGCGGGCGTGCCGTTGTCGACGCTGGACGAAGACGGCCGCGCGAAACTGCGCGGCGAGCGTGTTGGCTTCGTGTTCCAGAGTTTCCAGCTGCTGCCGGCGCTCACCGCGCTGGAGAACGCGATGCTGCCGCTCGAGTTGCGCGGCGAGCGCCGGGCGGAGGCGCAGGCGCGCGCGGTGCTCGAGCGCGTCGGGCTGGGCGAGCGACTGGGCCACTATCCGCGCCAGCTCTCGGGCGGCGAGCAGCAGCGTGTGGCGCTGGCGCGCGCCTTCGTGACGCGGCCGGAGGTGCTGTTCGCGGACGAGCCCACCGGCAATCTCGATGCGGCCACCGGCGATGCGGTGATCGATCTGTTGTTCGAAATGAATTCGCAGTCGGGCACCACGCTGGTGCTGGTGACGCACGACGAGCACCTGGCGGCGCGTTGCTCGCGCACGCTGCGGCTGGATCACGGCCGGCTGGTGCAGTCGTGAGTGCGCAAGCCCGTCGTTCCCGCGCAGGCGGGAACCCTGGTGCGAGGCACTTCGGGACGCATGGCACGCGGATGCCCGCCTGCGCGGGAATGACGGGGGCGAAGGCATGAGCACGGCCTGGCGCCTGGGCTGGCGCTTCCTGCGCCGCGATCTGCGCGCGGGTGAAGTACGCGTGTTGCTGGGCGCGCTGTTGCTCGCGGTGATGGCAGTGACGGCGGTCGGTTTCCTCACCGATCGCGCGGAGCGCGCGCTCGCGCTGGAAGCCAACCGCCTGCTCGGCGGCGATGCGGTGCTGCGCGCCGACGAACCCATCGGCGAAGCACCGCGACAGCGCGCCCGCGAACTCGGCCTGCGCACGGCGCAGACGCTGACCTTCCCGAGCATGCTGCGCGCGGGCGAGGCGCTGAAGCTTTCGGACGTGCGCGCGCTCGACGGCAACTTTCCGCTGCGCGGCACCTACAAGCTCTCCGACGGCAAGACCACGCGCGAAGTCGCCGGCGCGCCGGAGCGCGGCACGGTGTGGCTGTCGCGCGGCGGTGCGCAGTCGCTGGGCGCCGGACTCGGCGACATGCTCAAGCTGGGCAACGCCGAATTCCGCCTCGCGCAACTCGTATTGCAGGAGCCAGACGCCGCGCTCGATTACTTCAACGTCGCGCCGCACGTCTTCCTGCATCTGGACGACCTGCCCGCCACGGGACTGGTGCAGGAAGGCAGCCGCATCACGTATCGCTTCGTCGTCGCCGGCGATGCGGCGGCCTCGCAGCAGTGGATCGACGCCACGCGCGCCTCGCTCGGCCGCGGCCAGCGCCTCGAAACCATCGCCGATGCGCGCCCGGAAATCCGCGCCGCGCTCGAACGCGCCGATCGCTTCCTCGGCCTCGCCGCGCTGGTGGCCGTGGTGCTGTCGGCGGTCGCGGTGGCGATGGCGGCGCGCCGTCACAGCGCGCGCCATCTCGATGGCTGCGCGGTGCTGCGCTGCGTCGGCGCCAGCCAGTCGACGCTGGCGGGCATTTACGCCAGCGAACTGCTCATGCTCGGTGCCGCCGGCAGTGCGGGCGGCGTGGGGCTCGCCTGGGTCGTGCAGTGGCTGCTGGGCGGCTGGCTGGAGACGGTGCTGGGCATCGCGATTCCCGCCGCGGGCCCGATGCCCGCGCTCCAGGGCTTCGCGGTCGGCCTGCTGGTGCTGCTCACCTTCGCGCTGCCGCCGGTGCTGGCCTTGCGCAAGGTGCCGGCGCTGCGCGTGCTACGCCGCGACATCGGCGGCGCCGAACCGAGCGCCATCCTCGCGGCGCTGGCCGGTGTGGCGGGACTCGGCGCGCTGCTGTGGTGGAAGGCCGGTTCAGCGACGCTGGGGCTGACCATGCTCGTGGGCATCGCGCTCACCCTGGTGGTGCTGGCCTTGCTGGCGCTGGCTCTGGTCGCGGGATTGCGCGCCCTGCGCGCCCGCCTGCGCGGGCCGTGGCGTTACGGGCTGGCGAACGTGGGCCGGCGGCCGCTGGCGAGCGTGGTGCAGGTGTCGGCGCTGGGACTCGGCCTCATGGCCATCCTGCTGCTCACGCTGGTGCGCACCGATCTGCTCGTGCGCTGGCAGCAATCGCTGCCGGACGATGCGCCCAACCGCTTCGTCATCAACGTGCAGCCGGACCAGGTGGACGGCGCGCGCGAAGTGCTGTCGCGGACGGCGGAAGCGCCGCCGGTGCTCTATCCGATGATCCGCGCGCGCCTGGTCGAAGTGAACGGCCAGGCCGTCACCGGCGAGGACTACGCGGCGCGCGGCGAGCGTGCGAAACGGCTGGCAGAGCGCGAATTCAATCTCTCGTTCGCGCGCGAACTGCGCACGGGCGACAACGTCGTCACCGCCGGCCACATGTGGCCGAAGGAAGGTCCCGCCGCGCCGGAGCTGTCGGTCGAAGAGGGCCTCGCCGAAGCCTTGCAATGGAAGCTAGGCGATCGGATCGCTTTCGACATCGCCGGCTCACGGTTCGAAGCGGTGGTCAGCAATCTGCGCAAGGTCGACTGGCAGAGCTTCCAGCCCAACTTCTTCGTGATCGCTTCGCCGGGCGCGCTCGAAGGTTATTCGGCGAGCTGGATCACGGCCGTGAAGGTGCCGCGCGGCGACGTGGCGACCACGGACAACCTCGTGCGCGCCTTCCCGAACGTTTCGGTGGTCGACGTCGATGCCGTGATCGACCAGGTGCGCAACACGGCCAACCAGGTCGCCGACGCCGTCGAATACGTCTTCTACTTCACGCTGGTGGCGGGCCTGCTGGTGCTGGCGGCCGCGGTGAGCAGCACGCAGGACGAGCGCCTGCTCGAAGGCGGCGTGATGCGCGTGCTGGGCGCCAGCCGCGGCCAGCTACGCTGGGCGCATGCGGCGGAGTTCGCGGCCCTCGGCCTGATCGCGGGGCTCACCGCGGCGATCGCCGCGGGCGCGCTTTCGGGCTACATCGCGGTGGAAGTGTTCGAACAGGAATGGGCGCCGGACTGGCGGCTGGCGCTGCTCGGCGGCGGCATCGGCGTGGTGGCGGTGACCTTGACGGGGCTGTTCGCCACGCGTCGCGTCGCGGCCGCGCCGCCGGCGCAGACCCTGCGCGCGCTGCAGACATAATCGTCGCGACCGGCGCGTTTTCTTCGACCATTCGCGGGGCGAGCGCGCGTGTCGGGTAGTCGCGGGACGCGGGGGCGCTCGGGGGTTCGGGGATGGGTTGCGCCGCCCGCGCGCTG
>CAMLOR010000107.1 GCA_946481615.1 uncultured Aquimonas sp.
TCGCCTCGCGCATCAAGATCCGTTCGATGAACTTCATGCGCGGCCGCACCTTCCTGAGCCGCTACGTCATCATCGACGAAGCGCAGAACCTCACGCCCAAGCAGATGAAGACCCTGCTCACGCGCGCCGGCCCCGGCACCAAGATGGTGTGCCTGGGCAACGTCGAACAGATCGACACGCCCTACCTCACCGAGACGACGTCCGGCCTGACCTATGCGGTCGACCGCTTCAAGGCGTGGCCGCACTCTGCGCACATCACACTGCGGCGTGGCGAGCGATCGCGATTGGCAGATTACGCGAGCGAGGTGTTGTAACACGCGCGAATGACACGGGCGTATTGCGCTGCTCCGCAACGAGTGGGTGGCCCCGTTTTCGGCACGCCGGGATCACGATGAGCGCATCTGGCGGAGTGCAGAAAGCGCCCACTTGCCACACAACACGATAAAGACCAGTCCGACGCAACAAGCCACCACCCGGACGCCCGTGTCGCCCATTGCCCTGCCCCACTTGGCACTTTGATCCAGGCCGCCAGCTGGAATGACTTTCCCGCTTGCCCCCAGGTAGACAAGGTTTGCGCCCGCAATGAGCCCTACAACACACTTGACAAGGCGACTCGCCGCAACACCGCGCTGGTAACGTTCGAGTTTGCTCAACTTGATGTCCCTCGGTCGAAAATCCGCGAGTGAAACGACCGATGAAGGCACACCACACAACCAGCGGTTAATTCGAGCCGACAAGAGGCCCTCGCCCATTCGCGGGGTACGTGGGCGTGTGGCGGGACACGATTGCTCGTGAGGTGGGGAATCTGACATTCCCGCCCTCGCGCTGCGCGCGAACCCGGCCGAGCTCAGCTTCCGCACGCAAAGCGCGCGGCGCCGCAGCCCTCGCCGTCCACCCCCCCCCGGCAAGAGCACCTGCGAAACCCCACGCCGCTCCGGCTCTTCGCAAGAGAGAAAAAGAAAAGGGCCCCCGAAGGAGCCCTGCAATCAAGCCCTGTAACTTGATCAGATCAAAACGGGATCGACCACAGCGCCTCGAACTCGACCTGCGAGCCGTCGACGAGGTTGCGGCGCGCGTACGGCACGGCGCCGAGGAAGTACTGCGACGGGGCGTAGGCCGCCGCCAGCCACAGGTGGCCGAAGTCGCCCAGCGCGCGACGGTAGCCCAGCGCCAGGTTGGTGTCGGTGAAGTCTTCGCGCAGCGCGCGCTCGAGCAGCGCGGAGGTGGGCGAAGGCTGCTGGCGCGAGGTCCAGCGCAACACCCAGTCGGCGCCGGTGCGGTCCGTCAGCAGGCCTTCGAGCGAATAGATGGTCAGATCCTGCCACGCGAACACCGGCGAGGAGCCGTCGCCCAGCAGCGAGAGGAAGCGGGTCGGCAGCGCGGCGCTGGTGAAGGCCTCGATGTCGCTGTAGAACACGCGCTCCACGCCGAAGGCGAGCGCCGCAGAACGCGTGGCGTTCCACTGCAGGCTGGTGCGCAGGCGGCCCGGGATGTCGAAATCGCCGCGGTCGGCATACACGCCGCGGTAGGACTCGAAGGCATCCATGTCGAGCTTCGACTGTGCCGCGAGGTTCCAGGTGAACTGCTCGTTGAGCGGGAACTCGTAGTCCACGCGCACGCCGTGGCCGCTGGACACTTCGTGCCGCAACTGGTCGTCCCGCAGGCCGGTGAGTTCTTCCTGCGCGCCCCACGGCGCCGAGCCGAAACCGGCGCTGGCGTAGCGCTGGCGCGCCACCACGCCCGTCAGGCTGAGGCGGCCGTCGCCCAGGAACGGCGCACCGACGGTGGAGGACACGAACTCGCTGCTGATGCCGCTGCGGTCGCGCGACAGCAGGCGGCCTTCGGCCACCGGCGCGGTGTCGAAATAGCCCGCGGCCGAATCGGCGAAATCGACGCTCAGCGTGAGCCCGTCCGGCGCGGCGAAGCCGAGCTTCACTTCGCCCAGCGAACGCAGCTCGCGATGGCTGGAAAGCAGCGTCGGCGCCACGTTGGGGCCGGCGGGTTCTTCGAAGCTGTATTCCGGCGTCAACCCGCGGCGCGCATACTCGCGCCACTGGCTCATGGTGTCGGCGGCGCTGGCCTGCGCCCCGAACGCCGCACACAGCCCGGCGCCGCACGCGATGGCGAGGGTGGTGTGCTTGAGCGGGAGCTGCGGACCTGCGGCGATCATGGCATCGGGCTGAGGTTGTTGCGGCGGAGTATGGCGAAAACGCAACACCCGGTCAACGGTGGATTTGCGACGCGGCGCAAGGCTTTGCGAGCGGATATCGGAACAGGATGTTGCATTGAAACAACAGATTGAAACCGACCCGCGCCCGCTCTGCGCCCTCACCGTGGCGGGTTCCGACAGCGGCGGCGGCGCCGGCGTCCAGGCCGATCTCAAGACCTTCGCCGCCCATGGCGTGCACGGGCTGTCGGCGCTGGCTGCGCTCACGGCGCAGAACACGCGTGGCGTGACCGCCATCCACGCCCCGCCGACGAGCTTCCTCACCGCCCAGCTCGACGCGTTGTTCGGCGACTTCCGCGTCGGCGCTACCAAGATAGGCATGCTCGCCACGCGCGAAGTGATCGAGACGGTGGCGCTGGGGCTCGAACAGCACGCGGCGATCAACCTCGTGCTCGATCCGGTGATGATCGCCAGTTCCGGCGCGGCGCTGCTCGAAGCCGAGGCCGTCGATGCGCTGCGCCGCTTCCTGCTGCCGCGCGCCGACGTGCTGACGCCGAATCTGCCGGAAGCCGCCGCGCTGCTGGGCCGGCCGGTCGAACGCCGTGAAGACATGCGCGATGCCGCCGCCGCACTGCGTGCGCTCGGGCCGGGCAATGTGTTGCTCAAGGGCGGGCATTTGCCCGGCGGCGACCTCGTCGACGTGTTCTACGACGGGCGCGAGTTTCGCGAGTTCGTGCATCCGCGGCTCCCGCTCGAAGGGCATGGCACGGGCTGCACGCTGTCCTCGGCGATCGCGGCGAACCTGGTGCTCGGATACGACGTGCCCGTCGCTTGCGAGCGCGCTTGCGACTACGTGCATGGCGCGCTGCGCGGAGCCTATCGGCCGGGGTTGGGAAAACCCGCGGTGCTCGACCACTTCTGGCGCTTCGTCATTCCCGCGTAGGCGGGAATCCAGGTGCGGTGCGTGCGACGTGCCTCGCACCTGGGCCGCCTGCGCGGGGACGACGTCAGACCAGGCGGCTCGCGATCGCTTCAGCGAAGGTCTTCGTCGTGCCCGTGCCGCCCAGATCCGGCGTCACGCGATCCTTCGCTTCGAGCGTGGCGACGATCGCATCGCGCAAGCGCTTCGCCTGCTCCGGCATGGCGAGATGGTCGAGCATCTGGCCGGCGGCCAGCAGCAACGCGCAGGGGTTGGCGATGCCCTTGCCCGCGATGTCCGGCGCCGAACCATGCACGGCTTCGAAGATCGCCGCCTCGGTGCCGATGTTGGCGCCCGGCGCCAGGCCCAGGCCGCCGACCAGGCCGGCGCAGAGGTCGGAGATGATGTCGCCGAACAGGTTGGTGGTGACGATGACGTCGAACTGCTCGGGGCGCATCACCAGCTGCATGCAGGTGTTGTCCACGATCATCTCGTTGCACTCGATGTCGGGATACTGCTGCGCCACTTCGCGGCCCACGCGCAGGAACAGGCCCGAGGTGGTCTTCATGATGTTGGCCTTGTGCACCAGCGTGACCTTCTTGCGGCCGGTCTTGCGGGCCAGGTCGAAGGCGTAGCGCACGATGCGCTCGCAGCCGCGCCGCGTGGTGCGGATCAGCGACTGCGCCTGCTCGCCGTCGGGCGAAAGCGTCTGGCCTTCCGAGCCGTAGGCGCCTTCGGTGTTCTCGCGCACGGTGATGAGGTCCACGCCCATCGGGAAGCGCGACTTGGTGTTCGGGAAGCTCTGCGCGGGACGTACGTTGGCGTAGAGATCGAAGCGCTTGCGCAGTTCGACGTTGATCGAGGAGAAGCCCTCGCCCACGGGCGTCGTGAGCGGGCTCTTCAGCGCGATGCGCAGGCGGCGGATGGCGTCCATCGTGGCGGCCGGCAGCAGTTCGCCGGTCTTCTCGTGCGCCGACAGGCCGGCGTCGACGAATTCGTAGGACAGGCCCAACTGCATGGCATCGAGCACGTGCAGCGTGGCGTCCATGATTTCCGGGCCGATGCCGTCGCCCCGGATCACTGCGATGGTCTGGCTCATCGGGCGGATCTCGTGTGTTCAGTGGAACTGGCCATTATCGGGCATCCGCCGGGCTGGGGTACAGTTGCCCGATGCGATGGATTGCTCGTATTCGCCCGATTTTCATCCTGTTGGCCTGCAGCGCCGCAGGAGCCGCCACGGCCTTCGACCCGGGCGCCGGCATCGAGGTCGTGCCCCCCGTGCCCGACACGGGTTCGGTGCTGCGGATCGCCGTCGAAGGCCGCTGGCCCGACGGCTGCACGCCACGGATGCAGAGCGCGCAGATCGCCGGCTTCGACATCGTCCTGCGCGCCACGCTGCCGGCAGCGAGCTGCCCCGGCGAGGCCCATTCGTACCGCATCGATACCCGGCAACTACCGCCGATCTCGCTCAAGCTGCGCGCCAACGGTTTCTACCGGGTGCGCTTCGAAGTGGTGCGCGCGCCGGACGCCCGGCCCGAGCTGCACGGCTTCCGCCTGCTCTACGCCGGCAACAGCAACGATGCGCCACGCCCGGAAACGGGCTATTGGTGGCCGGAAACCGGCGGCGAATTCGATCAGGCCGGCCCGGGCCTGGGCATGCAGCTCGAAGCGCAGGCCGACACGCTGAGCCTGGGCGTCACCGGCTACGACCCCGACGGCGGTTCGCACTGGCTGTTCGGTGCCGGCGATCTCACCGGCCACGTGGCGCGCGTCGACGTGAACCGGCTCGATGGCGGCGCGGGGCCGTTCGAGAAATACCGCGCCCCCGAGAGCATCGCGACGGTCGGCCAGGTGCAGCTGGAAATCCTCTCGCCCAGCCGCGTCAACGCCTGGTTCGTGCGCGCCGCGCCCGACGGCACGGGCCTGCACGCCGAGCCCGTCTCGATGGTGCGTTTCCGCTTCGCCCAACAACCGGCGCAGGCCTGGCTGGGCGCCTGGGTGGTGCTGGCCGAAAGCCTCGATGCGATGCCGGCGCAGCGCATCGACTTCGCCACCGTGGAAAATCTCGAGGAAGGCTTCGCGCTGCGCGACGCGACCGGCCGGCACGAACTGCGCTGCACGCTGGAGAAAGCGCGCCGCAACAGTCCGCCTCAAGTGTGCGTGCTGGGCATGGGCGCCGGCGAAGCCCGGCGCGAGGTGCATTTTTCGCAGGTGGGCCTCAACGAGATGCGCGGCTGGAACACCGACAGCCAGGCCATCGTCGCCATCAAGCTGAATCGCTAGCGCCTTCCAGCTGATCGAGGAAATCGACGCCGCGGCGCAGGTGCGGGATGACGATGCTGCCGCCCACCACCAGCGCCACGCTGAAGGTCTCGAAGAACTCCTCGCGGTTGACGCCGGCTTCCTTGCACTGCGCGATGTGGTAGCTGATGCAGTCGTCGCAGCGCAGCACCATGCTGGCCACGAGACCGAGCAGCTCCTTGGTCTTCACATCGAGCGCGCCGTCCTTGTAGGTTTGCGTGTCGAGCGCGAAGAAGCGCCGCACCACCTGGTTGTCCTCGCTCAGGATGCGCTCGTTCATGCGCTGGCGGAACGCGGTGAACTCCTTGACGCGATCGCTCACGGGGCGGCCTCCAGCAGCGGCTTGAGGCCGCCGGCGCGGTCGAGCGCCACCATGTCGTCGAAGCCGCCGACGTGCGTTTCGCCGATGAAGATCTGCGGCACCGACGTTCGCTTCGCGCGCTCGAGCATTTCCTGGCGGCGCGCGAAGTCGAGGTCGACGCGGATTTCGGTCCAGGTGGCGCCGCGCTGCTTCAGGAAGTTCTTGGCCGCCACGCAATAGGGGCAGATGGCAGTGGTGTACATCACGACGTTCGACACGCGGGGGCTCCCTGGCCTTCGATGGACCAGACGTGGGGGCAGCCGCGCCCGGAATCCACCCGGCCCGGCGAAAGTTTACAGGCAGTTAACGTCTGCGGCGCGGCATCGGGCCATCATGCCGGCCTCGCTCATGGATCACCCCGCATGCGTTTTCCCGCCCGGCCCCTCGCCTTCCTGACCGCCCTCGCCTTCACCCTGCCCACGCTGGCGCAGGTGGAGCCGAGCGCGCTACCGGACATCGGTTCGTCGGCCGGCGAAATGCTCTCGCCGGCCGAAGAAAAGCAGTACGGCGAGATGACGCTGCGCGAACTGCGCCGCTACGGACTGCTGCTGGAAGATCCGCTGATCGAAGCCTGGCTGCAGAACCTGGGCTACCGCCTCGCGGCGCGCAGCGAGCGGCCCGAACAGCCCTACACCTTCTTCATGCTGCGCTCGCGCGACATCAACGCCTTCGCCACGCTGGGCGGCTACATCGGCATGAACAGCGGCATGGTGCTGATGGCCGAAAAGGAAGACGAAGTGGCCGCAGTGCTGGCGCACGAGATCTCGCACGTCACCCAGCGCCACGTGCTGCGCGGCGCCGAGCGCGCGCAGAAGGACGCGGTGCCGATCATGCTGGGCATGCTGGGCGCCATCCTCGCCGCGCAGGCGGCCGACGCCGATGCCGACGCGGTGCAGGCGGCGGTGGTCGGCGGCGTGTCGATGATGCAGCAGCGGCAGATCAACTACACCCGCAGCAACGAACAGGAAGCCGACCGCATCGGCATCCAGACCCTGGCGCGCGCCGGCTACGATCCGCTCGCGGTGGCCGACGTGTTCGCCCGCATGGAACGCACCATGCGCGGCAACCAGGGCGGCTGGCAGGCGCCCGAATACCTGCGCACGCACCCGATGAGCACCTCGCGCATCAGCGAGGCCAAGGACCGCGCCGCACAGATGAAGCGCGGCGGGCGGGTCTGCGTGAAATCGGCGGACGGCAGCACCGAGGAATGCAGCGAGACCTCGCTCACCGGCGCCCCGCCGCCCCCGCCGAGCGCGCCGCTCAATCCCTTGCTGCCTTCGCTGGCCGCTGCGCGCTTCGACACCGCCATCACCACGCCGGACACCGAACTCTTTTCCTACGCGCGCGAACGCCTGCGCATGCTTTCGGCCGAAAGCTGGCCGGCGGCGATCAGCGAATACCGGCGCATGCGCGACGCCGACCCTTCAAGGTTCGGCGACGCGCGCCAGTACGGGCTGGCCATTGCGCAGAGCCAGGCCGGCGAGACCAAAGCCGCCGACGAAGCGCTGGAAGCACTCGCGGCGCGCCATCCGACGCTGTACTGGATCCAGCTCGCGCGCGCCGAGAACGACCATCGCGCCGGCCTGCACGATTCGGCCGAACTGCGTTACGCCGCTCTGCTGCGCAACCAGCCGCGCAACCGCGCCGTCATCCTGAGCTACGCGCGCGCCCTCACCGAGCGCGGCTCGGGCGAAGCCGGCCGCAAGGCCCAGGAAGTGCTGCGCCCGCTGCTGGCCGGCAGTGCCGCCGACGCCACTTTCCAGCAGACCTTCGCGCGCGCCAGCGAACTGGCCGGCGACCTGGTGCGGGCCGGCGAGGCCTATGCCGAGGCCGCCTTCCTCACCGGCCGCCCGGAGGACGCCCTCAACCAGCTCGAGGCGCTCAAGCAGCGCGAGGACGTCACCTACTACCAGCGCGCCCGCATCGACGCCCGCATCGCCGCCATCACGCCGACGGTGCTGGAACTGCGCCGCCGCGGGCTACACCCGGAGGACACGGGCGACCCGCAGTTGCAGCCGGGCCTGAGCTTCCGCCTGCGCTAGACGCGGCGCAGGCCGTAACGCGGCCGTCACAAATCTGTTATCTACTGTCATGCGTCCCCGCCAAGATCGGTCGAACGCGTGCAGAAGCGCATACTTATCGTCGAAGACGAACCCGCGATCCGCGACATGGTCGCCTTCGCCCTGCGCCGCGCGGAGTACGAGCCCGTGCACGCGGCCGATGCCCGCGAGGCCAACGCCGCGATCGTGGAGAAGGTGCCCGACCTCATCCTGCTGGACTGGATGCTGCCCGGCATGAGCGGCCTGGAACTGGCCCGCCGCCTGCGCAAGGAAGGCCTCACCCGCGAGGTGCCCATCATCATGCTGACCGCGCGCGGCGAGGAGAACGACCGCGTCAACGGCCTGGAGGCCGGGGTAGACGACTACGTCGTCAAGCCGTTCTCGGCGCGCGAGCTGCTGGCGCGCATCAAGGCCGTGATGCGGCGCGCGCGCGGCGACGACGAGGAAGGCAACGTCGCGCTGGGCGGCCTTCGCATCGACGGCGCCGCCCACCGCGTGTTCGCGGGCGAAACGCCGATCGCCATCGGCCCCACCGAATATCGCCTCCTGCACTTCTTCATGACGCACCCGGAGCGCGTCTACACCCGCGCCCAGCTGCTCGACCACGTGTGGGGCGGCAACGTCTACGTGGAAGAGCGCACGGTCGACGTGCATATCCGCCGCCTGCGCAAGACGCTCGAACCGCACGGCCTGGAAGAACTCGTGCAGACGGTGCGCGGTTCGGGCTACCGCTTCTCGACCAGCATCTGATGCCGGCCTGGGCCTGGGCGCTGCTGGCGGCGCTGCTCGCGGTGATCGTGCTGCAGGCCTGGCTGATGGCGCGCCGTCGCGCGCCTGCGGCGGCGGCTTCGCCGGCTCCGGCCGCCCTCGCCGCGCCGCGCCAGCCGGGGCGCGAGCGCCTGCTGCGTTCGCGCCTGCGCGCCTTCCGCCGCGCCGCCGCGGCGCTGCCCGATGCCACCGTGGTGCTGGACCGCAGCGGCCACCGCATCCGCTGGTTCAACGAAGCCGCCACGCGCCTGCTCGGCCTGCAGCGGCCGCGCCATCTCGGCGTGCCCTTCGCCGAAGCCATCGCTTCGGCGCGCGTCGCGGCCTGGCTCGAGCAAGGCGCGGCCGAGCCGCTGATGGACCTGCCCGCCCCCGCCGACGACGCCATGCGCCTGTCGCTGCGCCTGATCGACGACGGCGGCGGCCAGCGCCTGCTGGTGGCGCGCGACATCAGCAAGCTCGCGCATCTGGAGCAGGTGCGGCGCGACTTCGTGGCCAACGTCTCGCACGAGCTGCGCACGCCGCTCACGGTGGTGCACGGCTACCTCGATCTGATGGACGAGGAAGAGATGCCGGCCTACGCGACCATGCTCACCGAGATGCGCCACCAGTCGCGCCGCATGGGCCAGATCGTCGAGGATCTGCTCACGCTCTCGCGCCTGGAGGCGCGCGAGGAGCTGGAGATGGAGCGCGTCGCGATGCGGCCGCTGCTGGTTTCCCTGCAGCGCGACGCGCACGCGCTCAGCGCCGGCCGCCACGCGGTCGAGATGGCCGACGCCGCCCCGCTCGATCTGCTGGGCTCCGCCAAGGAGCTGCAGAGCGCCTTCTCCAACCTGGTGAGCAACGCGGTGCGCTACACGCCGCCCGGCGGGCGCATCCGCATCGCCTTCGAGCGCGACGGTTCCGGCGCGCGCCTGGCGGTGACCGACACCGGCCACGGCATCCCCGCCCAGCACATCCCGCGCATCACCGAGCGCTTCTATCGCGTCTCCACCAGCCGTTCGCGCGAAAGTGGCGGCACGGGCCTGGGGCTTTCGATCGTCAAGCACGTGCTCAGCCTGCACCACGCACGCCTGTCGATCGAAAGCGAAGTGGGCCGCGGCAGCACCTTCGCCTGCCATTTCGACGCCGCACACGTACTGCCTCGCGCCGCGGACGGCGAATGAGGCAAGATTCGCCCATGGCGACAATGCGCGACCTCCGCGATCCGGAGCTCTACATCAACCGCGAGCTCTCGCAGCTCGAATTCAACTTCCGCGTGCTGAAGCAGGCCATGGACGAGCGCATCCCGCTGCTCGAACGCCTGAAGTTCCTGTGCATCAGCTGCACCAATCTCGACGAGTTCTTCGAGATCCGCGTGGCTGCGGTGCGCCACCAGCAGGACTACGGCGGCACGCTGCCGCCCGACGGCCTGGCGCCGGCGACCGCGCTCAAGCTGATCCACGAGAAGGCCGGCCGGCTGGTCGAGGCGCAGTACCAGTACTGGAACGAAACCCTGCGCCCGGCGATCGCCGCGGCCGGCGTGCGCATCCTCAGCCGCGAAACCTGGAACGC
>CAMLOR010000108.1 GCA_946481615.1 uncultured Aquimonas sp.
CGCGATCGCGCCCAACGTGCTGCCGCCCGACGGCGGGCGCGCGCTCTACGACTACACGACCGAAGCCGCGATCTACGAGCCCTGCGCGCTCAACGACAAACGCTTCGACGGCGCGCTGCTGGTGCGGCCGGCCGGCGGCCTGTCGCCGGCCTCGGTGCAACGCTGCAAATCGCTGCGCGAAGCCGGGCTGATCGAGGGCGACGACACCGCCGCGCAGGCCGCCTCGGCACTGGAAAAGATGCATGCCGCCGGCTGGACGGACGCCGCCATCGAAGCCGGCCAGATCAGCGTCGCCTTCGACCTGTGGCGCGCCGTCGGCGCGGCTTACGCGTCGGCCTACACGCGCAGTGCGGCGGATGCGATGCCCTGCGGCTATTCCTATGCCCTGCTCGACGAGAAAGGCCAGCCGCGTACCGCCACGGCGGAAGAACGCGCGGCCTGGTGGTCGGATGCCTCCGGCATCCCGCCCGGCGCAGGCGTGATGCTGCTCGACGCCGTGCGTCCCACACCGGCCGCGGGCGCGGCCCCGCAATCGGATGCCGCCCTGATCGGCCTGCGTTGCCTGCGCAGTCTGTGGGACGGCGACGATCCCATGGGCGCGACGCTGCGCCAGGGCGTCGCCGCCACGCGCGCGAGCCTGCCGCGCGACGGGCTGCCGGTGTTCGTGATCCACGGCGCCGACGACGGGCTGGTGCCGGAAGCCTTCAGCGGCGGCGCCTACGTCGCGGCAGTGAATGCGGCCGGTGGCGATGTGCGTTATTGGCGCGTCGCCAACGCGCAGCATTTCGATGCCTTCCTCGCCTTGCCGCCGCTCGCGCTGCGCTACGTGCCGCTGCTGCCGTATGCCTACCGCGCGCTCGATGCGATGTGGGCGCATATCGCCGAAGGCACGCCGCTGCCGGCGAGCGCCGACATCGCCGCGAAGCGCCGCACGGCTTCGGCCGCCGGCATCGAAGCGCTGACGCCCGCCCATCTCGCCATGCCCTGACGTCGTTCCCGCGCAGGCGGGAACGCAGTGTCTTTCGCCACGCCGATGCGCTGAAGGCGCGGGAATGACGGGACGGCGCCTCAGCGCCAGAACACGATGCGGTGCGGCTGCGGGTCCGGCGTTTCGGCCTCGGCCATCGGCGAACGCAGGCGGCGCACGGTGAGTTCGTGGCGGCCGGGCGCGAGCGCCTTCACCGGCAGCATCGCCACCGCGCCGCGCAATCCGGAGCCCGGATCGTCGGCGGCCTCGAAGCTGACGGCCACGGGCTGGCCGTCGAGCGTCGGTGCGTAGACGCGCGCGAGGCAATCGAGCACGTGCGTGCGTGCGGCGTCGGCCGCGAGGCGTAGGCGTTCCTCGGGATGCAATCCTTCCGTGTCGACCGAATCCCCGGCCGGCGCGCATTCCTTTTCCAGCCCCTGCGTGTCGCGCCCCGGACGAAACGGCACGAACAGCTTGAGCCAGTCGCTGCGCACCACCTCGGCGGGGATGAAGGGTGCGGTGGAAGACAGGTCGGCCCCGCGCCGGTATTCGGCGTAGTGCTCGTTGCGCAGCGCACGCGGCGCGCCGGGCTCGCCCAGCGCGAGGGCGCCGTAGCTGCCGACATCGAGTTCGCCTTCGCGCATCATCAATTGCACGATCGTCAGGCCGAAGAGCGCCGTCACCGCCACGCCCAGCAGCAGGCCGCCGCGTTTCTGCCCGGCGCGGCTGATGAACACCAGCATCGGATAGCTCGAGGCGGAGGACATGCCCAGCGCGAGGTAGACGCGGAACACGCGCGCCAGCATGCGCGCGGCCAGGCCGTCCGGTGCCAGGCGACGGCCGATCAGGCGGTCGATGCCCAGGGCCAGGAAGAGCGGAACCATCGTCAGCGCCAGCACCACCAGCCAGATCTGCTGCCAGGCGAAATAGCCGCGCGTGACGATCTGGAAAACCCACGTCGCCAACGCCGCGATCGCCACCAGCAACAGCGGCGTGATGGTCAGCAGCGCGAATGCGACGCCATAGCCGAACACCAGACTCGCGCGATTGTCGGCGCGCTCCACCAGCGTGGCCACCGGCGGCGTGCGCGACTGCAGCACGTGCCGGTAGGTGGGTCCGCTGCGCAGCCGGTCCCAGAGCACGCCGTCGCCGTGCACCGAACGCAGGCCGACGAGGCCCACCCAGTAGCCGCGCAGCGCCAGATGCGCGACGAAGGTGAAGATCAGCGCGTAGACCGTCGTCTTCACGTAGAGATAGGGCAGCATGACCATCTCGGCCAGCGGCCGCGCGAAGCGCGGGAACCACGCGTAGAACCATTCGTCGAGCGCGCCCGGCAGTTGCAGCAGCGCGAACACCGTCGCGCCGGAAATCAGCAGTTCCATCTCCCACGTGGGCGTGGTGTGGCGGGGCAGGGCGTCGCGCTCGGTCATGGGACAAGAATATCGCGATGCTATGATCGAACGGCCCATCGGAGAGGCCTTCGCGCATGAGTCCATCGAATCCGGCCGGCGATTTCGACGCCCTCGCCCGGCAATACTGGAACGCCTGGGCGGATCTCGCCCGCAAGCCCGAGCCCGCGCCCGCCGTGCCGGGCTGGAAGGAAGGCCTGCAATGGTGGTCGCAGCTCGCCGGCCAGGGCCGCGACGGCATCGATGCCACGGTCGAGCGCATGAACGCGCAGGCCGGGCAGTGGTTCGGGCAGATGCAGAATGTCGCCGCCGCCTTCGCCGGCCGCGAAGCGGCGCCGGCCGACATCGCCGACGCCTGGCGCAACGCACTCGGCGGCGCCGGCGGCAATCCGATGGCGGACATGTTCGCCCGCATGAGCGGCGGCCAGGCGCACGGCATGGACGCTTGGCTCTCGCAGGTGCAGCCCTTCCTCGGCACGCTGCGCGGCGAGACCGACGCCTGGCTCAACGCGCCGGCCTTCGGGCTCGGGCGCGAACACCAGGAGCGTGCGCAGAAACTGGTGCAGGCGCAGATCGACTACCAGCAGCGCACCGCCGATTACCACGCCCAGCTCGCACGGGCCGCCAAGGGCGCCTTCGAGCGCTTCGAGAAGAAACTCGCCGAGCGTTCCGAGCCGGGCCGCCAGATCGAATCGGCGCGCGCGCTCTTCGATCTGTGGATCGACGCCGCCGAGGAAGCCTGGGCCGAAGTCGCGCTCAGCGCCGAATTCCGCCGCGTCTACGGCGAAATGGTGAACGCGCAGATGCGCCTGCGCGCCGCCGTGCAGGGCCAGATCGAACAAGTGGCGAACCTGCTCGGCCTGCCCACGCGCAGCGAGTTGAACGGCTCGCACCGCAAGCTCGCCGCGCTCGAGCGCGAAGTGCGCGCGCTGCGCCAGCAACTCGCCGCGTTCGATCGCGCGCCCGCGGTCGTCGATCTGCAGGACGCCGCGAACGAAGAGCCGGCGCCGGCCCGTCGCCCCGCTGCCGTGAACGCAGGATCTGCTTCGGCGCGCCGGCCCGCCGCCGCCAAGACCCCCGCGCGAAAACCCGCGGCGAGCCGCGCTGCGGCGCCGGCGAAAGCCTCCGCGCGCAAGACCGTGCTGCCCACCGTGGAAGCGCCGCGCGCCGCCACCAAGCCCCGCGCCAAGGGACGCTGACCGATGTTCTCGCCGCTCAAGCTCACGCCCGACAAGCTGGTGGAAGAAGCGCTGAAGATGCAGCAGAAGCTCGGCGCCGGGCTCAAGACGCTGCGCGAAGTCGACGACGTCGATTTCGGCGCCACCGACAAGGAAGCGGTCTACAGCGACGGCCGCCTCACGCTCTATCGCTTCAAGGGCGAGAAGGCACCGACCTCCAAGGTGCCGCTGCTCATCGTCTACGCGCTGGTCAACCGCCCGTACATGGTCGACCTGCAGAGCGACAAATCGCTGGTGCGCAACCTGCTGGCGCTGGGCGAGGACATCTACCTCATCGACTGGGGCTATCCCGACGGCTCCGACCGCTACCTCATGCTCGAGGACTACATCGAGCGCTTCATCGGCGGCTGCGTCGACTTCCTGCGCCAGCGCCACGGCGCCGAAAAGATCGACGTGCTCGGCATCTGCCAGGGCGGCGCGTTCTCGCTGTGCTACGCCGCGCTGCATCCGCGCAAGGTGCGCAACCTCATCACCATGGTCACGCCGGTGGATTTCCACACGCCGGACAACATGCTCTCGAACTGGACGCGCCAGCTCGACGTGGACCTGTTCGTCGATGCGCTCGGCAACGTGCCGGCCGATCTGATGAACTACTGCTATCTCACGCTCAAGCCGTTCCGGCTCAACGTGCAGAAATACGTCGGCCTCACCGACCTGCTCGACGACAAGGCCGCGCTGGAGGATTTCCTGCGCATGGAGAAGTGGATCTTCGATTCGCCCGACCAGGCCGGCGAAGCCTTCCGCCAGTTCATCAAGCAGTTCTACCAGGGCAACGGCTTCATCGAGGGCGGCATCGAGATCGGCGGGCGCGAGGTCGACCTCGCCAACGTCACGATGCCCGTGCTCAACATCTACGCCGAGCAGGATCATCTGGTGCCGCCGGATGCCTCGCGCGCGCTGAAGAACGTGGCCGGCACGCGCGACTACACCGAGCTGAGCTTCAAGGGCGGCCACATCGGCATCTACGTCTCCGGCCGCGCGCAGCGCGAAGTGCCGCCGGCGATCCACGAATGGCTGCGCCAACGCTCGAAGTGAATCCGCTCCCCATGCCATGATGCCGGCAGGGGATCGGGGGATGGGGACACTTTGAGCGGATCGATCGGGCGCCCCGCGGGCCCCATGCCGGCGGCGCTGCGCGAAGCGATGCTCGTGACGGCCTACGGTGCGGCCTGGATCCTGGGCTACCACGTCTCCACGGTCTACTGGTTCCTGCCTGCGGGCCTGCGCTTCGCCACGTTGTGGTGCACGCCGAAACGGTGGTGGCCGTGGCTGGCGCTGTCCGAATACGTCGCGCTGCTGATCATCGTGCTGGGCGGCGACGGATACGCCACCACGCTGGGCTTCGTGCTGGGCGTGGTGATGCCGTGGCTGGCGCACGCCATGGTGGTTGCGCTGGCGCGCCCGCCGGCCGGCGAACGCGCGCCCGATTCGCCGTGGCGCATGGCGCGCCTGCTGGTGGCGATGCTGGCGGCGGTGATGATCACCGCGATGCTGCTCACCGCGATGGGCGTGGCGGAAGAAGGCGCGCTGCCGGCGGAGCCGGCGGTGCGCGTGCTCGACTACGTCATCGGCGATTTCATCGCCATGCTGATGCTGGTGCCCGTCTTCCTGCAGATTTCCACGCCGGGCAGCGCGCGGCTGCGGCGGTTGTTCGGCGAATTGCTGCTGCTGTTCGTGCCCTTGCTGCTGCTGGTGCTGGCGGTGCCCGGCATGCGCACGCGCGCGGCCAGCTACCTCGGGCTGCTGGCGCTGGTGCCGATGGTGCTGATGGTGTTCCGCCACGGCTGGCCGGGCGGTGGCTGGGCCTTGGCTTTCACCAGCATCGCGGTCTACGTGCTGGGCCTGGGTTCGGCCGCGCCGGCGTCGCGCGAACTGATGCAATTGTTCCTGGCCATCGTGGGCGCCGTCACGCTGATGCTGGGCGCGGCCGTCACCGCGCTGCGGCAGGCGCGCGACGCGATGGCGGAGAAGGGCGAGGCGCTCGCGGCGCAGGCCGTCGAACTGCGCGCCTTGAGCCAGCGCCTGGTGCGCGCGCAGGAAGACGAACGGCGCCGCATCGCGCAGGATCTTTCCGGCGAAATGGAACAAAGCCTGGCCGCGCTCGGCACGCGCCTGGGCCTGCTGGCGCGCACGCCGCTCGAGCCGGCGCAGATGGCCGCCGTGGATTCGCTGCGCGCGTTGGCGCAGAGCGTGCACGCGGCCATGCGCAACGTGCTCGCCAACCTGCGCCCGGTGGCGCTCGATCGCCACGGCCTGGAGCGTGCGCTGCTCGAAGGCCCGCTGCACGACCTGCTCGCGGACGCGAGCGTGCGCTACGAGCACAGCGTGCGCGGCCCGCTCGGCGCGCTCGATGCCGACACCGGCAACGCGCTCTACCGCATCTGCCAGGAAGCCGCGATCGATTGCGTGCGGCGCGCGCGCGGCACGCGCTTCGAACTGGCGCTGAGTGCCATCGCGCACGCGACGGTGGTGGACGTGTCGTTGCGCCTGGGCTACGACCGCGGTGCGGAGGCGTCGGCCGCGGCCGATCCGCCGTGGCTGCCCGGCGCGCGCGACCGCGTGCTGGCGCTGGGCGGCAGCTACGAATGCGAGGCCGACGCCGGCGGCATCCGTCACCGCATCCGCTTCGTCGCCCCTGCCGTGATGCCGGGCGCCTGATCAGCCCGCGGCGAGCATCCCGCGGCGGCGAGCGAGCTGCACCAGCTCGACGTCGGAGTTCACGCCCAGCTTGCCGTGCAGGTTGGAGCGGTGCGTGTAGACCGTCTTGCGACTCATGCCCAGGCGCTCGCCGATCACGCGGATCGAATCGCCGCGCACCAGCGCGCGCACGATCTCGCACTCGCGCGCCGTGAGTTCCGGGAAGGCCGGGTCGCGGTCCGGACCGAGCGCATCGAACCGCTCGCGGAAGGCCGCGCCCAGATAGTTGCCGCCCTCCCGCACCGCGGCCACCGCAGCCAGCAGTTCGTCGTCGGCGCCGCTCTTGGCGAGATAGCCGCGCGCGCCCAGGCGGAAGGCCTCGCGCACGTAGGGCAGGGCCTCGTGCATGCTGAGCACGATCACGTCCGGACGGCGCGCGCGCGGCTGCAGGCGGCGCAGCACCTCGAAGCCATCGAGGCCGGGCAGGGTGATGTCGAGCAGCAGCAGATCGCAGTGATCGAGCTGCGGATCGTCGAGCAGCGCCAGCCCGTCGCCGTGCTCGACGGCCACGATGTAGCCCGGCACCGTCTCGATCAATTGTTTGAAGCCGCGCCGGACAATGGGATGATCGTCGGCGAGAGCGATACGGGGCATGGCGGCGCGCGGCATGGAGGCGACACCCGATACCTTAAGCCGTCGCACGTCCGCGGGCCAGCCGGCGCCGTGGCTGCGTGCGGCCGCCCTGCCGGCGGCGGTGCTGGGCTATCTCGTGCTGTGGCTGGCCTCGTTCCAGATTTCCAACGTCTACTGGTTCCTGCCGGCCGGCCTGCGCTTCAGCGCCTTGTGGCTCAGTCCCTCGCGGCGCTGGGGCTGGTTCGCGCTCGCCGACGTCGCTGCCATCGTGATCGTCACGCTGTGGGGCCGTCAGTTCCAGACCTGGGTCGGCTTCGCGCTCGCCACCTTCGCGCCGTGGTGCGCCTACGCGCTGGCGGTGCTCGCGTTCCGGCCGGGCGGTGTGTACGCGGCGCCCGAATCGCCGGGACGCATGGGCTCGCTGCTGGGCGCGATGGTGCTGGCCGCCGCGCTGAACGCGCTGGCGCAGACCGGCATGGCGCTGATGGAAGCGCGCGTCGCGCTGCCGCAGGCCGCGAGCTACGTCTTCAATTATCTGATCGGCGACTACGTCGGCGCGCTGATGCTGGTGCCGGTGGCGCTGCAGTTGCTGCAGCCGGCGGGCGCCAGCGAAGGCCGCCGCCGCATGCTGGTGGAACTGGCGATCGCCTTCGCGCCGCTGTACGGGCTGCTGGCGCTGCTGATCGGTGTGGGCTCGCGCGCCGCCGTGTACGCGGCGCTGCTCGCGGTGGTGCCGATGATCGTGATGGCCTTCCGCCACGGCTGGCGCGGTGCGGCCTGGTCCATCAGCCTGGCCAGCTTCGCGCTCTATTTCGCCAGCCTGCGCCTGCCCTTGCCGATGCCGGGCGAGATGCTGCAGTTGCTGTTCGGCATCCTGGGCTCGGTGGCGCTGTTGCTGGGCGCGGCCATCGGTGCGCTGCGGCGCATGAACGCGGCCCTCATCGATCGCAACCAGCGTGAGCGCGCCACCAACGAGCGCCTCGCGGCGCAGGCGCACGAGCTGCGCGATCTCGGCCGCCGCCTGGCGCGCGCGCGCGAGGACGAGCAGGGCCGCCTCGCGCACGAGTTGCACGACGAACTCGGCCAGATGGTCACCGCGCTCGGCACGCGCCTGGGCCTGCTGGCGCGCAAGACCGACGATCCGGAGATGAGCGCTTCGTTGCATGCGCAGCGCGAGCTGGTGCAGCGCATCCAGGAATCGATCCGCGAAGTGCTGCACGCGTTGCGTCCGCCCGTGCTGGATCGCTTCGGCCTCGAGGCCGCGCTGCGCGAAGGCCCGGTCGAGCGATTGCTGAGCGATGCGGGCGTGGCCTATCACCCGCAGTTCACCGGCCCGATCGAACGCATCGGCCCCGACGTCGGCAGCGCCATCTACCGCATCTGCCAGGAAGCCGCGACCAATTGCGTGCGGCATGCGCAGGCGCGCCAGCTCCGCCTGCAGGTGGACGCGGCGCCGGCCTGGGGCGGCGGGCTGGAGGTGCACCTGCGCATCGAGGACGACGGCGTGGGGATGGATGCGGGCGCGGCGGATCGCGGCAACGGATTGCGCGGCATCCGCGATCGCGTGCTGGCGCTGGCCGGCGACTATCGCTGCGACAGCGATGCCTCGGGCACGCGCCATCTCATCTGGTTCATCGACCGCCTGCCGGTCAGAAGCTCATGAACATCCCGCCGTTCACCGGCAGGTTGATGCCGGTGACGTAGCCGGCATCGTCGGCCGCGAGGAAGGCGACGGCGCGCGCGATGTCGGCGGGCTGGCCGACGCGGCCCACGGGAATGGCGGCGACGATCTGTTCGCGGATGTCCTCGCGCACCGCGCGCGTCATCTCGGTGTCGATGTAGCCCGGCGAGACGCTGTTGACGGTGACGCCGAAGCGCGCCGTTTCGCGCGCCAGCGCCATGGTGAAGCCGTGCATGCCGGCCTTGGCGGCGGCGTAGTTGGTCTGGCCGAACTGGCCGGTCTGCGCGTTGACGGAGCTGATGTTGACGATGCGCCCGAAGCCGCGCCGCGTCATGCCTTCCACCACCAGGCGGCAGAGGTTGAAGACGCTGTCGAGGTTGACGCGCAGCACGTCGTCCCACTGCGCGCGCTCCATCTTGACCAGGCGCGAGTCGCGCGTGATGCCCGCGGCGTTGACGAGGATGTCGATCGGCCCGTGCGTGGCCTCGATGCGTTCGACCAGGGCGTGGCATTCGTCGAAGTCGGCGACGTCGGTGTATTCCACGTGGCGTCCGGCGGGCGCGGCGCGGCCGGGCAGGTCGACGGCCACGACGGTGCGGCCGGCGGCTTCGAGCACCTGGCAGATTTCCGATCCAAGTCCGCCCAGGCCGCCCGTGACGACGGCCACTTTGCCGCATAGCGTCATGTGATGCGTCGCAGCAGGATCAGCGCGTGCCGCTCTTGGGCGGCGGCGTCTTGGGCTTGGCGCCGGGCTGGCCCGGCAGATTGTTCAACAGGCCCTGCTGGAACGATTTCCACAGGTCGAGGTTGCGCTCGGTGAGGGAGTTGAGCATGGTCCAGGGCGTCTGCCCGAGGAGGTTGTTCAACTGGCTGCGGAACTGGGTCTGCTGTTCGAGGAACAGCTGCATGGAGCGTTCGAGGTAGCTGCCCATGAAGCCCTGCAGCGAGTCGCCGTAGAAGCGGATGATCTGGGTGAGCAGCTGGGTGGAGAACATCGGCTGCCCGCGTTCCTCGTGCTCGGCGATGATCTGCAGCAGCACCGAGCGGGTGAGGTCTTCGCCGGTCTTGGCGTCGCGTACCTCGAACTCCTCGCCGTCGACGATGAGCTGGCGCACGTCCTCGAGCGTGATGTAACTGGAAATCTCGGTGTCGTAGAGCCGACGGTTCGGATACTTCTTGATGACGCGTTGTTGTGCCATGCGCAATCTCGGAACGGCGGGTCTTGCGCCGCAACACCGGGGCGCGGTCGCAGCATCGCGCAGGGGGAGGTTGAGTGCAAGCTCTAAAACCGGGGCTTGGGAGTGGTGGGAGAGCAGGTGGGCGGCGTGGTGTTGGCGCGTGTGCTCTTGCCGGGGCGGGGTGGCCGGCGAAGGCTGCGGCGCCCGCGCGATGGAGCCGCGCGGGAAGCTGGGCTCGGCCGGGGTT
>CAMLOR010000109.1 GCA_946481615.1 uncultured Aquimonas sp.
TCCTGGGCATCGTGGTGCCCGCGGTGCCCATCCTGTTCGCGGTCGGCACGCTGGTCGGGCTGGGCATGGTCGACGGCACCTACGCCATCGTGTGTGCCGGCCTTGGGGCCTTCGCGGGCGACGGCGTGAGCTTCGTCGTGGGCCATCACTTCGGCGACCGGCTCAAGCGGCTGTGGCCGTTCTCGCGGCATCCGGAGTGGCTGGCCTCGGGCGAGGTGTTCTTCAAGCGGCACGGGCTGAAGGGCATCGTGATCGCACGCTACGTCGGCGCGGTGCGGCCGTTCGTGCCGGCCATCGCCGGCATGCTGCGCATGCCGCTGCGGCAGTACGTGCCGGCCAGCCTGTTCGCCTCGATCACCTGGGGCGCGGTGTTCGTGGTGCCGGGCTGGGTGTTCGGTGCCTCCATCGATCTGTTCGCGGCCATCGCGGGGCGGCTCGCCATCGTGTTCGCCATCCTGCTGCTGGTGCTGGTGGCGATCTACTTCGGCGTGACGGTGGTGTATCGCTGGTTCGCGCCGCGCGCCACCTCGCTGCTGGAGCGCGCGCTGGCGTGGTCGCACCGGCATCCGGTGATGGGACGTTTCTCCGAAGCGCTGATCGATCCGAACCGGCCGGAATCGGCCTCGCTCGCGCTGCTGGCGATGCTGCTGATCTTCGCGGGCTGGGCCTTCTTCTCGATGCTGGTGATCGTGGCCGGCAACGGCGAACCGCTGCCGCTGGATCTGACGGTGCATCACGCGCTGTTCGCGCTGCGCACGCCGCTCGCCGATCACCTGATGGCGATGCTCGCGGCGCTGGGCGATTGGCAGGTGCTGGCGCCGGCCTCGACGCTAGTGTTCGCCTGGCTGCTGTGGCGCCGTCGGCGCATCGCGGCCTGGCATTGGCTGGCGGCGATCGCGTTCGGGCTGGCGCTCACCACCGCGCTCGGCTTCCTGCTCGACGTGCCCAAGCCGCCCGCGGCCACCGCCGTGGCGGGTTTCAGTTTTCCTTCGGGCCCGGTGACGATGGCGATGGTGGTGTACGGCTTCTTCGCCGTGCTGATCGCGCGCGAGATGCCGGGCCGCCGGCGCGCCTGGCCCTACGTGCTGGCCGGGTTGCTCGTCGCGCTGATCGGTTTTTCGCGCCTGTATTTCGGCGCGCACTGGCTCACCGACGTGCTGGGCGGCGTGCTGCTGGGCATGGGCTGGATCGCGCTGCTCGGCATCGCCTACCGGCGCCGCGTCACGCGTTCGTTCTGGGTGCGGCCCATCGCGACGTTGTTCTTCGTCGCCGTGGGCGTGGCCGGCATCTGGCACGGCAACGGCAGTGCGGCGGACACGCTGGCGCGCTTCGATCCGCCGCAGATGCAGGAAGACATCGCGCGCACCGCGTGGTGGCGCGAGGGCTGGCAGCAACTGCCCGCGCGCCGCAACGAGTTCCGCAATCGTTCGGCCTGGCCGCTCAACGTGCAGTACGCCGGCCCGCTGGCCTCGCTGCAGTCGCGCCTGCAGGGCGCAGGCTGGCAACCGGCCGAGGCCGCGAGCTGGCGCGGCCTGCTGCGCGTGCTCGACAAGAAAGCCGACGCCAGGACGCTGCCGGTGCTGCCGGCCTCGCACAACGGCCGCGCCGATGCGCTGCTGATGAGCCGCGCGGGCCGCGAACCCGACACCCTCGACGTGCTGCACCTGTGGCCTGCGCCGCTGCGCCTGCAGCCCGGCAACGTGCCGGTGTGGCAAGGCACCGTGGCGACGGTGCAGCTCGAACGCAGGCTCGGGCTTTTCACCTACTGGCAGATGCAAGCCAATCATCGCCCCGCGCAGGACGCGCTGTCGCAAGCGCTGCGCCCATTGCGCCAACGCCGCCAGGAACGCGACGCCGGCGGCGAACCCGTGCTGCTGTTGCGCGTGCAAGACTGACCGGCCCGCTCGAAGCAGCGGTGTGCCATCCCTTCGATCGGGAATCGATCCGGCCGCGACGGCACGGGTCGCGACACCCGTTCACGGCGAGCCCGTCGAACCGCCGCGTCGGCCTCCACGCATCGACAACCTTTGCATTACTTGCGTGATTCACCCCGCCAGTGACCGTGGCGACGGCCATCGGCCCCGGCTTGCACGTAACGTGGCACCGGGCCACCGGAATCACCGCACATGGTTGCACCGCGCTTCTTCTTCTCGCTCGCGATCGTCGTCCTGCCCTGGGCCTGGTTCCTGCTGGAAACCGCGATCCCCTCACCCGGCGCGGCCGCCGAAATCCAGCTGTTTCGCGCAGCAGGAATCTCCGCACTGTTCGCACTCGGGCTGGCGTTCTACGCCACCGAACCTTGCCGCGACTCGCGACCGACGCTGGCGGCCGCGATCGCGGGCGCGCTGCTCGGTGCAGCGTTGCTGCCGATCCCGGCGGCGCGTTTCGCGCTGGCGTTCGGCTGAGCGCCACGCTCAGGAACGGAATTGCGGCAATCACTGCACGATGCGGCACAGCCGCGCGTGCAGCGCGGGGCACATAGAGATTGCGACCAACACACCTAAGGCAGGAGGCCACACGCTCCAAGGAGCAGCAGCCCACCGATGAGGACGAACTCAAAGACTGACGCCCAATAACCGAAAGGCAGCTCGGCTCGTCGTACTGGGAACCAGCCTGGCCCGCAAGGGTAAGCCACGCCAGTGCGAAGGGCGTAGGCGAGGTGCGCAGCAAGCCGACGAGAAGCCGCTGCTGTTTGAGTTTTCCAAGGCAAATGCTCCTGAGGTCTAACGGTTGAGCTGAGCGGCGCGCGCGCCTGCGTTTGAGCTTGGCACTTTATCTACCACGCGTCCGCTCCAGCGAGGTGTTAGGTGGCGTACGCGCGCTATGCAATTGACACTCCAACCAAGATAAGAGGCAGGCAAACAAGACTAATCAAGAAGCCAAGCTTCGACAGCGCGCGTTGTGAAGAAGAGTAGTCGACACCACGATGTCCACGGTCTTCCGAGTCCATCGCGCGGCGCGCGGGCGGAATTAGATAAACGAGCCAATTCGTGAGCAGCATGGCTGGGCAAATGGACACGAAAATGCTCGGAAAAAGCACGAGCGCCGTATTCAGTCGAAGCGGACCGCTCGCAAAAAGGGGTCCCGAGGCGGGTTGGAAAATCTCATGTAGCACAGTCGCGCCCCATCCTAGGAAGAGGCCTATCGCGACCCACAATGAGAGGCCGAAGGCGAGCAACAGCAGATTCCAAGGGCTCTTTCGTCTTTGGGATCTCTGGCGCGCGTTTTTGATCCACGAGCCATCTCGCAACTCGTTACCAAACCGAGCCAGCTGGTCGTCGTCTTGGGAGGGTGTACTTGCCACTTCGTTGTCCTACGCCACCTAACGCCTGACTTAAGCCGCGCCGCGAAGCGGCGTCGGCTTGAAGGAATGGTTAGGCGTCATGTCCCCACTACCGATTGGGCTGACGCCGAGCGAGGAGAGTACCAATCAAGACCGCGGATGAAACAAGCAGGCCGCGAATGGAATAGAGCGCCAGCGCCGTAGCTGTCGGACCGCTGCCAATGCCAAAGATGCCGCAGTCGTAGCCACAAGTGTTCCAGCGCCACAGAGCCGCCAGCAACGCAATGAGCGAAATTGCCAAAGCAGTTGCGGCTATCCAGATGATCGCTTTCATGACGCCTAACGCCGTGTTAAGCCGCCGCGCACGACGGCGTTGGACAAATGCGACGAACTGTCCGCGGTCGGCTTGGACACATAGTTAGCGGCCACCTGCGCGGCCTGCCTGCCACCAGCGGTACAGCGTTGGCGCAAGCGCCGAGAGCATGCATAGCAGAGCCCAAGGCACGAGCCAAAGGCGCCCGAAGAGGCTGGCCGGAATGAGCAATGCGATGCCCAAGAAAACTGCGGCCACGCCAAGCCCAAGGACAAATGAGGCTCCGCCAGTGACGGAAGCAAGAAGTCGGCGGGAGCCTAGCCAAAAGAAGACCGAACCCAACAATCCGATGAGAAGCGCTATGCCCACGGCGAAGTGAAACGTGCCGGTAGCTCCCCACATGGACTCGAACTCGCCGCGCAAATAGATGGCGTGCGCACTGGTGAGCGCGCCCACGGTTGCCAGCGCAACTCCGAACACTATGGGACTAGGTAAGCGCCACATGTGGGTGCTAACGCCGTGTTGAGCCGCCGCTGGCCGCGGCAGGCGGTTGAAACGAACCACGTCCCAGCGGCCGGCTCGGACACATAGTTAGGCGCCCAGCCTAGACTCCTGGTACTCCATTGCTGCGCGCAGGTCAGCGACTCTCACGTTGTACCCGGTGAGGCGCTGTCCAGCCCAGTTGGCTCCAACAAGAATGGACTCGGAATCAAGCTGTCCGAGCCAGTCGTTGAACTCGCGATCGGTGAGCTCAGTGATCTCGTACTTCGCATACTTGGGAAGCATCGAAACTATGCGCTCGAGTCGCGAGCGGCTAGACCAGAACGGGACGACTTCGGCTCCGGCGACCGGGTAGATGAGCAGTTCGCCGTTCTCTGTGAAGGTGTATGCGCGACGCGTCGCAACAACCTCTGAGCAGAACTTTGCGTAGCTCGCGGCTGCGACTGACATATGGTGGCACCTAACGCCTGAGTTAAGCCGCGCCGAAGGCGTCGGCTTGAATGACTAGTTAGGCCGCATGCTGCGCCAGCGGAGCGCCCACGACAAGCCATGCGACCACCAGAGCAACGACAACTTTGACCGACAGTTCGCGAAGCGAACGGTGCCAGATTTGCGACGAACCATCTGGGTTGGACCATCCTCCCGCGGCGTCGTCGTCGATTGTTACTAGATGACCGATTGCTGCCCACGCCGACATAACAAGCGCAGGCATGCCACACCAAAGTGCTGCGCGCGCAGTGAGAAGCACAGACGCGGCGACAGACGCCACCAGGGAAGCAACGAAGAGGCCGAGTGCGATACGACGGAACGTGGACATGCCTTTGCGGCCTAACTTCAATTCATGCCCCAGTTCGGGCCTGTAATCGAATGATGCTCCAATTTGCGGTGGTAAGCAGCAGGTTGCTGTGGGACGAAGTGAACGTTTCAGGCGGTTTCCTCCCGCCTTCCATTCGATCGGCGAGCGATTGGATGTTGCTGCGTCTGGCGGGACAGGCGTAGCATCACCTTGCCGCGGCCCAATCCGCGGCCGGGCGTGAGAACCCGTTTGTCGAGCGCGTACCGACGCGCCTCCGCTTGCTGCCAGGCGCGTTTTTCATGCCTGGCGCAATCGCGTAGGCGTGTGGCCGGCTGGTTCAGCGGCGGCGGTGCGCGGGGGCCGAAAGGTCCGCCGGCTGCTCGACTCCGGTTCTCAACCGCGCACCGTTCGCCACCCTTTCCGGAGGCCTGCATGGCCGATACGCCGTTGTCTGCTGCCGCGCATGCGGCGCGTCGTCGACGCGAGGATGCGGTCATCGCGGAGGCCGAGGCTATCTTGTTGGCGCGCTTGCGGCGTCGCGGGCGTTTGCGCAATCCGCGCGACGCGGAGCGGTTCCTGCGGGTGCGGCTGGCGGGGCGGTTGCACGAGGAACTGCACGCGGTGTGGCTCGACGGGCATCACCGCATCATCGGGTGCGAGGTGTTGGCGAAGGGGGCGGTGGATCGCGCCGAGATCGATCCGCGCGTGGTGGTGCAGTTGGCGTTGCAGTGCAATGCGCGGGCGGTGATCCTCGCGCACAATCATCCGAGCGGGGTGGCGGTGCCGAGTGCGGATGACGTTACGTTGACGGTGCGTTTGCGGCAGGCGCTTGCGTTGTTCGACGTGGCGTTGCTGGAGCACTTCGTGGTGGGGGATGGCGCGGCGATCGTTGCGCCGGTGAGGCTGGCGGCTCGGAGCAGGCGCGGGATCGGCCGGGTATCGCCAGTCCGAGAACCATCCTCACCCCAGCCCTCTCCTTGAAGGAGAGGGAGAAAGCTCACGCCGACTGGAATTGCGGAAGCCTTTGCATGATGCGGCACAGCCGCGCGTGCTGGTCGGAGCATTGCAGCAGTTCCTGGCGCTCCGGATCGGTGAAGGGCAGCATCTCGGCGAGGCGGTAGCCCACCCACGCGGCATCGTCGTAGCAGGCGTGCGCGGCCTGCGCGTGCGCGCCGCCGAAGCGTTCGATCAGGCGTTCGAGCAGCATCGAAAGCAGGCCGTGCTCGGGGGCCACCGGCTGCGGCGGCGGTTCCTCGAGATTCTCCACGTGCGCGACGATCAGGCCGTTGTCGCGCACGCGCGTGCGCAGCACGTGGAAGCGCGACTCGCCGCTGACCTGCAGGCCGAGCAGGCCATCGGGTTCGGAGAAGAAATCGACGATGCGCGCGCGCGTGCCGAAGGCGGCCGGCGTGGCGGGCGCACCGGCTTCCTGGCCGTCGAGGATCAGGCACACGCCGAAGCCGCTGTCGTTGCGCGTGCACTGCTTGACCATGTCGAGGTAACGCGGTTCGAACACGCGCAATCGCAACTGCCCGCCGGGAAACAGCACCGTGCGCAGCGGGAACAGCGGCAATTCCGAAGACGTCACGCGGCCAGTGTAGGCCGCAGGCGGGGATTTGCGAAGGTTCTCCGCGAGCCGTCGTCCCCGCGCAGGCGGGGACCCAGGTGCGCGCACTGCCGGCGTACCTCGCACCTGGATTCCCGCCTGCGCGGGAATGACGAGCGTGGCGTCGTCCCCGCGAAGGCGGGGACCCAGCGACTTCCCGCGCCGCGCGAAAGACACTGGATTCCCGCCTACGCGGGAATGACGGCTTGTCGCACCTGGACCCGCCTGCGCGGGAATGACGGAGGTGGGGCCGCGGGTACGGCGCTCAGCGCAGCGTTTCGGCGAAGCGCCGCGGCGCGCCCTCGAAGCCGCCGTTCGACATGAACACGACCTGGTCGCCCGGCCGCATGCGCGCCGCCAGTTCGGCCAGCAGCGCGTCCACCGTCGGGGCCGCCACGCCCTCGCCTCGCAGCGCGGCGATCACCTTGTCGGCGTCCCATGGCAGATCGGGCTTGCGCAGGAACACCACAAGGTCGGCGTCGTCGAGGGAGGGCGCCAGGTCGTCGGCATGCGCGCCCAGGCGCATCGAATTGCTGCGCGGCTCCAGCGCCACCACCACGCGTCCGTCGCCGACGCGCGCGCGCAGGCCGGCGAGCGTGGTGCGGATGGCGGTGGGATGGTGCGCGAAATCGTCGTACACCCGCGTGCCTTCGCGTTCGGCCAGCAGTTCGAGGCGGCGGCGCGCGCTGCGGAAGTCCGGCAACGCACGCATCGTCGCGCGCGCATCGAAGCCGGCGGCCTCGGCGGCGGCGAGCGCGGCGAGCGCGTTCATCACGTTGTGGCGGCCGAGCAGCGGCCAGGCCACCTCGCCCAGCGATTCGCCGCGGCGCAGCACCTCGAAGCGCGAGCCATCGCCGGCCAGCAGGCGCGCGCGCCAATGCGCATCGGCATCGATGGCGAAGGTCTCGACGGGCGTCCAGCAGCCCATCTTCAACACCTCGGCGAGCGCCGCGTCCTCGCCGTTGACGATCAGCCGGCCCGATCGCGGCACCGTGCGCACCAGGTGATGGAACTGGCGCTTGATCGCGTCGAGGTCGGGGAAGATGTCGGCGTGGTCGTATTCGAGGTTGTTGAGGATGGCGATGCGCGGGCGGTAGTGCACGAACTTCGAGCGCTTGTCGAAGAACGCCGTGTCGTACTCGTCGGCTTCCACCACGAAGCACTCGCCGCCGCCGCGCCGCGCGGACACCTCGAAGTTGCCCGGCGCGCCGCCCACGAGGAAGCCGGGCGCACCGCCCTGTGCTTCGATCAGCCACGCCAGCAGCGCGCTGGTGGTGGTCTTGCCGTGCGTGCCGGCCACCGCCAGCACCTTGCGGCCCGGCAGCACGCGCTCCGCCAGCCACTGCGCGCCGCTGGTGTAGCGCAGGCCGGCGTCGAGCACGTGTTCCACCGCCGGATTGCCGCGCGAGAGCGCATTGCCGACGACGACTTCGTCGACATCCCGCGAAATGTTCTCCGCGGCGTAGGGCGACGACAGCGCGATGCCGAGCGCCTCGAGCTGCGTGCTCATCGGCGGATACACGCCCTGGTCGGAACCCTCGACGACGTCGCCGCGCTCGCGCGCCAGCGCCGCCAGCCCGCCCATGAAGGTGCCGCAGATGCCGAGGATGTGCAGTTTCAACGTCGCCTCGCTCACAGAAGTTCGAACAAAACGGCGACGCGCGCGCGCACCGCGATGCGGCCCGGCGCCAGCGGGCCGTCGCCGCCGGGGCCCGCGCCGGGCGCGGCGTCGGCCTGCATGATCACGTTCTGCGACATGTCGCGCGCGCCGTAGGCGCCACGGTAACTGTAGTAGCCGCAGCACGAATACCCCCACTGCGACCACGACCAGTAGCCGTCTTCGCCGGGCTTTTGCTCGGAGATCGATAGCGCCTTGCCGATCTGCTGATCGAGTTCGCCCGAGAATGCGGCCGCTTTCTCGCGCGCGGCGCGGATGGCGAGCGTGCGCGCCTGGTCGCGATGCTGGCGCAGCGCGCTGGTGCGGTATTCGACGTCTTCGAGTTGCACGGCGGGGTCGTTCGAAAGCGCCTCCACCAGCGTCATCAGCGCGCCGAGCTTGCGCAAGGTGATCGTGATCGAGGCGCGCGCGGTGTGGCCGGTCTTCTGCTCGGCCTCGCTGCAGGTGCCACAGCCCCAGCGCGACGGAAACACCATGACGGGCGTGCTGGCGAGGTCGGCGCGCGATACGCCGAGTGTTTGCGCCTGCGCGAACACGGCTTCCACCGCGGCCTGGCTGCGGCGGCGCGCGTCGAGCAAGGCGCCGTCGAAATGCTGCACGGCCAGGCGCAGCGTGGCGTGGTCGGGTTCGACCTGGATTTCGGCCTCGCCCTGCACTTCGACAGTGGGCCGCTCGCGTACGGCCAGTTCGTCCGCCGCCGCGGGCAGTGCCGCCGCCAGGAACATCGCCACGATCAGATTGCGCATGCCGCTCTCCTCGTCCGGGGGTTCAGCTGCCCGGGACCAGCCTGAGCAGCCCGAGTTCCAGCAGGAAGACGCCCAGCGCCACCGCGATGCCGCCGCCCAGCGGCCAGTCCAGCGCCTGGCGCCAGATCTGCCCGTTGATCGCGAGCTTCCACGCCGACAGCACCAGCATCGCCCACACCGCCGCGGCCTGCGTGCGCGTGAGAGGCACGCCCGACTCGGGCGACGGCAGATCGGCGGCGAGGAAGAAGAGGGGCAGGTAGGCCACCGTTGCGAAGATGCCGGTGCCGACCAGCGCGCTCAGGGTCTGCACGTAGCGCGACTCGCGTCCGCGCGCGCGCAGCAGCAGCCAGGGCAGCGCGATGGCCAGCGTCATCGAAAGCGCCAGTTGCGAAAGACCGTTGCCGCCGGCCCCGACGATGCGCAGGTAAAGCAGCCCGGCGCCGGCCTGCACCAGCAGCAGGGCGCGCGCCAGCGCCGGCGAGTACGGCAGATCCTGCGGGCCGCGCCGGAACAGGCACAGATCCCAGAGCAGGCGCACCAGGGTCAGCATGGGCGGGGCGCGCCGGACGGCGCGCAGCGGGGCATCGCGATCAGGCGCGCGCGGCCTGCGGCGATTCGGGCCGGATGGCGGTGAGCACGCGATCGAGCACTTCGTCGACGCTGCCCACGCCGTAGACGCAGACCAGCTTGCCCTGCGTGCGGTAGAAATCGATCACCGGGGCGGTGAGATCGGTGTAGACGCGCAGGCGCTGGCGCACTGCGTCCGGGCTGTCGTCGGCACGGCCTTCGGCCTGGGCGCGGCCGGCCAGGCGCGTGATGAGCAGGTCGGTGCCCACGTCCAGCTGCACGGCGACGTCCACCGGCTGCTGCAGGCGCGAAAGCAGCGTGTCGAGCGCATTGGCCTGGGCCAGGTTGCGCGGATAGCCGTCGAGGATGAAGCCGGCGCGCACGTCGTCCTTGCCCAGGCGCTCTTCCAGCATGCCGAGCACGATCTCGTCGGAGACGAGGTTGCCGGCCGCCATCACCTCGTGCGCCTTCA
>CAMLOR010000110.1 GCA_946481615.1 uncultured Aquimonas sp.
TCCATCCGGACAAGATCCGCGAGGTGATCGGCAAGGGCGGTTCGGTGATCCAGGCCATCACCAAGGACACCGGCACGCAGATCGACATCCAGGACGACGGCACCATCGTCATCGCTTCGGTGAATGCCGCCGCCGCCCAGGCCGCGAAGGCGCGCATCGAGCAGATCACGTCGGACGTCGAGCCGGGCCGCATCTACGAAGGCAAGGTCGCCAAGCTGATGGACTTCGGTGCGTTCGTCACCATCGCCCCGGGCAAGGACGGCCTGGTGCACGTGTCGCAGATCTCCAACGAGCGCGTCGAGAAGGTTTCCGACAAGCTCAAGGAAGGCGACATCGTGAAGGTGAAGGTGCTGGAAGTGGACAAGCAGGGCCGCATCCGTCTTTCGATGAAGGCGGTGACGGAAGAGGGCGGCGAAGGCGCTGCCTGATCCGCACTGCGATGAGCAAAGAGAAACGGGCCTTCGGGCCCGTTTTTCGTTTCAGCCGGCGGCGGCCAGTTTCGGGCGCAGCAGGTCCACCAGCGTGGCGACGTTGAGCGGCTTGAGCAGGTGGTGTTCGAAGCCGGCCTGCTGGATGCGGGCGCGGTCGCCGGACTGGCCCCAGCCGGTGAGGGCCACCAGCAGCACGCCGGCGCAGGCCGGGTCGGCGCGCAGGCGCTGCGCGAGTTCGCAGCCGTCCATGCCGGGCATGCCGATGTCGAGCACGGCGGCGTGCGGGCGCCGGCGCGCGACGTAGTCGAGTGCGCCGTGGCCGTCGTAGGCCACGTCGGTGCTGGCGCCCATCGAGCGCAGCAGGAAGGCGAGGGCGTCGGCGGCGTCGCGGTTGTCGTCGACGATGAGGACGTGGCCGCGCAGCGCCGCGCCGCCGCTGCGGCCGGGCGTCTTGTGCGGAGGCGGCGCGGCGTCGAGCGCCAGCGGCAGGGCGACGACGAATTCGCTGCCGCGGCCCAGGCCGTCGCTGTGCGCGGTGAGGCGGCCGCCGTGCAGGCGCACGAGGTTGTCGGCCAGGGTGAGGCCGATGCCGAGGCCGCCCTGCGCGCTGCGCGAACGGTCGCCCACCTGCACGAACATGCCGAAGATGTCACCGAGGCGTTCGGGCGCGATGCCGTCGCCGTCGTCGCGTACGCTGACGCGCGCCTGGTCGCCGTCGCGCGCGAGCGTCACTTCGATGCGGCTGCGCGGCGGCGAATATTTCGCGGCGTTCGCGATCAGGTTGGCGAAGACCTGGGTGAGGCGCACGGCGTCGGCGCGCGCCGGCCAGCGTTCCTCGGGAATCGACACCTCGAGCCGATGCTGGCGCGATTCGATCAGCGGCAGCGTGCTTTCGATGGCTTCGGCCAGCACGCGGTCGAGCGACAGCAACTCGCGCTGCAGTTCGATCTTGCCGCGCGTGATGCGCGACACCTGCATCAGATCGTCGATCAGGCGCGCCATGTGGTCGACCTGGCGTTCCATCATGCCGAGGCAATGTTCGGTGGTGGCGCGGTCCGGATTGCGCTGCAGGATTTCCAGCCCGCTGCCGATCGGCGCCAGCGGGTTGCGCAGCTCGTGCGCGAGCGTGGCGAGGAATTCGTTCTTGCGCTGGTCGGCGGTTTCCAGCCGCTGCAGGATGTCGCGCAGTTCGTACTGGCGGGTGCGGCCGCGCAGGGCGCTGCGCAGCGTGCTGACCAGCGCCGAGACGCGCAGCGGGCGCTCCAGCACGGTGATGTTGGCGCGCAGCTTCATGGCCTGATCGATCAGCGTCGAGTCGGCACCCTGGCGCGCCAGGATCGTCACCGGCAGGTCCGACCACGGCGGCTGCGCGTGCAGCACGCGTTCGAGGTCGGCGAAGGCCGGGTCGAGCAGGGATTCTTCCGCCAGCACCACCGCGCCGACGCCGTTCGGCATTTCCGCCACGAGCTCGGCCAGGCTGGCGCAGGGCCGGCATTCGACGCCGGCGCGGCCCAGCACGTCCACCGCCATGGCGGCGTCGCGCGCGGTGAGCGCGCGCAGCAGCACGCGGCGCTCGGCCGCCGCCTGGTGCGGGCCGGGCGGGGCGTTCACGTCGTGGTCGCGGCCACGGGCACGCCGGTGAGGATGCCGCGGAATTCGCGCAGCGGCGGGCCGATCTCCAGCCCCTGGGGCGTCATCGCGAAGCGCCGGATGCTGCGCTCGTGGGCGCCGCCGCGCTTCTTCATCACCGAGATCGCCTGCCGCACTTCGCCCTCGGCTTCGAAATAGCGCAGCAGCACCACGGCGTCGGCGAGGTAGCTGGCGTCCACCGGCGTCGACATCTGCGTGCCGATGATCCCGGAGTGCGCGCCGATCATCAGCGTGGCCACGCCGCACTGCCCGAGATAGGTGAGCAGTTCGTGCAGTTGCACCACGAGGAAGCGCTCGTCCGGCATGGCGTTGAGATAGCCGTTGAGACTGTCGATCACCACCACCGCCGGCGCGTGCTGGCGCACGTACTCGCGGATGTCGTGCACGAGCTCGCCGGGCGACAGCTCGGCCGGATCGATCTGGCGCAGGTGCACCCGGCCGGAATCGAGGTGAGGGGCGAGATCCATGCCGAGACCGGCGCAACGGCTGAGCAGCGTGTTGGTGCTTTCGTCGAAGATGAAGATGGCGGAACTCTCGCCGCGCCGCGCGGCGGCCACCGCGAACTGCACCGCGAGGCTGGATTTGCCGGTCCCGGGCGCGCCCACGAACAGGGTGCTGGTGCCGCGTTCGATGCCGCCGCCGAGCAGGGCGTCGAGCGCGACGATGTCGCTCGGCAGCTTCGCGCCGTGGCCCGGCGGCCGCATGTGTTCGGCCGCGACCAGGCGCGGGAAGGCCACCAGGCCGCCGTGCACGATGCGGTAGTCGTGCCAGCCGCCGCGGAAGGCCTGGCCGCGATACTTCACCACGCGCAGGCGGCGGCGTTCGGCGCCGAAGTCGGAGGTGTTCTGTTCCAGCAGCAGCACGGCGTGCGCGATGCTCTGCACCTGCAGGTCGTGGTCGGTGGCGGTCTTGTCGTCGAGCAGCAGCACGGTGCAGGTGCGGCCGCCGAAGAACTGCTTGAGCGCGAGGATCTGGCGCCGGTAGCGCAGAGAGTTGCCGGCCAGCAGGCGCAGTTCGGAAAGCGAATCGAACACCACGCGCGTGGGCTTGAGCGCCTCGACTTCCTGCAGGATGCGCACGGTGGTTTCGCCCAGTTCCACCTCGGAGGGGTGGAACATCGTGTATTGCTCGTCGGGCTGCAGCATTTCCTGCGAGGGCAGCAGCTCGCGTACGTTCACGCCTTCCAGCGACCAGCCGTGCGATTGCGCCACCGCGCGCAGTTCCTCGGCGGTTTCCGACAGCGTGACGTAGAGCGTGGACTCGCCGCGGCGCGCGCCCTCCATCAGGAACTGCAGCGCGAGCGTGGTCTTGCCGGCACCCGGCGTGCCTTCGATCAGATAGAGCCGGCCGCGTGCGAGGCCGCCGCCGAGGATATCGTCCAGCCCGGCGATGCCGGTGAGCGCCAGTTCCCTGGGCACGGTGGGCGGCGGGGGAGTCGCTTGCGTCATGGTGACCTCGCGCTGGCGCGGAGCGCCTAAGCTACCGCAAGCGACGCGTTTCGGCGAAGCTGCGCCGATGCATGTTCGCGTATCGCGTTCGGAAGCTTTCCGCGTGTGGGCCAGGATCGGTCTGCTCGGTTTCGGCGGGCCGGCCGGGCAGATCGCTCTGATGCATCGCGAGCTGGTGGAGAAGCGGCGCTGGATCGGCGAGGCGCGCTTCCTGCGCGCGCTCAACTACTGCATGGTGTTGCCGGGGCCGGAAGCGCAGCAGCTGGCGGTGTACATCGGCTGGCTGTTGCATCGCACCTGGGGCGGCGTGGTGGCGGGCACGCTTTTCGTGCTGCCGGGCGTGCTGGTGCTCGCCGCGCTGAGCGCCTTGTACGTGGCCTACGGCAGCGTGCCGTGGGTGACCGGGCTGTTCTTCGGGCTGAAGGCGGCGGTGCTGGCGCTGGTGGTGGAGGCCTTGCTGCGCATCGGGCGGCGCGCGTTACGGGCGCGCTGGCAGGCGGCGCTGGCGGTGGCTGCGTTCGTCGCGATCTTCGCCTTGCAGGTGCCGTTTCCGGCCATCGTCGCCGCGGCCGCCGCGGTGGGATGGCTCGTGGCGAGGTTCGGACGGATCGATGCGGCGCCGGCCACCGAAGCCGCGAGCGAAGAATCCGACGCGGTGATCGATCGCGAACTGGCCGCGGGCCGCGCACCGCACACGCGGCCTTCGTTGCCGCGCGCGCTGCGCATCGCCGCGGCATGCCTGCTGCTGTGGTTCGCACCGGTGCTGGCGGTCACGGCCTGGCTAGGAAGCGAGCACGTCATTGCGCGGCAGGGCTGGTTCTTCAGCCAGAGCGCGGTGGTCACCTTCGGTGGCGCCTACGCGGTGCTGGCCTACGTGGCGCAGCGGGCGGTGGAGGATTTCGGCTGGCTGCGGCCGGGCGAGATGATCGATGGCTTGGCCTTGGCGGAGACCACGCCGGGGCCGTTGATCCTGGTGCTGCAGTTCGTCGGGTTCGTGGCGGCGCATCGGTTTCCCGGGGCGCTCGATCCGTGGGTGGCGGCGGTGCTCGGCGCGCTGCTCACGACCTGGGTCACCTTCGTGCCGAGCTTCCTCTTCATCTTCGTGGGCGCGCCGTGGGTGGAGGCGCTGCAGCGCTATCGCGGCGTGCAGTCGGCGCTGGCCGGCGTGACGGCCGCGGTGGTGGGCGTGATCGCCAATCTGGCGTTGTGGTTCGCGTTGCACACGGTGTTCGCGGCGTCGCGGCCGTCGACGTGGGGGCCGCTGCACATCGACGTGCCGGCGTGGAATTCTTTCGATCCCATGGCGGCGCTGCTCGCCGTGGCCGCATTGGTGGCCGTACTGCGCTTCAAGGCCGGCCTCGCGCCGGTGCTGCTGGGCAGCGCGCTCCTGGGCGCGGGCTGGGTGATGGTTTCCCGGTGACACTCTGCAAATCTAGGAATTTGTCACCTTCCTGTCCCCGGCGGGGATCGGCATGATGGAGGCGGACGCGGCGGTTCCGGGAGCTACGTCAAACAAATGGGCTCGCGACATCGTTGTACTGGGGAGGCAGTTCCTGTCGCAGATCGGGAGCGCAGCATGGGGAGCGGGACGACGCGACGCGGCAAGGTCCGGCACGGGAGTCTGGTGCTGGCGCTGGCGGCCAGCAGTACGGTGGCGGCGGAACCGGTCGATCTGCTGGATCTGAGCCTCGAGCAGTTGAGCGAAGTCGAGATCACCTCGGTTTCGCGCCGCGCCGAGCGGCTGTCGGATGCGCCGGCCTCGGTCTACGTCATCACCAATGCCGATATCCGCCGCTCCGGCGCGGTGAGCCTGCCCGAGGCGCTGCGGCTGGCGCCCAATCTGCTGGTAGCGCAGGTCAGTGCCAGCACCTGGGCCATCAGCGCGCGCGGCTTCAACAATTCGCTGGGCAACAAGCTGCTGGTGCTGATCGATGGGCGCACGGTGTACACGCCGCTGTTCTCCGGCGTGTTCTGGGATGCGCAGGACCTGATGCTGGAGGATGTCGAGCGCATCGAGGTGATCAGCGGCCCGGGCGCCACGTTGTGGGGCGCGAACGCGGTGAACGGTGTCATCAACGTGATCACGCGTTCGAGCGCGGACACGCAGGGCGGGCTGGTGGCGGTGGAGGGAGGCACCGAGTCGCGCAGCGCAGCGGTTCGTTACGGCGGCGCGCTCGGGGGCGGCGGCAGCTATCGCGCCTACGCGCGGCGCGTGGAGCTGGACAACACCGTCGATGCGCAGGGCACTCCCCAGCCCGACGGCTGGACGCGCGACCAGGCCGGCTTCCGCACCGATTGGGGCGACGACGCGCGCGGTTTCACGATGCAAGGCGATGCCTACCGCGCCGATTCCGAACTGCGCCTGTTCGGGCCGGTGGAGATTTCCGGTTCGCATCTGCTGGCGGCGTGGAACCGGCGCGACGACTCGGGCGCGACGCTGCGCGTGCAGACCTATTTCGACCGCACCGAGCGCGACGATCCGGTGCTGTTCCACGATCGCATGGACATCTTCGACGTGGAGTTCCAGCACGCCGTTCCGTTCGAGCGGCACCGGCTGGTGTGGGGCGGCGGCTACCGGCGTGCGCGCGACGAGGTCGAGCAAGGCCTCCTCGCCACCTTCATGCCGGGGCGCAAGGATCTGCACTGGGAAAATCTCTTCGTGCAGGACGAATACCGGCTGCGCGATGCGTTGACGCTGACGCTGGGCGTGAAGCTCGACCGCAACGTCTACACCGGCACCGAAGTGCTGCCGAGCCTGCGCATGGCGTGGAAGCCCGGCGACGATGCCCTGCTGTGGGCCTCGGCCTCGCGCGCGGTGCGCGCGCCTTCGCGCATCGATCGCGAATTCTTCCTGCCGGCCAACCCGCCGTTCGCGATCGCGGGCGGGCCGCGTTTCACTTCGGAAGTGTCCGATGTGTTCGAGCTGGGCTGGCGTGCGCAGCCGAGCGCCACGTTCTCGTATTCGCTCACCGCCTTCCATCACGAGCACGACGATCTGCGCAGCGGCGAGCCGCTCGGCAACGGCTCCTTCGAGGTGCGCAACGGCACGGCCGGTCGCGTGTGGGGCGTGGAAGGCTGGGCCAACTGGCAGGCGACCGACGCGTGGCGCCTGTCGCTGGGCATGCTCGAATTGCGGGAGTCGTTCCGCACCAAGCCGGGCAGCCAGGATCCCGACGGCCCCGTCGACCTGGGCAACGATCCGCGCCACCAGTGGTCGCTGCGCTCGGCGCTGGCGCTGACCGGCTCGCTCGATTTCACCGTCTCGGCGCGCTACGTGAGCGAACTCCCGGCGCCGGTGATACCGTCGTATATTGCCGTGGATGCCGGATTCGACTGGCGTGTGGCGCCCGACGTGGACCTATTGCTGTCCCTGCGCAACCTCTTCGACGACAGCCATGTCGAGTTCGCGCCCGGCCCGCTGGTGCAGACCAGTGCCTACGAACGCGGTGCGGCCCTGAAGTTGCTGTGGCGCTGGTGACCGCCAGGGTGTTGCGTGCTCCGCGCTGGCGGCAGATCGCCGCGGCGATGCTCGCACTGGCGATGTTGCTGGCCGCGTCGCTCGCGGCGGCGCAGCAGGGCGAGGTGCGGGCCAGCGCCGACGGCGTGCGTGCGGCCTTCCTCTACAAGTTCGGCAGCTACGTCGAGTGGCCGTCTTCGGCCTTTGCGGAAGGCGACGCGTTCACCATCGGCGTGGTGGAGGCCGATGCGCTGGCCGACGAACTCACGCGCGTGGCGGCGGGCCGCAGCATCGGCGGTCGTACCGTGGCCGTGCGCAAGCTGCGCGCGGGCGATGCGCTCGACGGGCTGGCCATCGTCTACATCGGCCAGGTCGGCCGCCGCGAACTGGCCGAAACGCTCGATGCGCTGAAAGCGCGTCCCACGCTGGCCGTCACCGAAAGCGAAGGCGCGCTGGCGCTGGGCAGCATGATCAATTTCGTGGCGGTGGACGGCAAGCTGCGCTTCGACGTGGCGCTGGCGCCGGCGCGCGCCGGCAGCCTGCGCATCAGTTCGCGCCTGCTGGGCGTGGCGCGCTCGGTGAAGGAGGACGCCTCGTGAGGTTCGAGCGCGCCCGTTCGCTGCGACGCAAGCTGATCGGCATCGTGCTGCTCACGACGCTGGCGGCGCTGCTGGTGGCGCTGGTGGCGGTGATCGCCTACGACCTGCGCGCCTACCATCGCAGCTGGATCGCGGACGTCAGCACCCAGGCCGAGCTGCTGGGCCAGACCACCGCCACGGCCATCGCTTTCGATGACGCCGCCACCGCGAAGGAGAACATCGACCTGATGCGGCTGCGTCCGCAGGTGCAGGCCGCCGCCATCTACACCGCCCGCGGCACGCTGTTCGCGAGCTACCAGCGCACTGGTGTCGAGGCGAAGTTCCCGGAACTGCCCGAAGCCGACGGCGTGCGCATCGAAGGCAGCGACATGGTGCTCTACCGGCGCATCCTGGGCCGCGACGAGATCCTGGGCACGGTCTATCTGCGCACCAACTACGAGTTGTACGGGCGGCTGCTCGACTACCTCGGCATCGCCCTGCTCGCCACGCTGGTGGCGATGGCGGTGGCCTTCGCGATGTCGGCACAGCTGCAGCGCTTCGTGACGCGGCCGGTGCTCGCCATCGCCGGCATCGCGCGCGAAGTGGTGCAGGGCGGCGATTATTCGCGGCGTGCGCAGAAGATGAGCGACGACGAGGTCGGCGAACTGGCCGATGCCTTCAACGCCATGCTGGCGGAGATCCAGGATCGCACCGGCCAGCTCGAAGTGAGCAATCGCGAACTCGAACGCCACGTCGCCGAGCGCGCGCGCGCCGAGGAGGAAGTGCTGCGCCTCAACGCCGGACTGGAAAACCGCGTGCGCGACCGCACCGCGCAGCTGGAAGCCGCCAATCAGGAGCTGGAGGCGTTTTCCTACACGGTGTCGCACGATCTGCGCGCCCCGTTGCGCGCCATCGACGGCTTCAGCCAGGCGCTGGTCGAAGATTTCCCGGAGCACGTACCGGAAGACGCGCAGCGCTACATCTCGCGCATCCGCTCGGCCACGCTGCGCATGGGGCAGCTGATCGAGGATCTGCTGAACCTCTCGCGCGTTTCGCGCGCGACGCTCGAACGCACCCAGGTGGACGTGAGCGAGGTCGCGCGACAGGTGGCGGCCGATCTGCGGGCGCGCGAACCGCAGCGCCAGGTGGAAGTCTCGATCTGGGACGGCATGACGGCAGCCGCCGACGCGCGGCTGCTGCGCGCGGCGCTCGAGAACCTGATCGGCAACGCGTGGAAATTCAGCGCGAAGAACCCGCAGGCGCGCATCGAGGTCGGCGTGATGCGCGACGGCGAGCACCAGGTGTTCTTCGTGCGCGACAACGGCGCGGGCTTCGACATGGCCTTCGCCGACAAGCTGTTCAACGCCTTCCAGCGCCTGCACACGGGCAACGATTACGCCGGCACCGGCATCGGCCTGGCCACCGTGCAGCGCATCGTGCGCCGGCACGGCGGGCGGATTTGGGCCGATGCCCAGGTCGATCGCGGCGCGGCCTTCTATTTCACCTTGATGCCGGGGGGCGATGCGACCGCCCGGCCCACTCCCGGGGGCGAAACCATGCACGAGGCATCGGAATGATGCGCGAGAGGGAGATCCTGCTGGTCGAGGACAATCCGGACGACGAGGAATTCACCCTGCGCGCCCTGCAGCGCGCGAAGGTCACCAATCCCGTGGTCGTGGTGCACGACGGCAGCGCGGCGCTGGATTATCTGTTCTGCGCCGGCGAGCATGCCGGCCGCGAACCGGCGGGCACGCCGGCGGTGGTGCTGCTCGATCTGAAACTGCCGAAGATGAGCGGCATCGACGTGCTGCGGCGCATGCGTGCCGACGAGCGCACGCGCCTGGTGCCGGTGGTGGTGCTCACCTCCTCGAGCCAGGAGGAGGACATCGTGCGCAGCTACGAATCGGGCGCCAACAGCTACGTGCGCAAGCCGGTGGATTTCGCCGATTTCGCCACCGCGGTGGCGCAGCTGGGCGTGTACTGGACGCTCACCAACGAGCCGCCGCCGGAGGCCTGATCCCCGCGGCCGGGAGGGCTTGAGTTCCGCGCGCGGTTCCGGGAAGCTCGGCGCGGGGTTCCTCGGGGGTGTGTGGGTCGCATGAAATCCGGTTCGAAGTCTTCCCTGCTGCGCATCCTGGGCGCGGTGGGGTTCGTGCTGGCGGTCGTCTTCCTGACCGTTCAGCAGGCCAATTTCCTCCTCAGCCGCGCCATGCTGATCGCCTTCGGCGACAGCGAGACCACCTACAAGAGCGCCTGGTTCGAGTGGGACGGCGACATCGTCGCCAAGAACGTGGTGATCTACCCGTACAACCTCGGCGAAGACATCACCATCGGCTTCGAGCGCGTGCATCTGGAAACGCCGGGCTGGTTCTGGTTCGTGCGCAACAC
>CAMLOR010000111.1 GCA_946481615.1 uncultured Aquimonas sp.
CAGGCCCCCATCCCGGCCTTCCCCCGCAAGCGGGGGAAGGGGAAGTGCGGTGCCTGGCTTTGCTCCTTCCCCCGCTTGCGGGGGAAGGCCGGGATGGGGGCCGCCCTTCGCGAAGCACAACACATTCCCCTGCGCATCCCGCGCGAACATCCCATCATCCCGCTGCACCAGCCAATGCGCATTCGCATGCTGCACGAGGAATTCGAGATCGATGCGATCCGCCCGCAGCAACTCATGGATCAGCGCGAACGCGAACAACCCGTCGGTGCCGGGGCGAATCCCGATCCACTCGTCGGCGATGGCACCGTAGCCGGTGCGCACCGGATTCACCGCGACGATCTTGGCGCCGCGTTCCTTGAGCTTGCCCAGCCCGAGCTTGATCGGGTTGGAGTCGTGGTCTTCCGCCACGCCCCAGAGCATGAGGTAGCGCGAGTGCTCCCAATCGGGCTCGCCGAATTCCCAGAAGCTGCCGCCGATCGAATACAGCCCGCCGGCGGCCATGTTCACCGAGCAGAAGCCGCCGTGCGCGGCGTAGTTCACCGTGCCGAACTGCGCGGCCCACCAGCCGGTGAGCGCCTGCGATTGATCGCGGCCGGTGAAGAAGGCCAGTTCGTCGGGATTGCGCGCGCGGATCGCGGACAGCCATTCGGTGGCGAGGCCGAGCGCTTCGTCCCATTCGATCTCGACGAACTCGCCCGCGCCGCGCTCGCCCACGCGCCGGAGCGGCTTGCGCAGCCTGGCCGGCGAATAGTGCTGCATGATGCCGGCCGAGCCCTTGGCGCACAGCACGCCGCGGTTCACGGGGTGATCCGCATTGCCCTGCAGATAACGGATCTTGCCGTCCTTGATCCACACCTTGAGCCCGCAGCGGCAGGCGCACATGTAGCAGGTCGTGTGTTTGACCTCGTCGCCGGGACTGGGCGAGAGGTTGAGCTTCGGCTCCGTCATGCCACCATTGTCGCGGAATCGCCGCTATCATGCCTGCCCAGTCGAGACCGCTGGGGTGCTGCATGAAGTCACCGGTTTGGTTGGCCGCCGCCTTGGCGCTGGCGTGGGGCGCGACCGCGCAGGCCTCCTGGCACGTGGGCGCGGGGCCGGTCGACGAGATCGATGGCGAGGGCAGCTGGCTCGCCACGGTGGCCTGGCTCACCGATCACGAGCATCCCTGGGAATTCATCGCCGGCCACATCGCCGAGCGCGACGAGAACATCGCCACGCCGGGCGTGTTCTGGGTCTCGGCGTCCAAGCGCTTCACCTGGAAGGGCTGGTTCGCGCAGGGCGGCATCGCCTACGCCGATTCCGACAACGAAGTGCTCTCCAACCACTTCCAGTTCCAGACCGGCGTGGGCTACGACTTCGGCCGCGTGTCGGTGTCGCTGCGCCATCTTTCGAACGCCAATACCGGCGGGCGCAACCGCGGCGAGACGTTCGTGTTGCTCGACTACGGTTTCTGAGGGCGCGGACCGCGCCATAATCGCAGCATGGACCGCTACGAACGCACGCTGACCCTGCACCGCCTGCTCAAGGGTTCGCGCTATCCGGTGCCGCTGCAGCGGCTGATGCACGAACTGGGCTGCTCGCGCGCCACGGTCTACCGCGACGTCGCCTTCCTGCGCGACGGCCTCGGTGCGCCGCTCGAGACCAGCGACGATCCGCCCGGTTTCTATTATTCGGCCGACCAGGCCGACAAGTTCGAACTGCCCGGCCTGTGGCTCAGTTCCGACGAGCTGCTCGCCCTGCTCGCCGCGCACCAGCTGCTGGCGCGCACCGGCCCGGGCGTGCTGTCCTCGGCGCTGGCGCCGCTCAAGAACCGCATCGATGCGCTGCTTTCCGAACAGGCCGGCGGCAAGCGCTGGCCGGTGGAGCGCGTGCGCGTGATCGCCAGCGGCACGCGGCCGCTCGACGAGGCCGCGTTCCGCAACGTGGCCACCGCGGTGCTGGAACGCCAGATGCTCGCCTTCGAATATCGCGCGCGCAGCACCGATGCGCCGTCCCGGCGCGAAGTCTCGCCGCAGCGCCTGACGCACTACCGCGACAACTGGTATCTCGACGCCTTCGACCACGGCCGCGAGGGTCTGCGCAGCTTCGCGCTCGACCGCATCCGCGATCCCAAGCCCTCGGAAAAGCGCGCCAGGGACGTGCCCGAGTCCGAACTCGACCAGCATCTGGCCTCGAGCTACGGCATCTTCTCCGGCGCGCCCAAGGCCTGGGCCACCATCCGCTTCTCGCCGCACGCCGCACGCTGGGTGGCGGACGAGCACTGGCATTCCAAGCAGGAAGGCCGCCATCTGCCGGACGGCGGCTACGAGCTGAAACTGCCCTACAGCAATCCCAAGGAATTGCTGATGGACGTGCTCAAGTATGGCCCCGACGCGGAAATCGTCGAGCCGGCCAGCCTGCGCAACGAGGCACGCATCCTGCTGCAGCTGGCGCTGTCGGCCTACGGCGGATGAGCGGCCGCCCGCGCGAAATCTCGCTGGTGCTCGGCGCCGGCGGCGCGCGCGGCCTGGCTCACATCGGTGTCATCGAAGTGCTGGAAGCCGCGGGCTTCCGCATCGTCGCCAGCGCCGGCACCTCGATGGGCGCGGTGGTGGCCGGCGTGCACGCGGCCGGCAAGCTGGTCGAGTACCGCGATTGGGTGCAGGCATTGCAGCGCACCGACATCCTGCGCCTGCTCGACTTCGCCTTCGGGCATCCGGGGCTGATCAAGGGCGATCGGCTGATCGGCGTGCTGCGCGAACTGGTGGGCGACCGCCAGATCGAGGATCTGCCGGTGCGTTTCACCGCGGTGGCCACCGATCTGGGCGCGCAGCGCGAGGTGTGGATCAACCGCGGGCCGCTGTTCGATGCGATCCGCGCCTCGATCGCCATCCCGATGATCTTCACGCCGCACTATGTCAACGGCCGCGAACTCGTCGACGGCGGCCTGCTGGCACCGGTGCCGATCGCGGCCACGCGCCAGGCCATGGCCGATCTCGTGATCGCAGTGGACGTGAACGCACGCAACAGTCGTCCGCTGGTGGCGCCCGATGCCACCGAACTGCAACACGTGCAACCGCCGCCGGTGGCGGTGGACGCCAACGGCTGGACCTCGCGCATCGCCGCCCTGGTGGAGACCTGGTGGGAGAAGAAAGCAACGGCGCCGCGCGAGCAGGCGGCGCGCACCGGCATGATCGACCTGATGTCGCGCAGCCTCGACACCATGCAGGCGCAGCTCTCGCGCCTGCAGCTGGCGCAGGATCCGCCGGATCTGCTGATCCGCGTGCCGGGGGACATCGCGATGTTCCACGAGTACTGGCGGGGTCCGGAACTGATCCAGGCGGGGCGGGAAGCGGCGCAGAAGGCGCTGGCGGCGGCGGGGTAGGCGTCGCAATCCGCGAGAATCCGCCGGGCGAAAGTAGGTCCCACACCCACCGGGACCCGCCGCCATGCTCGACACCGCGCTCCGCCTCTGGCTCACCTTCGGCCTCATCGCCCTGGCGATTCCCGGCGCGCTGCAACACAACCATTACATCGGCTGGCTACCTTACTGGCTGTGCCTGGCGCCGGCGGTCTCGCTGGCACTGCTGCACCGCCGCCGTCTTGCGTCGGCGTCGTCCGCGTTCCTCCTCGTCCGCGGGCGGCGCCGCCGCAAACCACTCCACCGCCAGGCGCGCCGGGTGCTGCGCGCCGCCGCGTAGGCCGACGCCCCGAAAGGCGCTGATGCTGCGCTGAATCGGGCATCCCGCCCCGGCGCGGGGGAGCGTGTAAGATTCGCGGCGATTCCGCTCACCGCGTGCTCCTGATGCGTAAATCCCCGCTTTTCCTGCTGCCCGCCGCGCTGTTGGCATCGTGCGGCGCCTTCGCCGTCGACGGCCCGAGTGCCGAAGAACGCGCGGCCTTCGTGCAGGAGACGGCCAAGGCCTACGGCCTGGCCCCGGAGGGCATCGAACGCACGCTGGAGCAGGCCAGGTACCAGCAGAGCATCATCGACGCCATCACGCGCCCGGCCGAGGCCAAGCCGTGGAGCGCCTATCGCCCCATCTTCATGACGCCGCAGCGCATCGCGGACGGGCGGGCCTTCATGGCCGAGCACCGCGATGCACTGGCGAAGGTCGAAGCGCAAACCGGCGTGCCGGCCGCGATGATCGCCGCCATCATCGGCGTGGAGACGAGCTACGGCCGCATCACCGGCAATTACCGCGTGCTCGATGCGCTTTACACGCTGGGTTTCCACTATCCCAAGCGCGCCGAATTCTTCCGCGGTGAACTGGGCCATCTGTTCGCGCTGGCCGAAGAACAGAAGCTCGACGTGGCCGCGGTCAAGGGCAGCTACGCCGGTGCGATGGGCTGGGGCCAGTTCATTCCCTCGAGCTATCGCAACTACGCGAAAGACGGCGACGGCGATGGCCGCATCGATCTGTTCGGCAATCTCGACGATGTCTTTGCCTCGGTCGCGAACTATTTCGTCGCCAACGGATGGAAGCGCGACGAACCCGTCGCCGTGCCCGCCGCGCGCAAGCCCGGCGCCGAGGAGTTCAAGCCGGAAACGCTGGAAGCGAAGTATCCGCTGACGGAACTGGCGCAGAAGGGCTATCGCCCGCGCATCGCCGCCGGCCATCCGCTGCCCGCCACGCTGCTCACGCTCGACGGCAGCGCGGGCAAGGAATATTGGATCACCTTCCAGAACTTCTACGTGATCTCGCGCTACAACCGTTCGCCGCTGTATTCGCTCGCGGTGTATCAGCTCTCGCAGGCGCTCGGCGACGACAAGGCGGCGACCGCGGCACCGTGAGCAGCGCACGCCTGCTGCCGCTCGCGCTGTTGTTCGCGGTGTTCCTGACGGCTTGCGGCTCCGCGCCGAAGAAGCCGCGCGCGCCGGTGCACGACGCCGGTTCCTCCAGCGCCCCCGGCACGCCCGCACCGCCGCGCGGCGCGCGGCCCGACCAGCCCGGCGAATACACCGCCGGCGGCCTGTACAAACCCGGCGTCAGGGACAGCGGTCCGGCCATTCCGCCGGACATCTCGCATCTGAAGGAGCCTGTCCCCAAGACGGAACCGCGTGCGCGCTACGGCAACCGCACGCCCTACACGGTGCTGGGCAAGGCCTATCACGTGATGCCGAGCGCGAGAGGTTACGTCGAGCGCGGCACGGCCTCGTGGTACGGCGAGAAGTTCCACGGCCGCGCCACCTCCAGCCTCGAGCCCTACGACATGTACTCGTTCACGGCCGCGCACAAGACGCTGCCGCTGCCGACCTTCGCGCGCGTGACCAATCTCGACAACGGCCGCAGCGTGATCGTGCGCGTGAACGATCGCGGCCCCTTCCACCATGGCCGCCTGATCGATCTCTCCTACGCTGCCGCGATCAAGCTCGGCATCCACGTGCGCGGCACCGGCAACGTGGAAGTGCGCGCGCTCACGCCGGGCGAGTCGCAGGAACCCGCCGCGCCCGCCGTGGTCTCGTCTCCCGCGCCGCGCCCGGCGCGTCCCGCCGCCGCCGGCGGCAAGGCCTGGCTGCAAGTGGCGAGCTTCGGCGACAAGAGCAACGCCAAGCGCTTCGCCGACCGACTCGAGGATGCCGATGTCGACGACGTCGACATCCAGCGCGCCGATGTGCGCGGCAGCAAGGTGTACCGGGTCCGCATCGGGCCTTTCCGCGGGCGCGACATCGCCGAACGCTTCGCCGCGCGCGTGCGCGCCCTGGGCTTCGGCACGCCCACCATCGTCGCCGATTGAATACTTTGCTGGAGCAACATCGCGTGATCAACTTCCACAACCCCACGCTCATCGCCGCGCTGTTCGGCGTGTTCCTCGCGGGTACCGCGGTGGCGCAGACGCCCCAGCCGCAGGTGCCCACGCCGCAGCCCGTGCCCGTGCCGGCCGCGCCCGCGGCGAGCGCGGCGCCCACGCCGCCGCCGCCCTCGGTGCAGGGCACGGCCTGGCTGCTGATGGACGATGCCAGCGGCCAGATCCTGGCCGGCGAGAACTTCGACGCGCGCGTCGAACCGGCGAGCATCACCAAGGTGATGACCTCGTACGTCGTCTCGGCCGAACTGCGCAACGGCAAGCTCAAGCCCGACGACGAGGTGACGATCAGCGAGAACGCTTGGCGCGGCGGCGGCGGCGGCACGGACGGCTCCACGAGCTTCCTGCCGGTGAACTCGAAGGTGAAATTGTCGGAGCTGCTGCACGGCATGATCATCCAGAGCGGCAACGACGCCTCCATCGCGCTGGCCGAACACGTGGCCGGCAGCGAGGAAGCCTTCGCCGCGCTGATGAACTCCTACGCGCAGCGCCTGGGCATGACGGGCACGCACTTCGTCAACTCGCACGGCCTTTCGGCGCCGGAGCACTTCACCACGGCGCACGACATCGCCAGGCTCTCGCGCGCGCTGATCCACGATTTCCCGGAAGACTACGCGGTGTACTCGCAGAAGGAATTCACCTTCAACGGCATCCGCCAGTACAACCGCAACACGCTGCTGTGGAAGGACGAGAGCGTCGACGGCATCAAGACCGGCCATCATTCCGGCGCCGGCTATTGCCTGGCGGCCAGCGCCAAACGCGGCGACCAGCGCCTGATCTCCGTGGTGATGGGCTCCACTGGCGAGAAGCAGCGCGCCGAAGATTCCTACGCCCTGCTCAACTGGGGTTTCCGATTCTTCGAAACCCACACCGTCTACGCCGCCAACGTTGCGGTCGCGCAGCCTCCGTTGTGGAAAGGCGAAACCGAAACGCTCGACTTGGGCCTCGCCGAACCCCTGCTCGTCACCGTGCCGCGCGGCAAGTACGAACAACTGCAGGCCGCGATGGACGTGCCCTCGCAACTCGTCGCACCCTTCACCAAGGGCCAGCAGATCGGCACGCTGCGCCTGACGCTCGACGGCAAGCCCGTCGCCGAACGCCCGCTCGTGGCGTTGAACGACGCGCCGGAAGGCGGCTTCTTCAAGCGCATCAACGACGGGTTCTGGATGTGGTGGGAGTCGGATTGAACCAGTCCTCGACGCGCCCCGACAACCAGAACGTGCCCTGCACGACGCTGCCCGCCACCGGCGCGCGGGAGACGAGCTCCGGATCGATGACGACGTCGTAGTCGCCGCCCAGCGTGGCGACCACGCAGGCATGGAAGCTGCGTCCGGTAACGGCGTTGACGCGAAGGCTGGCGTGGCGCACGTGGCCCGCGAAATAGGCCTCGGCGCCGCCGCCGCCGTCCGCGAACAGGCTCGAGGGAATGAACGACTGCGAGGCAAAACGCGGTCCGTCGCTCGGCGCGGCGTCGAATGCTTCGGGTGATGCATACACCTCGACCTGCAGGGCGAAGGCCGCGACCTGCGCCGTTGCCACGCGCGGCAGGACGAGACCGTCGTGGAGTCCAAAGTCCGGCGCCTCGAACACGAACGGATAGGCGCCGCCGTCGTCTTCGGCGGGGCCCGGATCGGCCCAGGCATGGAACGCGCCGTCCATGGAAACGTCGCTGTTCGACTCGACGCGATCGGTGATGCGAACCAAGAGCTGCGCGTCGCCACGGAAATGCGGTTGCAAGCCGATCAGGGCGCCGGACGCGTCGATCTGCATCCAGAGCTCGGCGCCGCTGGTGTCGGACCATTGCAGATAGGTGCCACGCGCGGTCGCATGTGCGACAGCGTCGGGCGCCAGGCGATTCACGAGGTCGAGCAGGGCGTTCTGGTCGGCGACGTCGAATCCGATGGTGGAAAGATGGCTGGGCATGGACGCCATGATAGGCCGAGCCCGCTGCCCCGCGGTTACGCCTGAATGTTCCACACTGCGCGCAGCGACGGAATCCGCGGCGAGCCCCGTTGAAGGTTCCGAAGCCACCCGGGCTTCCCCCAACGAGGATCGCATCATGAAGCACCGCAATCTTTTGATCGCCACCGGCGCCGCCGCGGTCGTGCTGGCCGGTGTGGCGTTCGCCAATCCGGCGCACGATCGCCTGGAGAAGGTCGATACCAACAAGGACGGTCAGGTTCAGGTCGCCGAGATCGAGGCGCAGGCCGCACAGCGCGCGGCGGACATCGACGCCAACGGCGACGGCCGCGTCGTCGTCGAGGAGATCAAGGCCCATCGCGAGAAGATGCGCGCCGAGCGCCAGCAGGCCCGCCTGATGAAGCTCGATGCCAACGGCGACGGCAGCGTCAGCACCGAAGAATTCGCTGCCGGCCATGCGTCGCGCGCCGCCAAGCTCGATGCCAATGGCGACGGCGTGATCGCGAAGGAAGAGTTCCGTGCCGGTCATCGCGGCCGCCGCGGCGGTCGCCACGACGCCGACTGACGCGGAGCCGGTGTGCTTCGACCGCCTCCGGGACGCCGCGGGAATGGACGCCGATGACGTCCACGCCCGCGGCCGATCCGGCCGATCCGGATGCCGCGCTGCTGGCGGGCGCGGCGGCGGGCGACGAGACTGCGTTCGCGCAGCTCGTCGACCGTCATCTGCCGCGCCTGCATGGATTGGCGTGGCGCGCGCTCGGATCGGTGGCCGAAGCCGAGGAAGTGGCGCAGGAAACGCTGTTGCGCGCCTGGCGGCAGTTGCCGTCGTGGCAGGGCGGCAAGGCACTGTTCTCGACCTGGCTGCATCGCGTGGCGCTCAACCTGGTGAACGACCGGTTGCGCGCGCGGCGCGAGCAGGTGCCGATCGAGGACGCCGGCCTGGTGAGCGAGGAGGCGCAGCCGGACCGCAGCGCCTCCGAGGCGCAGCGTGCTGCGCGCGTGCGGCAGGCCCTGCAGGCGCTGCCGGAACGCCAGCGCGATGCCATCCTGCTGTGCCACTACGAAGGAATGGGCAATATCGAAGCCGCCGCCGCGCTCGAGGTGAGCGTGGAGGCGCTGGAATCCCTGGTGTCGCGCGCGCGCCGCGCGTTGCGGCAATCGCTGTCCGATACGCGAACGGATGACTCATGACCGTGCACGACGACAAATCGCTCGATGCGCAACTCGATGTGTTGCAGGCGGCGCCGGTGCCGCGGGCGCAGCTGCGCCACAACGTGATGGCGGCGATCGCGCGCGAACCTCGCCAGCGCATGGGTGAGATGGATCCGCGCGCGCCGCGCGGCGGGTCGCTGCTGGAAGCACTGGCCTCTCTCTGGCGCGAACTCGGCGGCGCCCGCCTGGCCGGGCCGGCCTTCGCGATGGCGCTGGCCGCCGGCATCGGCCTGAGCTGGTTCGCGGACAACGCCACGGCGGGCGAAGACGACGCCAGCGACGATCTCGTCGCGCTGGCGCAACTCGACGATTCCTACGCAGGACTCGAACCGTGAACGCACCGCTGTCCCGCACCGCGCGCGTCGCACTGCTGCTGTCGCTGGCGCTGAATCTCGCGTTGCTGGTGTTCGTGGGCTGGCACCACGGCCCCTGGCGCGACGACGGGCGCGGCCGCCATGCGCCGCCGTTGCCGCATCTGTTCGACGTGCGCGCGCTGCGTCGCGTGATTCCGCCCGAGCGCGCCGATGTGCTGAAGCCGATCTTCGAGGCGCACCGGCCGGAAATGCGCTCGCGCCTGCATGAACTGTTCGCGGCGCGCGGCGACGTGCGGCGTGCGATCGCGGCCGAGCCCTTCGAGCGCGCGCAGCTCGAATCGGCCTTCGCCCGCCTGCGCGAAGCCGATCGCGCCACCGCCGAGGAAGCCCAGGCGATGCTGGCCGAGCTGCTCGCCGTGGCCACGCCCGACGAACGCAGGAAGATGTCCGAACTCATGGCGCGCGGCGGTTCGCGTGCACGCGCCTGGCGCGAACGCCAGGCCCGCGACGCCGATGCGCCGCGCACGGAGGAATGATGGCCACGCAACCCCGCAAGAAGAATCGTGTCGCCCTGGGCAGCGCCCTGCTGCTCGCCCTGATCGCCATCGCCGCCGCGCTGGTGCTGACCGGGCGCGAAGAGGAACCCACGTACAGCACGGCCGTCGTGGAACGCGGCGACATCGAGATCGTCGTCACCGCGCTCGGCAAGAT
>CAMLOR010000112.1 GCA_946481615.1 uncultured Aquimonas sp.
CGACTTGGTCGGCTCTTTCTTGGTTTCTTTCTTGCGTTCCTGGCCCTTGGCCATGGCGTCCTCCGTCGTACCGCCGGCCCCATGCCGGCTGCGCACAAAACTAGCAACAGTCGCGGCGCGCTACCAGAGGTAGAGTTGCAGGGAACGCCCGCGCCGGCGCGGCCGGGGCGCGCGCAGTTCGTCGCGGTGCGCGGGGAAGTGCGCCGCGCTGCGCGCGAGGAAATCGTCGAGTTCCGCCAGATCGTAGGCGCCGTCGCGTGCATCGGCGGCGCGCAGTTGCGGCGGGAAGCAGCCGGTGCCGGCCAGCAGGCAATACCACGAGAACACCGGATAGCCCTTGCCGATGACCTGCTTGCCGATGTCGCGCGCCGCGCCCCGGCCGGACAGCCACTGCCGATACAGCTCCTGCAGCGGCTCGGACAAGTTCCCGTTGGCGGCGCAGGCGCGCCAGTAGTCGGTGTCGCCGCGCGAATTGGTCTTGTAGTGGGTGACGATGTAGTCGCGCGTGCCTTCGAAATGCAGGTTGGTGCGCTCGTTGAAGCGGGCGCGCGCGGCCTCGTCCATCGCGCCGGCGTCGGCGGCCTCGATGAAGTTCATCACCGTGCGCTGGATGAAGAGCAGGGCGGTGGCTTCCAGCGGTTCGATGAAACCCTGCGAAAGCCCGACCGCCAGGCAGTTGCGGTTCCAATGCTCGGTGACCCGGCCGATGCGCATTTTCAGATGGCGCGCCGGGGTCGGGTCGTCGAGCAGGCCGAGGCTTTCGCGCAGCTCGCGTTCGGCCTCGCCGGGAGTGCAGAACGCGGTGCTGTAGACATAACCGTTGCCGACGCGGCTCGTCAGCGGGATTTCCCAGCGCCAGCCGTGGCGCAGCGCGGTCGACACCGTCTGCGGAGCGATGTCGCCCGGCGGCAGCGCGCAGGGCAGGGCGACGGCGGCGTCGTTGAACAGGTTGCCCGCGAAGGACACGAACGGCGTGCCCAGCGTCTTCTGGATCAGCACCGCCGCGAAGCCCGTGCAATCGACGAAGAAATCCGCCTCGATGATTTCGCCGTCCCCGGTGCGCAGCGCGCGCAGGTCGCCGTTTCCGTGCCGCAGCACCTCGGTCACGTGCCCGAGGCGATGCCCCACGCCGCGCTGCACGGCCTTGCCCTGCAGGAAGCGCCCGAGCAGCACCGCGTCGAAGTGATAGCCGTACCAGACGTCGAACGGGAAGGCCTCGTCCGGCCGCGGCGCGCGGTGCTCGGCGGCCAGCCGCGTGGCGAGGAAGAAGCGGTCCGGATGCGCCGGCACGTCGGCACCGCGCAGCCGCGCGTGGCAGTGATGCACGAACTGCGTCAGCGTCAGGTTGTCGAGCATCGACGCGAACGGGTGGAAGTAGCTCTCGAAGCCGGCTTTCGTCGACCAGCCATCGAAGCGGATGCCGGCCTTGTAGGTGGCGTTGCAGGCCGGCATCCACTCGGCTTCTTCGATGTCCAGCGTCTCGAAGAAGCCGCGCATCCAGGGCGTGGAGCCTTCGCCCACGCCGATGGTTTCCACCGCGGGCGATTCGAGCACCGTGACCTGCGCACCGCGCGCGCCGAAGGCGTGCTGCAGCAGCATCGCGGCCATCCAGCCGGCCGAGCCGCCGCCCACGATCACGATGCGCCGCAGGCCCGGTGGCAGCGGCCGGGCATCGGAAGCGGACGAGGCTGCGGTCTGGTTGTAGACGGTGGCCGTGGGGCCCTGCGTCGCGATGCTCACTGGCGCCGGCCCGGATGCGACAGCGCGTTTTCCGGTGGCCCGAACAGCTGCCGCGCCCGCGCGCGCAAGCCGCGCGCCGCGAACGCGTCCCGCCCCATCGCCGCCCACTCATGGAAGGTGAGCGTGAGCGGGTTGTGCCCGCGCACCTGCCCGACGATGCCGTATTCGCAGGGCACGGCCTCGTCTTCCTCGACCCAGGTGCCGAACAGCTTGTCCCACACGATCAGTACGCCGGCGTAGTTGCGATCGATGTACTTGGCGTTGCGGGCATGGTGCACGCGATGATGCGAGGGCGTGTTGAAGATCTTCTCCACCCAGCCCAGCTTGCCGACGGCCTGGGTATGCACGAAGAACTGGAAGCCCAGGTTGATGGCCACCACCGCCACGATGTGCGCCGGCTCGAAGCCGAGCAGCGCCAGCGGCACCCAGAACAGCCACATGCCGCTGATGGGGTAGGTGAGGCTCTGCCGGAATGCGGTGGAAAGATTCAGCCGTTCCGAGGAGTGGTGCGTGACGTGCGAGGCCCACATCCAGCGGATGCGGTGGCTGGCGCGGTGGAACCAGTAGTAGAAGAAATCCTGCGCCACGAACAGCGCCAGGATGCTCCAGGCGCCGGTTTCGAAATGGAACACGCGGAACTGGTACACGAAGGCGTACACGCCGATGACGAGCAGGCCGGCCAGCGCATCGGCGCCCTGGTGCATCAGCGCGAGCGCGGCGTTGGAGAAGGTGTCGCGCCAGGTGTACATGGCGGCGCCGCGGCGCTTCCAGTACCAGGCCTCGAACAGCACCAGCCCGAGGAACACCGGTGCCATCGCCAGCAGGATCCACTGTTCCATCAGCGCGCCTCCAGGGCGGCGGCCATGTTGTCGAGGCAGCGCTTCATCGCGCCCTGCATGAAGACCTTGAGCAACGGGGCGGCGAGCGGCCACACCAGCGGCGAGGTGAGTTCGAAATCGTAGGTCCAGTGCACGAAAGTGCCGCCGTCGCGCGCCGAGAGCTGCCACTGCGCCGTGCCCGCGCGCACCAGCCAGGCCAGCGGCGCGCCGAACCCGCTCAGCACGTACCGGTGCAAGTGCGGCGGCTCCCAGGCCGCGATGCGTTCGGTGAGATGCGAACCGTCCGCGCTCACCAGCTGCCGCGTGCTGCCGACGGCGGAGGGCGCATCCGGAGTGATCGAGGTGAGCGCGGGGATCGGGCCCAGGCCGGTGAAGGCGGCGGGGAAGCGCTGCGGGTCCACCGAGAGCGCGAACACCGCGTCGATGGGCGCGTCGATCCGGCGAGCGGCGGAGAGGTGCACGGCCATGCATTCAGTGTAATGCGTCCGTCACCGCGCGAAGCGCCCGTCATTGTTCCCGCCTGTGCGGGAACGACGGGGGCTCATGGCAAGATGAAGTCCATGCGCCTGCTCCTTATCGCCGCACTCCTGGCCGGCCTTCCAGCCGTTGCCGCCGACAAACCTTCCACCGCCGGAAAGTCCGTCACCGTCTTCACGCCGCCGCTGCGCCTGCCCGGCCTGCAGAGCGCCCGCACGCTGCGGCTCTACCTGCCGCCCGGATACGCGAGCGACACCGCGCGACGCTATCCCGTGATCTACATGCACGACGGCCAGAATCTGTTCGACGACGCCACCGCCTACGCCGGCGAGTGGGGCGTCGACGAAACGCTCGACGCCCTCGCGCACGAGGCCGGCTTCGCGGCCATCGTCGTGGGCATCGACAACGGCGGCGAGCGCCGCATCGGCGAGTTGAACGCCTGGCCGCATCCCGAGCATGGCAGCGGCGACAACGATCGCTATCTCGACGATCTGGTGCGCGCGATCAAACCCTTCGTCGATGCGAACTGGCGCACCCGGCCGCAGCGCGAGCACACCGCCATCGTCGGCAGCTCGCTCGGCGGCCTGGCCTCGCACTACGCCATCCACCGACGGCCCGAGGTGTTCTCGAAAGCCGGCGTGTTCTCGCCCTCGTACTGGATCGCGCCGCAAGCCTTCATGCATACCGCGAACGTGACGCTGCCGGGCGATGCGCGCATCTATCTCACCATGGGCGGCAAGGAAGGCGACGACGCATTGCAGGACGTGCAGCGCATGCTCGGGCTGCTGCGCGCGCAAGGCATGGGCGAGCGCGCGACGCTGAGCGTGGAGCCCGAGTTCGAGCACAACGAGAAGGCCTGGCGCGCGGAATTCCCGCGCGCCGTCCGCTTCCTTTTCGGACTGCCGCCAGCGGGCTGATCCGCAGCGCGCCGTGACCGCATCCGCGCTTCGGCAAATTCGATGCCGCGCTGCGAAGATTTGCGAAAAGTTTTCACAGTTTCCCCGGCGCCTGACCGTAACATGACCCCCGCGCGGTAAGGACGCCGCGCGTTCACTCACGAGCGGGGGGAACCTTCGGATGTTCGATTTGCGAGTGGCGCGCTGGGCGCGCCTGATGGCCCTCGGCGCGCTGTTCGTGCCGGCCCTGGCGACGGCGCAGCTGCGCCCGGTGGCTCCCGGCGAAACGCCGCAATTGGCCGCCAACGAGGCCTTGCTGGTGGTCGCCGTCGACAGCGACGTGCCGCTGGCCGGCGCGCGGCTGAAGCACGGCGACGGCTATTTCGACCTGAGCGCGGTCGAGGCGGGCACCAGTTACGCGCTCTATATCGCCGAGGCCGGTCGCTACAGCTGGCGCGACGTGGTGGAGGCCGACGCCGGCACGCGACCGCTCGATGCCGCCACCTTCAGCTTCGATCTCACGGCCGGCGAGCTCAACTATGCCGGCGACATCGTGGTCCGCAGCCAGGTCGAAGGCCCGGAAGCCGTGGTGCTGACCAACCGCTCGCTCAAGGCGATGGACTGGATGTCGCGCGCCTTCCCGCGCATCAAGAAGAAGCGCTTGTTCCGGTACGCAGGCAACGTGCCGGACGGCTTCCCCGCCTACTACGGCGCGATCGCCGCCACTGCCCCCGGCAAATCCCGCCCCGCCCTCGCGGCGCGGGATTTCCCGGTGGCAGTGGAGACGATGTTCCAGCCCACCGGCGTCACGCTGGCCCGCATGAATCCTTCCGGCACGCAGGTGGCGCTCAAGCGCCGCAACGGCGCGGGCGAATGGCGCATCGATCTGATCGATCTGCGGCGCGGCGGCAGCCTCACGCTCGAACGCGATGCGGACGAGGTGGCCGGCATGGAATGGTCGGCCGACGACACCCTGCTCACCACGCGCGGCGAGGCCGGCCAGGCGCAGCAGGTGACGCTGGCCCGCATCGGCGAGCATGGCGTGCGCGAGCGTATCGCGCTGCCGGTCGCAGGCGTGGTGATCGACACGCTGCCCGCCGACGATGGACATCTGCTGCTGGCCACGGCGCAGGACGATCGGTGGATGGTGCACAAGGTCGACGTGTCCTCGCCGGCCGCGGCGCGCGCCTTCCGCCCTCATTGGCGCACGCGGCTGAACCGCGGCGGCGGCGACGAGGTGGCCTGGTATGCCGATACGCGCGGCGAGCTGCGCCTGGCGATGGCCCTGCGCGAGGAAGGCTACGTGCTCACGCGCGGCGGCGGCGACGCGATGGCGAGCGTGGCCGACACCGGTTTCCAGCCCGTCGGCGCTTCCTCCGATGCCAGCGTGCTCTACGGCGTGACCGACAGGCAGCGCGCGCAGCGCGAGCTGGTCGCGTTCGATGCCGCCAGCAAGACCACGCGCACCCTGTTCGCGCGGCCGGGCGTGGATGTGGAGGCGCCGATCTTCGATGCCGCGCGCCAGCCGATCGGCGTGACCTACTACGAGCGCGGCCGTCTGGTCAGCGAGTACTTCGCGCAGGCCGATCGCGCGATCGACGCGAAACTGCGTGCGCGCTTCCCGACCCAGAGCGTCGCGGTGCTCGACCGCAGCGCCGATGGCCGCCGCTTGCTGCTCTCGGTGGAAGGCGCCGATGAAGCGCCGTCGCTGTGGCGCTTCGATGCCGATGGCCAGGCCGCGCGCCTGGCCATCGGCATCGAAGCGCTGGAAGGCGTCGCGCTCGCACCCACGCGTTCGATCGCGGTGCGCGCGAAGGACGGCCTCGCCGTCGAAGCGCTGCTCACCGTGCCGAAGGGCGAGGGCCGCAAGCCGCTGGTGGTGATGCCGCACGGCGGTCCGATCGCCGTCGCCGACCGCCTGCATTTCAACCGCGAGACGCAGTTCCTCGCCTCGCTGGGCTATGCCGTGCTGCGGGTGAATTTCCGCGGTTCGGACGGATACGGGCGCGCTTTCCGCGAAGCGGGCCACGGGCAATACGGCCGCGGCATCGAGGACGACATCGATGCGGCGATCGAGCAGGTGGGGGAGCAGGTCGCGGAGGTCGACACCGGTCGCATGTGCATGCTCGGCGCGAGTTACGGGGGTTACTCGGCGCTGGTATCCGCGGCGCGTTGGCCGCAGCGCTTCCGCTGCGCGGTGTCGATCTCCGGGATCAGCGATCTGTCGCTGATGTTCAGCGCCAGCGATGCGGGCCGCAGCGAGGAAGGCCGCCGGCTGCTGACGCAGCTGATCGGCGATCCGGTGGCGCAGGCGGCCGCGTTGCGCGAGGCCTCGCCTGCGTACTACGCCGACCGCATCCGCGTGCCGGTGATGCTGGTCCACGGCCGCGACGACACCCGCGTCGACCCCGAACACTTCGAGCGCATGCAGCGCGTCCTCGAACGCCACGGCAACCCGCCGCTCGCGATGATGTTCGAAGGCGAAGGCCACGGCATCGAGCAACCGCGGAACGTGCGTGCGATGTGGGAAGGCATCGCGGGCTTTCTCGCGCAGAATCTCTGACCTCGCTTCACCGGCAATCCCGCTGCCACCGCTCCCCGCCGCCACCGTTCGCGGTGAGCTTGTCGAACCGTTGCCTCGCGGTTCGTGGACCGGCGCGTGGGATTCGACAGGCTCACCCCGAACGGGTGAGAGGGCGCGTGGGGCAAGACTGCGATTTCCAGCGCTCGTAGATCGTGGTGTGCAGATTGTGCAACCCGAGCTCGATGCGGAACGGTGTGCGCGGATTGCGATCGAGCAGCCGCGCGATGTGATAGCCCGCGGGCTTCACGTCCTTCGGATGCACGTAGATGCGGAAGCCCTGGTAGAACGGATCGTCGAGCAGTGCCTGCATGCGTTCGATCGCCGCGCGCTTCTGCGGTGAAATCGCCTGCAGCAGCCGCGTGTCGCGTTCGTACAGCAGGCGCTCGAAGATGCGGTGCGCGGTGAGATCGAGCGGAACGGAGAGTTCCCACAACTCGCGGTTGATGCGGTTGTAGTGCTCGAAGCCGCCATGCGTGCGCAACGCCAGCGCCGCGGCTTCGCTCACGTCGTAGACGACGAAGTTCTCGGCCTGGTTGTGGATGTCGTCCAGGCTCGACTTGTCGAATACGTGGAAGATGAAGCCGGGCAGGCCGATGAAAGCGTCGGCACCGAGCTTCGAGGCCTGCTCCGCGCGCCCGTCGCGCGTGAACTCGCCGGCGGCGCTTCCGAGCAGCACGCTGGCGCCGGCGCCGAGCTGGTTGAACGTGCCGATGACGATTTCCTCGTTCGCGAAGGCGGCGTCGAAGCCTTGCGGGCCGAAAAGTTCGTACAGCGTGGCGTACTGCGCCACCTGGCGGCCAACGCCGCATTCGGCGCGGAAGCTGCCGGAATAGAGCCCTACGATTGCTTTCGATGGCGAGTGCAGCGGCGTGAAGGCGCGGCCGAAGGAGCGTGCAGCGCGCCAACCGTCGCGCTTCGCGCCGCCCCAGCCGAAGCCGATCCAGCCGGTTTGCAGGGACGAGAACCTGAAATCCTCGTTGGCGACGAGTTTGTCGATGGCGCGTTGCGTCGCTGCCTTCAATGCGGTTGCGTAGTGCGCTCTGCAGGCCTCATCGCCGCCGCCGCCTGCGGTGGACGTGTCGAACGGCAGGCTTCGCGGATCGTGGACCGGGGCGGGGGATTCGACAGGCTCACCCTGAACGGGCGAGGGAACGACGGGTCGGGTTTCCAACGATTCCGCGGCCACCGTTCGCGGTGAGCTTGTCGAATCGTTGCCTCGCGGTGGGTGGACCGGGGCGTGGGATTCGACAGGCTCACCCCGAACGGGTGATGCGAGTACGAGGGCGAGCAGCGCCGCTCTCACTGGCCCTGCATGATCCAGAACACCACCAGCAACGCGATCAGCCCCGCCAGCACCGCGAAGAAGATCTTGACCCAGCTCCACGGCCGCTCGCCCGCGAGGGCGCCGGTGTAGCCGTTCGCCAGCACCTGGAAGGACTTCGCGCCGTAGGTGTAGGACACCAGCCACACCGGCACCAGCACGTGCTTGAAGGTGCGGCCGCGGTAGCGCGAATCGACGGCGAGGTTGCGGTAGGTGTCGCCGGGGATCTGCGAAGCGCACATCTCCTGCACCTTGGCTTCCATGCCCGCCATGTTGAGATCGGAGGCCTTGCGCAGGTCGACCTGGTAGCGCTCCACCGTCCAGCCGCGCACGAACTCCGGCGTGTAGGGCTTCAGGTCGGTGGTGGTCGGGAACGGCTCGATCTGCGTCAGCAGGTTGGCGTGCACGCCCGTCGTGCCCGCGATCAGTTCGTCGTCGAAGAAATGCGCGAGCGAACCGGCGGCCGGCACCCAACGCGTATGACGCACCTGGCGCGTCTGGCTGCGGCCCTGGTTGTCGGTGTAGTGCTGCGTCTCGTAGTAATAGTGGCCGGCCTCGGCGGTCCAGTCGGCGTCGACGTGCGCGTCGAAGGTCCAGTAGGGCAGGTACACGCCGTGCAGCGTGTCGGTGAGCGCGGCGGTCTTGAGCTTGTTCGGCGCGAACCAGCGCGTGCCGTACCACTTGCGGATGGCGTCGCGCACCTGGCCATCGCTGATCTTGAAGGGCAGCACGCTCTGCGGCGTGATGGCGTCCTTCTGCGATTCGTGCGGCACGATGGCGGGCGAGCCGCAGAACTCGCAGCGCTGCGCCACGCGGCCTTCGACGAAGACGCTGATGGCGTGGCAGCTCTGGCATTTCACCTCGACGCGTTCGGCGCCCCAGCCGCGCTGCGCTTCGGGGCGCTCCAGCGATTGCGCGAGATCGTGTTCCAGCACCGTGGTGCCGGGATCGGCGGCCTGCGCTGGCGTCCACGGCACCACCGTGCCGCAGTACGGGCACTGCAACGCCTGCTTCACGGGGCTCCACTGCAGATCCCCGCCGCATTCGGGACAGGGGTGCTTGCCGACGGCGACGTTCGCCGGTGCCGGTGTCGACATCCTCAACCGCCCTTGAGGAAGTCTTCCAGCGAGGCGCGCGCGATGCGCCAGGCGCTGCCGATCTTGCGTGCCTTCAGCTCGCCCGCGGTGATCGAGGCCATCACGTCCTCGACCGAAACGCCGAGTGCCTGTGCGGCCTGCTCCGGCGTCAGCACGTCGAGCCCGCCTGCCGGCGGCGCGGCGGCGGGCGCCGACGAAGAGGAAGGCTGCGACATGCCCTTCATCATCTCCTGCGCCATGCCGAAGCCCATCGCCATCGTGGCCGGCACCGCCGCGGCGCCTGCGGCTTCACCGCCCGCGCCCATCGCATGCCCCATCTGGTATTTCACATAGTCGTTGAGATTGCCGACCACGCTCATGCCGCTGCGCTTGTCGATGGCCTGCTCGACTTCCGGCGGCACCGAGACGTTCTCGAGCAGGAAGCTCGTGATCTCGAGGCCGTATTTCTCCTTCACCGAAGGATTGATGATCGGCAGCAGCGCCTCGCCCATCTCCGAATAGCGCGAGGCCACGTCGAGCGCCGGCACCTGGGCCGTCGCCAGCGCGTCGGTGAAGATGCTCACGATGCGCGAACGCATGGTGTCGGCGAATTCGTCGAGGCGGAAGTTCTGGTCGGTGCCCGCCACCTCGCGCAGGAACTTCGGCGGATCCACGATGCGGAAATCGTAGGTGCCGAAGGCGCGCAGGCGCACCACGCCGAAATCCTTGTCGCGCATCATCACCGGGTTCGACGTGCCCCACTTGTTGCCGGTGAACAATCGCGTGTTGAGGTAGTAGACGTCGCACTTGAAGGGCGAGTTGAAGCCGTACTTCCAGCCCAGGATGGTGCTGAGGATCGGGATGTTCTCGGTGGTCAGCGTGTGCTTGCCCGGCCCGAACAGATCGGCGTACTTGCCGGCCGCCACGAACTGCACCACCTGCGACTCGCGCACGATGAGCTGCGCGCCGTTCTTGAT
>CAMLOR010000113.1 GCA_946481615.1 uncultured Aquimonas sp.
AGCAGACCGAGGAGACGGTGCGCCGCGCCGCCAGCGAAGGCCAGGCCGCGGTGCAATCGGTAACGGCTTCCGTCGGCGCGATCGATCCGGCGCAGAGCATCGCGCCCCCGGTCGCCGCGAGCGAGCCGCCCCGCAACGAGCCCGCCCCATGAGCGCCGCCGAAGACGCGGACGCCGAACAGCGCGAGCAGAGTTTCCTTTCCCACCTCGTCGAACTGCGCGCGCGGCTGCTGCGCGCGGTGCTGGCGGTGCTGGGTGTCTTCGTCTGCCTGGTCCCTTTCGCCAACCGCATCTACTCGGTGCTGGCGGCGCCGCTGCTCGCCAAGCTGCCGGCCGGCGCGCAGATGGTGGCGATCGACGTCGCCAGCCCGTTCTTCGCGCCGATCAAGCTGGCCTTCTTCGCGGCCATCATGATTTCGATGCCGATGGTGCTCTACCAGGCCTGGGCCTTCGTGGCGCCGGGTCTGTACCGCCACGAACAGAAGCTGGCGAAGCCGCTGCTGGTCTCGGCCACGCTGCTGTTCTACATCGGCTGCGCCTTCGCCTATTTCCTCGTGCTGCCGGTGGTGTTCGGTTTCCTTACCGGCATGGCGCCCGAAGGCGTGGCGATGATGACTGACATCAGCCGCTACCTCGACTTCGTGCTGGTCTTGTTCCTGGCCTTCGGTTTCAGCTTCGAAGTGCCGGTGGCCGTGGTGATCCTGGCCGCGCTGGGATGGGTGACCATCGAACAACTGAAGGCGGCGCGCAGCTACGTGATCGTGGCGGCCTTCGTCGTGGCGGCGGTGATCACGCCGCCCGACGTGGTATCGCAGCTGATGCTCGCGATCCCGATGTGCATCCTCTACGAACTGGGCCTCGTGGCGGCGCGCATGCTCGCGCGCAGCCGCGAGGCCGATGCCGACGTCGCTCCCTAGAGCTCGACGCTCGGCGGCGCCGGCGGCGCGGCCGGCGGGATTTCCTGCGTGATGTCCTGGCGATAGACCTGGCGCCAGGCGAGATAGGCCGCCACGGCCACCAGCGGTGTCAGCGCTGTCATCAGGATCAGCGAGCCGATGAGCGGGATGAGGCTCAGGATCGCGCCAACGACCACGACGACGAGCAAAAGGATGATGCAGTAGACCAGCATCGCACCGATGTTGGCGAGCACGGCGCGCACGCTGTCCTTCATCGCTTCGATCGGTTCGCCGCCTTCGAGCATCACGCGCGGCGTGGCGAAGAAAGTGAAGGCGTAGCAGACGATGATCACCGCGATCGCGATCAGGAAGAACAGCAGCGCGCCCACGCCGAAGGCGGCGAGGCTGGCGCTGGGATCGGCCGAAGCCGAGGCCGAGACGCCGGCGCCCAGCATGGCGCCGCCCAGCAGCACCACGCCCAGCACGCCGAGGATGACCATGGCGGCGACGCCGGGCAGGCAGAGCAACAGCATCTTCGGCAGCTTGCCCTCTTCCTTGAAGGCCTGGAACATCTGCTGGAAATCGGCCTTGCGGCCGGATTGCTCCTCGCGCGCGGCGTACATGATGCCGCCGTAAAGCGCGGGCCCCAGCACCAGCAGGGCGAGGCCGCCGAGGATCGGGATCATCGAGATCACGCCCACGACCAGTCCCATGAGCAGGAACGGGACGGGATTCTTCATGATGAGGTTCACCGAGTCGGTGATCCATTGCAGGCCGTTGCCGGCCGGGACTTTCTGGAACGCCATGTGTGCTCTCTCCAACGGGTGGTTCGGTGACGGGGGCAGGTTACGTAACCCAAACGACGGGCGCGACAGATGCGGTCATTCCGTCGGCGGCAACACGGTCAGCACTTCCTCCACGGTGGTCAGGCCCATCGCGACTTTCTCCGCGCCCGCCATCCGCAGCGGACGCAATCCCTCGCCGACCGCGGCGCGGGTGAAGGCGGCCAGGTCGAGATCCGGCCGGATCATGCCGCGCAGCAGCGGCGTGATCGGCAGGAGCTCGTACAGGCCGACGCGGCCCATGAATCCGGTGCGCCTGCATTCGAGGCAGCCGACCGGCCCGTAAGCGGTGTCGGGCGGAGGAGGCGCATGGTGACGGTCGACCAGCGAATACCACGCGGCCGCCTCGACTTCCTTCGGCACCTTGCAGTGCGGGCACAGCGTGCGCACCAGGCGCTGGGCCAGCACGCCGCTCAGCGTGGAGGCGATGAGGTAGTGCGCCACGCCCAGGTCGAGCAGGCGGGTGATGGCCGAGGGCGCGTCGTTGGTGTGCAGCGTGGAGAGCACGAGATGGCCGGTGAGCGAGGCCTGCACCGCCATCTGCGCGGTGTCCAGGTCGCGGATTTCGCCGATCATGATGATGTCGGGATCCTGGCGCAGCAGCGTGCGCACGCCGCTGGCGAAATCCAGGTCGATCTGGTGGTGCACCTGCATCTGGTTGAACTCGGGCGCGATCATTTCGATCGGGTCCTCGACGGTGCATACGTTCACGTCCGGCGTCGCCAGGCGCTTGAGCGTCGAATACAGCGTCGTGGTCTTGCCTGAACCCGTCGGACCGGTCACCAGCACGATGCCGTGCGGCCGCGAGACGATCGCGTTCCAGCCTTCGGCCTCGTCGTGCGAGAAGCCCAGCTGCTCGATCGATTTCAGCGCCGTGTCCGGATCGAAGATGCGCATCACGCATTTCTCGCCGAAGGCGGTCGGCATCGTCGACAGGCGCATTTCCACCTCGCGCCCGCCCGGCGAGCGCGTCTTGATGCGCCCATCCTGCGGCCGGCGCCGTTCGGCCAGATCCATGCGGCCCAGCACCTTGATGCGGCTGACCACGGCCGTCATCACCGGCGTGGGCAGCTCGAACACCTTGTGCAGCACGCCGTCGATGCGGAAGCGCATCTTGGAAACTTCGCGTCGCGGCTCGAGGTGGATGTCGGAGGCGCGCTGCTCGTAGGCGTACTGCAGCAGCCAGTCGACGATGTGCACGATGTGCTTGTCGTCGGCGCCCACTTCGCCCGAGCGGCCCAGTTCCACCAGCTGCTCGAAGCTCGGCATGCCGGCGTTGTCGTCGCGTGCGTCCTTGGCGCCGCGCACCGAGCGCGTCACGCCGAAGAACTCCATCGTGTAGCGGTGCAGGTCGAGCGGGTTCGACACCGCCAGCGAGATGTCGCGGCGCAGCAGCTTGGTGAGATCGGGCAGCCAGCGCGTGTCCAGCGGCTCGCTCGTGGCGAACACGATACGTTCGGGATCGACCGACACCGGCAGGATGCGATGGCGCACCGCGTACTGGTGCGAGATCAGCGCCGTCACGCCGGGCACGTCGATGCGCGTGGGATCGATGCGCAGGTAGGGGTGGCCGGTCTCGTGCGCCAGCCATTCGGTGAGACGCTCGAGCGTCAGTTCCGCGCCGGGCTTCTGCGGATCGGGCAGCTTGAGGTTGGCCAGCAGCACCAGCGGATGCACGTCGTTGGCGATGCGATGGTCGCGCGCGGCGAGCTTGGCGCGCGCGGCGTCGGCGGGCTGCAGCAGGCCGTCCTCGATCAGCGCCAGCATGAGGCGTTCGAGTTCCAGCCGCCGCCCGGCATGCAGCCGCGAACGGCGCGCGGGAAGCGGGACGGGCTGGGAGCGGCGCGAAGCATCCATGGCGGGGCCGGCTGGCGCGGCCTGCGCCGCGGGTCGCCCGTATACTAGCGCGCTTCCAAAACCCTGCCCGATGCCATGCCTGCCCCCACGTTCCAGCAGCTGATCCAGACCCTCAACGCCTACTGGGCCGACCAGGGCTGCGTGCTGATCCAGCCGCTGGACCTCGAAGTGGGCGCCGGCACCTTCCATCCGGCCACGTTCCTGCGCGCGCTCGGGCCCGAGCCGTGGAACGCCGCCTACGTGCAGCCTTCGCGCCGTCCCACCGACGGCCGCTACGGCGAGAATCCGAACCGCCTGCAGCGCTATTACCAATACCAGGTGGTGATGAAGCCCAACCCCGACGACATCGTCGAACGCTATTTCGGCTCGCTGAAGGCGCTCGGCATCGACCCGCTGGTGCACGACCTGCGCCTGGTCGAGGACAACTGGGAATCGCCCACGCTCGGCGCCTGGGGCCTGGGCTGGGAAGTGTGGTTGAACGGCATGGAAGTCACGCAGTTCACCTATTTCCAGCAGGCCGGCGGCCTCGAATGCAAGCCCGTGCTGGGCGAGATCACCTACGGCCTCGAGCGCCTGTGCATGTACCTGCAGAACGTCGACAACGTGTTCGACCTGGTCTGGACCGTCGGCCCGCAGGGCCCGGTCTATTACCGCGACGTCTACCACCAGAACGAAGTCGAGCAGAGCGCATACAACTTCGAGCACGCCGACGTCGCCGAACTGTTCCATCGCTTCGACGCCTGCGAGCGCGAAGCGCAGAAACTGATCGAGGCCGGCCTGCCGTTGCCGGCCTACGAACAGGTGTGCAAGGCCTCGCACAGCTTCAACCTGCTCGACGCCCGCCGCGCCATCTCGGTGACCGAGCGCCAGCGCTACATCCTGCGCGTGCGCGCGCTGGCGCGCGGCTGCGCCGAGGCTTACCACGCGCAGCGCGAAAAGCTGGGCTTTCCCGGCTTGCGCGCGCGCACCGCGCTGGAGGCCGCGTGATGGCCGCTGCCAGCAAGCCCCTGCTGATCGAGCTGGGCACGGAGGAGCTGCCGGTCAAGGCGCTGCCGGGCCTCGCCGAGGCCTTCATGCTGGGCGTCAAGCTCGGACTCGAGAAGCGCGGAGTCGCCTTCGACAAGCACAGCGTGCGTTGCCTCTACACGCCGCGCCGTCTGGCGGTGTCGATCGAAGGCGTGTCGGTGCAGCAGCCGGAGCAGAAGTCCGAGGTGCTCGGGCCTTACGTCAACGTCGCGCTCGACGCCGCGGGCCAGCCCACGCCCGCGCTGAAGGGATTCGCGCAGAAGGCCGGCGTCGAATGGAACCAGCTCGCGCGCACCACCGACGCCAAGGGCGAACGTTTTGTGCATCGCGCGGTTAAACCCGGCTCGGAAACTCAGTCACTACTGCCAGAGGTATTGGCCGAAGCCGTCAAGCTGATGCCGATCCCCAAGCCGATGCGCTGGGGCGACCACGAATACGCGTTCGCGCGGCCGCTGCACTGGCTGGTGCTGCTGTTCGGCAGCGAGGTCGTGCCGGCCGAGCTGTTCGGCGTGAAGTCCGGCCGCGTCACGCGCGGGCATCGCTTCCATCATCCGAAGCCGGTGTCGATCGCCGAACCTTCGCACTACGTCGAAGCGCTGCGCGCCGCGCACGTGCTGGCCGATCAGGAAGAGCGCAGGAAGAAGATCCGCGCCGACGTCCAGGCCATGGCGAAGCAGGCCGGCGGCAGCGCGCGCATCGACGAGGGCATCCTCGCCGAGGTCAACTGCCTCACCGAGTGGCCCCGGCCGGTGCTCGGCTCCTTCGAGCGCGAATTCCTGCAGGTGCCGCAGGAAGCGTTGATCGCCACGATGGAGGCGAACCAGAAGTTCTTCCCCGTGCTCGATGCCGCAGGCAAGCTCACCGAGAAGTTCATCGGCGTGGCCAACATCGAGTCGAAGGACGAATCGCAGATCCGCCAGGGTTACGAGCGCGTCATCCGTCCGCGCTTCGCGGATGCCAAGTTCTTCTTCGACGAAGACAGGAAGCAGGGCCTGGCGTCGATGAACGAGGGCCTGAAAACCGTCACGTATCAGCAGAAGCTCGGCACCGTCGCCGACAAGGTGGCGCGCGTGGCGGCACTGGCGGAAGCCATCGCGGGCCCGCTTGGCGTCGATGCGACGCAGGCGCGCCGCGCGGCGGAACTCGCCAAGGCCGATCTGCAATCGCGCCTCGTCAACGAATTCCCCGAATTGCAGGGCATCGCCGGCCGTTACTACGCGGCGCATGCCGGCGAGAGCGGCGACATCGCGAACGCCATCGACGAAGCCTACATGCCGCGCTTCGCGGGCGATGCCATCGCGCCGTCGAAGCTGGGGCGGGTGATCGCCATCGCCGAGCGCCTCGACACACTGGCCGGCGGCTTCGCCGCGGGCCTGAAGCCGAGCGGCAACAAGGATCCGTTCGCGTTGCGCCGCAATGCGCTGGGGCTGGCGCGCACGCTGATCGAGGGCGAACTCGATCTCGATCTTGCGTCGGCGATCGACACCGCCGCCGCCGCGATCGCCGCGGGCGAGATCGATCGCAACGAAGTGCGCGACTTCGTGTTCGACCGGTTGCGCGCCTACTACGCCGATCAGGGCGTGGGTCCGCTGCAGTTCGATGCCGTCGCCTCGGTGCAGCCGCCGACGCTGCCCGATTTCGATCATCGCCTGAAGGCGGTGCAGGCTTTCGTCAAATTGCCGGAAGCCGAAGCGTTGGCCGCCGCCAACAAGCGCATCCGCAACATCCTGAAGAAGACCGACGAAGCCATCCCGGCGAAGATCAACAACACCGCGCTGGTGGAAACCGCCGAACTCGCGCTGGCCGGCGCACTGGCCAAGGCCGAGAAGGACAGCGAAGCCGCGCTCGATTCGCGCGATTACGTGACAGTGTTGAAGCGCCTCGCGCAGCTGCGCGCGCCGGTCGACGAGTTCTTCGACAAGGTGATGGTGATGGCGGACGATGCCAACCTGCGCCGCAACCGCCTGGCCTTGCTGAAGCGGCTGTCGGACCGGTTCCTGGCGGTGGCGGACATTTCGCTGCTGTCCGCCTGATCGGTTCGCAGCGTTTCGAGATCGCATCACGTCGTCCCCGCGCAGGTGGGGACCCAGCGACTTTGCTCTTCGCGGCGCGGGAGTCACTGGATTCCCGCCTGCGCGGGAATGACGGGGTCTCAGTACACGTCGCGCCGATAGCGCCCGTCGTCGAGCATCGCATCGACCGCGACGCTGCCCAGCACTTCGCGCAGCGTCGCATCTACGCCCGGTGCCATGCCGGCGAGGCTGCCGCAGACGTGGATCGATGCGCCTTCGTCCACCCAGCGCCGGAGTTCGACACCGGCTTCGCGCACACGATCCTGCACGTAGGTCCGCTGCGCGCCGTCACGCGACCAGGCCCAGTCGATACGCGCCACCTTGTCCGCGGCGAGCCAGGCGTCGATCTCTTCGCGGTGGAAGCCGTCGAACGCCGCGTTGCGCTCGCCGAAAAGCAGCCAGTTGCGGGAGCGACCCAGGGCGATGCGCTCGCGCAGCAGCGCGCGCAGCCCCGCCATGCCGCTTCCGTTGCCGATCAGGATCAACGGGCGGCCGTCGTCGGGCAGCCGGAAGCCGGCATTCGCGCGCAGCCGCACATCGATGCGCGCGCCGATCGGTGCGTGCTCGGTGAGCCAGCCCGCCCCCAGGCCCAGCGAACCGTCGGGACGGCGCAGCTGCCGTATGAGCAGCCACAACGCGCCGTCGGCCGGCACCGAGGCGATCGAGTATTCGCGATGCGGCAAGGGCGAGAGCGTATCGATCCACGCGGCGATGTCGCGCCCGCGAATGCTTTCGATGTCCGGCAGATGCAGCGCGGCCAGCCGCTCGCGTGTCGCGGCATCGGCGGTGAGGCCCGCATCGGCGAGGAAGGCGTCGATCGCCGCTGCGGCATGCCGTGGCCCGATCTCCGCGATGTCTCCGGCGCGCCAGTCGAGATCACGCGCCTCCTGCGGCACGAGTTCGACATGGAACACCGGCCCGCCCGCGCTGCCGGGATTGAGGTGGCGGCGGGCGCGCAATGTCCAGGCGGCGTAGGCCGGCGGCGACCAGTCCGGCAGCTCGGTGGCGCCGCCCAACTGTGCGACATGGTGCTGCCAATGCCGCAGCGAACCTTCGTCGCCGTTGTCGACTTCGACGAGATCGAACAGCGGCTGCGCGCCCTGCTGCCGCAGCCAGGCGTCGAGGCGATGGCCGAAGGCGCAGAAGTTGGCGTATTCGCGATCGCCCAGCGCCAGCACGCCGTAACGCAGCGATGCGAGCGGCAGGCGCGCGCCGAGCAGCTCGCGCACGACGCGCGCCGCGGCATCGGGCGCATCGCCCTCGCCGGTCGTGCTCGCGACGAACAGTGCCTGCGTCGCCTTTTCGAGGTCGGTGCGGCGCAGTTGCTGCACGGAGCGCGCAGTGGCTGCGACGCCCGCCTGGCGCAGCATGGTGGCGGTGCGTTGCGCGATCTGCTCGGCGGTACCGGTCTGGCTCGCGTACCACACGATCAGCCCGCCGCCCGTCGCGGTGCCGCGATCCCCGCGACGGCGAACGATGGCGGCGGTAGCGATCCAACCCGCGTAAGCGAGCGCAATACCCACGCCGACCACCCAGCGCACCGGTTGCGACGACCAGGTCACCGACTGCGATTGCACGGTGGCGAACCAGGCCGCGACGCCGATCAGTGCGAGCAGCACTGCGACATTGCCGAGCGATCCGCGCAGCTCGGTGGACGTGCTCATCGGGGGGCGGGTTCGAAATCGGCGCGGCGCAACGCCTCGAACGCCGGCGAATAGCGGCGCACGTAGCCTTCGCCTTCGCGCAGCGTGAAGACGCCCGCCACGCCGTGCGCCGCCGCGAAGCGCATGCCGTCCTCGGGACCGAGCACCATCAGCGCCGCAGCCATCGCATCGGCCTGCATCGCTTCGCGCGCCAGCACGGTGACACCCGCCAAGGCGTGCAGCACCGGCTCGCCGGTGCGCGGGTCGAGGGTGTGCGAATAGCGACGGCCATCGTGTTCGAAGCCGACGCGGTAGTCGCCAGAGCTGCCGGCGGCGGCATCGCGCAGCGGAAGCACGAGGTCGTAGTCCGCGCCTTCGGCCACCGGTTCGACGGCGATGCGCCAGTCGCTGCCATCGGGCTTGCGGCCGGCTGCGATCATTTCGCCGCCGAGTTCGACCAGGAAGGCGTCGATGCCGGCCGCGTGCAGGCGCGCCGCCACGCGATCGAGCGCGTGTCCCGGACCGAGCGAGGAAATGTCCATGCGCAGGCCCCCGGGCTGCAGCGCGCGCCGCTGCGAAGCGTCGAGTTCGATGCGTGCGAAGCCGACGCTGCCGCGTGCGGCGTCGATTTCCTCCGGCGCAGGCGGCGCGTTGCGCGGCGCGCCCTCGGGCCCGAAGCCCCAGAGATCGACGAGCGGGCCGACCGTCGGGTCGTAGGCACCCTCGGTTTCGCGCGCAAGGGAAAGGGCGTGCGCGAACACGGCAAAGAGGTCGGGCGGCAAGGTCTGCCAGCTTCCCGCCGGCGCGCGGTTGAAGCGGGTGAGCGCGGAGTCGGGTTCCCACGCACTCATCTCGGCGACGACCGCGCCGAGTTCGCCCGCGATCAGCGCATGCACCTCGTCGCGTCGCGTTTCCGGCGCGACGAAGCGCGCCGACCATGTCGTGCCCATGCTGGCGCCGTGCACGTGCTGCACGGCCGCGCGCGGCGCACACGCCGCCAGCGCGAAGAGCAACGCGAAGGCGGCGATGCGCGATGCCACGTTACTGCGGCAGCACCTCGAGCGTCGCCGTGTAGGACGCACGGCGCTGCGTGGCGGGCGGCACGAGGTTCGCGCTGTCGGTGACCTGCGCGTTGAGCCAGTACATGCCCGGCGCGGGCCAGGTGACGGTGAACTTGCCGTCGGCGCCGGTCGTGGCCTTGATCTCGTCCTGCGCATCGCGATAGCGCGTGCCGCCCGGGATCACCGTCACTTCGACGTTGGCGGCGGGCTTGCCGTCGATCAGCAGCGCGAACGTCGCGGCCTCTTCGGCGAACAGGTCGTTCGGATGCGTGACGGGCGACAGTTCCAGCCCCTTGCCCGTGGCCTTCACGGCGCTAGGCGAGCCGGCGGTCACGAAGGTTTCCACGCGCATGGCGTTCTGCGTCACCTGCAGGTTCTTCGCGTCCTTCGGCACTTCGGTGGCGAAGGTTTCGGGCGTGCCGCGCCAGCGCTTGGGTTCGCCGTTCTCTTCCCAGTTCGCGAACAGGCC
>CAMLOR010000114.1 GCA_946481615.1 uncultured Aquimonas sp.
GGCTTCAGGCGCGGCAGCATCGCCATCTGCGCGCGCGATTCGATCTGGAACACGCCGATGGTGTCGGCGGCCTGGATCATCTCGTAGGTGGGTTCGTCGTCCTGCGGCACCGTGGCCAGCGTCAGCGTGCGGCCGTGATGCCTTTCGACCAGGCCGAAACATTTCTGCAGGCAGGTGAGCATGCCGAGCGCCAGGCAATCGACCTTGAGCAGGCCGAGATATTCGAGATCGTCCTTGTCCCACTGGATGACGGTGCGATCCTTCATCGAGGCGTTCTCCACCGGCACCAGTTCCCACAGCGGCTGGTCCGAGATCACGAAGCCGCCGACGTGCTGCGAAAGATGTCGTGGCGCGCCTTCGAGTTCGTCGAGCAGGATGCAGAAGCGCCGGATCGCGGGTGAGGCGGGGTCGAAGCCGCGCTCGCGCAGCCGGGTTTCCAGCGGCACGTCGCCGTGCTGCCAGCCCATCACGGGCGCGAGCTGCTCGATCTGGTCTTCGCCGAAGCCGAGCGCGCGGCCGAGATCGCGCGCGGCCGAGCGGTCGCGGTAGCTGATGACGGTGGCGGCCAGCGCGGCGCGCTCGCGGCCGTACCTGCCGTAGACGTATTGCATCACTTCCTCGCGGCGCTCGTGCTCGAAATCCACGTCGATGTCGGGCGCCTCGTCGCGCTCCTTCGAAACGAAGCGCTCGAACAGCATGCTGATGCTTTCCGGGCCCACCGAGGTGATGCCGAGGCAATAGCAGACGATGGAGTTGGCGGCGGAGCCGCGGCCCTGGCAGAGGATGCCCTGGCTGCGTGCCCAGAGCACGATGTCGTGCACGGTGAGGAAGAACGCCTCGTATTTCTTGAAGGCGATGATCTCGAGTTCCTTCTCGACCAGGGCGCGGTTCTTCTCCGAAATGCCTTCGGGCCAGCGGGTGGGGATGCCGGCTTCCACCAGACGACGCAAGTGCTCGGTCGGCGTGGCGCCGCCGGGCACGAGTTCCCGCGGATAGGCGTAAGTCACTTCGCGCAACGAAAAGCCGCAGCGCCTGGCGATGCGCAGGGTTTCCGCGAGTTCGTCGGGCGGGTGCAATTGCCGCAGCGCCTCGATGCGGCGCAGATGGCGTTCGCCATTGGGAAACAGGGCGAGCCCGCACTCGGCCACCGGTTTGCGCAGGCGGATCGCCGTCATCGCGTCCTGCAGCGCGCGGCGGCGGCGCACGTGCATGTGGACGTCGCCGCAGGCGACCCGCGGCACGCGGTGCCGATGCGAAAGCGCTGCGAGCGCGCGTGGGTCGGCTTCCTGCGCCGGGGCCTTGTGGCGGTGCACGGCGATCCAGGTGTGTTGCGGAAACTGCGTGTGCACCCAGTCGAGTTCGTCGTCCCAACGCTCCTGCGCCTGCGGCACCCACAGCGCCAGCAGACCCGCATGCGACAGCGGTGCGAGCATTTCGCGCGTCAGCAGGTATTCGCCCTTGGGCGCGGCGCGGCGTGCCAGCGTGACGATGCGGCTCAGCGCCGCGTAGCCGGCGAGATCCGCGCAGAGCAGCACGAGTTTCAGGCCGCATTGCAGGAGGAACTCGCTGCCGACGATGAGCTTCAGGCCGTGGCGTTCGGAGGCCTGCAGTCCGCGCACGGCGCCCGAGAGCGTGCATTCGTCGGTGATGGCGAGGGCGCCATAGCCGAGTTTCTTCGCGCGTTCGAACAGTTCTTCAGCGGAAGACGCGCCGCGTTGGAAGCTGAAGTGGGAGAGACAGTGGAGTTCGGCGTAGTGAGCGCGGGGAGTGCGGTGGCGGCGGCGGGGTGGGGTGGCACTCATGCGAACCACCCATGCACCATCCACTCGCTTTCACTTCCCGCCACGCGGAACAGCCACGCGCGCTGGCCGTTGTCGAGATCTGCCACGACATAGTCGCGCCGCACATCGCCGCCATCCCACCAGCCGCTTTCGATGCGTTCGGGGTCGCCATGCGTGCGCACGATGCGCGCGCGCAGCGGTTGCGGCTGCGGCAGCAGCCACATCGGGCGGGGCAGGGCGATGGCGGGCGAAACGTCCGTGCCGCGCTCGGGCATGCGGCGCCAGGCGTGTTCGGGGCGATGGTCGGGGAAGGGCACGGGCAGGCTGACCGAATCGTCGCCCAGGCGTGCGCGCAGGCGTTCGACCAGCGCGTCCCAGTCCAGCGTGCCGCGTTCGGCGGCGTCGAAGAGATCGGGGCTGCGCGGCGCGAACGGCGGCAGGTCTTCGACGATCAGGGCCAGCCAGTGCGCCGGTGCCGCCAGCGCATGCTGTTCGAGGCGGCCGCGTGCAGCGTCGAACAGCGCTTCCGGATTGCGTACGGGCACGCGCAGACCCACGGGCATCGAAGTCGCCGGTTCGCCTTCGTGGCCGAATCGCAGCGTGAAGTGCAGCACGGTGGCATCGCGCGCCTGCAGGTGGCGCGCGAGTTCGCGCGTGAGGCGCTGCAGCGGGAAGCGCAGCGCGGGCGAAGTTTCGATGCCGTATTCGAATTCGCAGCGCAGTTCGATGCGGCGCGGCGGCTGCCAGAACGGGCGCGGGTCGGGCGCATCGCCGTACAGGCGGTCGAGATGCGCGATCAGCTCGCGTCCGGCGCGACGCGCCAGGGCGCCTGGCGGCAAGGCGCGCGCTTCGCCCAGCGTGCGCACGCCGACCGCGCGCAGCAAGGCGTGCGCGCCTTCGTCCAGGCGCGCCTGTTCGAGCGGGATGGACGCGAGGTGCCGCTTCAGGCTGGCCGTGTTCGCCACCGCCGCGCCGTCGCGCACGTCGGCCAGCAGGCGCGCGGCGAGCGGGGTGGGTGCGAGCGCGATGCGCACGGCATGGCCTTCTGCCTGCAGCTTCGCGCGCAGCGCATCGCGGATCGCGGGCCAACCGCCGAAAAGACGCAGGCTGGCGCCGACTTCCAGCAGCACGGCGTCGGGCGGATCGAGCACGATCTGGCTGCTGCTGGCGTAGGCGAGGGTGGCGATGGTTTCGAGCCGTGCGTTCTCCGCGCCGGGATCGCGCCGCGTGCACTCGAGCGCGGCGCACAGCGCGCGCGCCGCGGCTACGGTCTGTCCGGGACGCACGCCGTGGCTGCGGGCCTTGGCGTCGGCGGCATGCACCACCGCGCGCTGCTGCGGGCCGTCGTACACGGCGCGCGGCGCTTCGCCCGCCTCGAAGACTTCCAGAGGCAACCCGGGTACGGTGCAGCAGGCCCAGAGCATGGCGCGGCCTGCTTCAAACGCCGCTGCTGCGCCGCGCGACGATCGCGCGCAGATTGCGGCCGGCCAGGATGGTGCGCAGCATGCGATAGGCGCGCGCGGTGCGGGCACTGCCGGCATCGTGCATCACGCCCGCATCGCGTGCGGCGCCGGCATCGCGCGCTCCGTTCGCATCGGAGGCGACATCTGCATTGCACAACGTGCCCGTGGTGAAGGCGGTGTTGACGTTGCGCAACGCGCCCGTAGCGAAGGCGGCGCCGACATCGCGCATCGCGTCCGCATCGGAAGCGATGCGGGTATCGCGCATTCCGCACATTCCGGAAACGGCGCCGGCGTGAGACACCCGACCCGCAATAGAAGCGATTCCGCCATCGCGTACGCCACTCGTACCGGTGGAAGCATCGCCATCCCGCGCCGCAGCTGCGGCATGCGTGGGCCTGGCGTCACCTGCCACCGTTGCCGCAGCGAGGCGCTCGCGTTGCAAGGCCTTGGCCGGGGCCACCGCGCCGCGCACTTTCAGCACGTGGATCTTCAGCGTGCCGGGTTCGGAGCCGAGCACCAGGCGCAAGGCCGCGGGGCTCGCGTTCGCCGCGTGCCGCAGCGGCCGGAACAGGAAGGCGTGCACGCTGCCTTCCTCGGCCGCGAGCTGCAGTCGCCGCAGGCTCTTGTCGTCGCCGCCGTTCAGCCAGAACGCCACGGCTCCCAGGCAGCCCGCGCGCAGGCATTGTTCCGCCGCCCAGGCGGCCTGCGCGGCCGGCGCCTCGATCCATGCGAAGCGCGCCAGCGGCCATTTCGCGCGCAGCAAGGCAGGCGCATACGGAATGCACGGCGGCGCGATGAAGGCGAGACGTTCCTTCTCGCCGATGCGCGCCCACGCATGCGAAAGCAGTTCTAGTTCGCCGAGCCCCGGCGCCGGCAACAGGATTTCGGTGAGCGCGCCGCGCGGGAATCCGTTCCACGGCAGCGCTTCGTCGAGCGCGGCGAATCCCGTCGAAGTGGAACCCTGGTCGCGCGCCAGCGGCTGCCCGCCGCGGAACAGGCGGCGATCGGCGAGGGCTTCGGCGAGCGAGACGATGGCAGCCATGTCATGCGCGCTTGATGGCGCCCACGTAGAGGCCTTCGATGGCGAATTCGCGCAAGCCAGGATCGACGCGGATCGGCGCGTAGGCGGGATTCTCCGCACGCAGCAGCCATTGCCCGTCGGCATCGCGCGCCAGGCGCTTCACGGTGATCTCGTCGTCGAGACGCGCCACCACCACCTGGCCAATCTCCGCGACGGGCGTGCGGTGCACGGCGATCAGATCGCCGTCGTCGATGCCGATGCCGGTCATCGAATCGCCTTCCACGCGCAGCAGAAAATGCGGGCGCGGACGGAACAGCGCGGGATCGACGCTGAAACTCGTCTCGATGTTGCCTTCGCTCAGGATCGGCGAACCGGCGGCGACGCGACCCACCAGCGGAAGCGACAAGGCCGCCGCCGCCGCGTGCGTGGCCGGCAACCGGATGCCGCGTGCCTGCCGCGCCGAACGCTCCAGCAGGCCCTTGGCCTGAAGTGCCTGCACATGCTTGCGCGCCGCGTTGACGTGCACGTCGAAAGCCAGCGCGATCTCGCCCAGCGAAGGCGCCCCGCCGCTCTGGGCCAGGCGGGTGCGAATGAATTCAAGGACTTGCAGTTGGCGCAGGGTGGGCTCGGACATGGTGTATATTTATACACCCATCGGCGACCAAGGGTTGAGACAGCCATGTCAGTCCAGGCAGTGCGACGTCCCGACGAGATCCTGTTCTTTGCGCTCTTTCCGCCGGAACCGCAAGCCGAACGTGCGGCCGGGATCGCGGAAGCGGCGCGTCTGCGGCATGGATTCCGCAGCAAGGTGATGGCGCGCGATCGCATGCATGTGACGTTGCTGCCGCCCGGACGCGGCACGCGCTTGCGCGCGCCTTACGAGGTTTCGCTGGAGCGCGCCGCAGCATCCCTGCGCTTCGATCCCTTCGATGTGAAATTCGACCACACGGAAGGCTTCCGCACCGGGCCCGACAGCTTTTGCTTCGTGCTGGGCCCTGATGCCGAATCCACCCAGCGTCTGCGTCGGCTGCACGATACCTTGCGCCATGCATTGCACGTCGAAGGCATCGCGCCGCTGCGTTCCGGGCCGCTGCAGCCGCACCTCACATTGCTCTATGGCACCGACGCCTGCCCGCCGCCCGAACCCGTCGAGCCCGTCGCATGGCGTGTCGATCGCTTCAGGCTGATCCGAAGCCTGCAAGGGCAGGGCAAGTACCTCGTCGAGGGCGAGTGGCCTGCGCGTGACTGATCGGCGCTTGCGCTTGTAGTGCCTGTGCCGGGCTGATGCGGATCGACCGCAACGCCCAGGGTGTATCCAAATACTTGCATGATATCCATATATTTGTATACTCGCCCATGAAAGCCCTCCATTGGCTCGGCTCCTCGCTCGACGATCTTCGCGGCTTTCCGGTCAGTGCCAAGATGCAGGGCCCGCGACATCGCCAAGGGCAAGGCGCGTTACCAGTTGATTCCGTGACAAGAGGTGTTCCATGCGCACGAATGCCCGGGAAAAGAAGATCACTCCGTCCAGCGGCAACGTGTTCACCGATCTGGGCTTCGACGAAGCCGAAGCCCAGGTGCTGGCGCTGCGTGCCGATCTGATGGCTCAACTGGAGAAGCAGATCAAGGCGCGCAAGATGACGCAGATGCAGGCGGCCCAGCTGCTGGGAGTCAGCCAGGGGCGCGTTTCCGACCTCGCACGCGGGAAGGCCGAGAAGTTCAGTCTGGACATGCTGGTGCAATTCGCCGCGCGCCTGGGCAAGCCGGCGAAGATCGAGTTGGCGAGTTGATCGAATTTCCGCGCACGGACGATCAGAGCCTGCGCTCGTAATTCTCGCGCACGTGCTGGTTGATGTAGGTCGCCAGACCGCGTCCGGCGCGCGCCCGGCCCTGCATCTCGCGCACGTGGGCGAGTCCCGGGCGGCGGGCGGAATAGCGATAACCGCCGCCGCTGCGGAAAAAGACGTCGATCGCCTCCCCGTGGATCTCGAAACCGATCACGCCCGAATCGCCGCCAAGGTTCGCGTAGCGTTGCATGGGGGCAGGTTGGACGGGCCGCGATGAGCCGCCGCGAAACGGGCGGGATTCCGGCCTACTCGCCGAGGCCCCTGACTTCCGTCACTGGTAGGTGTTTTAGAACACTACAACACTGTGGCTCCCAACCACCCCGGAGGAGCGCACATGAAACGCACCCTGTTGTCCCTCGCCCTGGTCGCCGCCGGTCTCGTCGGCCCGGCTTTCCCGCTGCTGGCCGCCCCGGCCGCCGCCACCGCCTCGCACACTGCCGCCATCAATGCGCCGGATCCGGCCCGCCAGATCGAGGATATGGCCCGCCTATTCCGTGCCGGCGACGTCGCCGGGCTGGTGCGCGCCATGGTGCCGCCCTCGAAGTGGGAGGAAATCCGCCAGCACTACGAGCGTGAGCGCCAGGAGCCCATCAGCGAGCACGATCGCGAAGAGTTCGCCGAAAATGTCGCCCGGTTCACGGCTCCGGACGCCGTCGACCAGCTCATGGCCGAGATCGAGCCCAAGCTCGAGGAAGCCCGTCCGCAGTACGGCGGTGCCCTGTTGATGGCCTTCGGCGCCATGCAGATGGCGGTGACTTCGCCCGACAGCGACCTCACCCCCGAACAGCGTGCCCAGCTCGAAGCGGCGCTGCCCGGCATCATGGGCTGGGCCAGCAACACCGACTTCCTGAGCTCGGAAACCATGCGCCAGTCGCTCACGCTGCTAACGGATGCCGCGCGCCGCACCGGCCTGACCACGCTCGACCAGATCAAGGCCTTGCCGCTCGACGCCGTCGTGCAGCGCACCGCCCCGGTGTTCGCCGCCGCCAAGGAGGCCGCGCGCCTCTACGGCATCGATCTGGACGCGGTCGCCGATTCGCTGCAGGTCGAGGTGCTGGAGATCGACGGTGACAAGGCGCGCGTGCGCACCACCGTGACGCTGTTCGATGCGCCGGTCTTCGCCGATCACGATCTGGTGCTGGTCGAAGGGCGCTGGTACGGCAAGCACGCGCTCTCGCCCATCACGTTCCACGATCACGACGACGAGGATCTCGACATCGACGTGGACGTCGACATCGAAAGCTGAGGCTCAGTCGACGGCGACGGTCCGCGCCGGATCGGCCAATTCGAGGGAGCGCAGCAGCACGCCGGCCTGGGTGCGGTTGCGCACCCCGAGCTTCTCGAACAGGGAACTGAGGTGGGCCTTGACGGTGCGCTCGGAGATTCCGAGCGCATCGGCGATCTGTTTGTTGAGCTGGCCTTCGGCCACGCGCACCAGCACCTTGAACTGCTGCGGCGTGAGCGAAGCCAGGCGCGCCGCGATGGCGGCGTCCTGCGGCGCCGGCGGGTTGGCGCGCACCGCGTCGCGCAGTTCCGGCGGCACGTATTCCTCGCAGGCCAGCACGGCGCGCAGCGCTTCGCGCAGGCGGGCCAGGTCGCTGCGCTTGGGAATGAAGGCGGAGGCGCCGTAGGCGAGTGCGCGGCGGATCGTCGGTGGTTCGTCGTGCGCCGAGATCATCGCCACCGCCACGCCGGGATGTTCGGCGCGCAGCGCGGCCAGGCCCATGAGGCCGTGGCTGTCGGGCAGGTGCAGATCGAGCAGCACCAGATCGATGTCGGGATGATGGGCGAGCGCGGCGCGCGCCTCGCGCAGCGAGCCGGCCTCGATGATCTCCGCGTCGGGCATCACGTCGCGCAGCGCCTGCGTCAACGCCAGGCGGAACAGCGGATGATCGTCGGCGATCAGCAGGCGGGTCATCCCGCCATTGTAGTCTTCGCCCGCAACGGGCACCGGCATGGCCACGGCGCCCGTCGGGGCGGGGCTGCCGTCCGGCGGCGCGTCTATTGCGCCGTCCAGCCGCCGTCGACGGGAATCGCCGCGCCGGTGAGGTTGTGCGCGGCCGGATGGCAGAGCCAGAGCGCGAGCTGGCCGATCTCCTCCGGCGCCGTCATGCGTGCGCTGGGCTGTTTTTCGCTGAGCAGGTCGCGCACGCCGGCGTCGCGGTCGCCGCCGTGTTTCGCGGCGCGCATGGCGATCTGCGGTTCGATCAGCGGCGTTTCCACCCAGCCGGGGCAGATGCAGTTCACCGTCACGCCGCCGCTGGCGCGGTTGCCCGCCGCGGCGTATTCGAGCGCGGCGACCTTCGTCATGCCCACGAGGCCGAACTTGCTGGCGACGTAGGGCGCCTTCTGCACCGAGGCCACCAGACCATGCACCGAGGCGATGTTGATGACGCGGCCGTAGCCGCGCTGCGCCATCGCGGGCAGGGCGGCGCGCATGGTGTGGAAGGCCGCGGAGAGATTGATCGCGATGATCTGGTCCCACTTCTCCGCGGGCATGTCGGCCAGCGCGGCGGTGTGCTGCACGCCGGCGCAGTTCACCAGCACGTCGATCGGCTGCCAGGCCGCGGCCTCGCGCATCATGGTTTCGATGGCGGTCGGGTTGCGCAGGTCGGCGTCGAAGTGGCGGGCCTGCGGGGCGCCCGCTTCGCGTACGGAAGCCAGGGCCGCGTCGATCTGATCGCGCGTGCCCAAGCCGTTGATGCCGACCGACATCCCGGCGCGCGCCAACACCTGCGCGATGGCCAGGCCGATGCCGGACGTGCTGCCGGTGACGAGCGCGCTGCGCCCGGAAAGGAAGGATTCGCTCATCGCGTCAGCTTACCAGCGGCCCGCAGCGGGCTCGTCGTACCAAGGTACGATGCAGGCCGGGCGACGGGCTGCTAGCGTGCGCGGATGACCATCCCGCCGCTGTCACGCCTGTTCGTTCCCTGCGCCGCCGCGCTGCTCGCGGCCTGCGCGCCCGCCACCACGAAACAACCGGCCGAGGACGCCGCGATGCCCGCGCCCCGCATCGAACGCACGCAGGCCGAAGCCGATCTGCTCACCGCTGGCCTCGGGCTCGACGGCTTGCGCAATCCCGCGCCGCCGCCTTTCGCGGACGCCGCCAATCCGACCTGGGACGAACGGCGCCGCCGTTCGCTGTGGACCAACTGGCGCGGCATCGCCGATCTGGCGCCCGGCGGCGGCTACGGCGAATGGTACGGCGCGCTCGAGGCGGTGCCCGGCGTCGAGTACCACGGCTGGATGACGGTCGACGGCGCGCGCATGCCGCACCGCGTGATGGCGCAGGTGCCGACCGCGTTCGACGCGCAGAAACGTTGTCTGATCGTCACCGCCAGCTCCGGTTCGCGCGGCATCTGGGGTGCCATCGCGCTGGCCGGTGCGTGGGGTCTGCCGCGCGGTTGCGCGGTGGCCTACACCGAAAAGGGCGCCGGCACCGACTACACGGAAACCGGCGGGCGCGTGTCGTTCAAGCATGCGCATTCGCAGGACAATCCGGAAGCCGACTGGGGCCGCCACGTGCGGCAGGCGGCGGAGTTCGGGCTGCATGCGATGTCGCAGGCGCGGCCGGGCGACGGGCCTTTCACGTTCGAGAACACGCGCGTGATCGCGGCCGGCCTTTCGAACGGTGGCGGCGCCGTGCTGCGCGCGGCGGAAATGGAAGGCGACTGGCTCGACGGCGTCGTCGCGATCGCGCCCAACGTGCTGCCGCCCGACGGCGGGCGCGCGCTCTACGACTAC
>CAMLOR010000115.1 GCA_946481615.1 uncultured Aquimonas sp.
CGGCCTTCAGCGGTACGACATTGTGGGGAACCGAAGAGTGTTCCATGACGTCCTGGACCGGGTCGCAAATGTTTACAACTGACATGCTAGGGCAGATTCTGCCCCGGAAACGTGACTCGAATCGCAAGAAACTGTCACGCGGCGACGGACGGTAGCATTCGGCCGCGCTGCTAGACTTCCTCGCATGCAAGCCTCCGATCCCGCCGCGCTGCAGGCCCTCCTGCACCGCCTCTCGGTGCCTTCCCGCCTGCTCGGCGAGCCCGGCCCCGATGCCAACCAGCTTCATACGCTTCTCACCGCCGCAGTCCGGGTTCCGGATCACGGAAAGCTCACGCCGTGGCGTTTCCTCCGCATCCACGGGCCCGCCCGGCGCCAGCTGGGCGATCTGCTCGCGGCACGCCAGCTCGAACGCGACCCCGCCGCGCCGCCCGCGGTGGTCGAGAAGGACCGCCAGCGCTTCGACCACGCCCCGCTGATCCTGGCGGTGGTCGCCTCGCTGGTCCCTGGCCACAAGGTGCCGGAGCAGGAACAGCTGCTCTCCGCCGGCTGCGCCTGCTTTTCGCTGCTGCTCGCGGCGCAGGCGCTCGGCTTCGGCGCGCAATGGCTGACCGGCTGGGCCGCCTACGATACTGCGATCGCGCAGCGCCTGGGTCTGTCGGAGAACGAACGCATCGTGGGCTTCGTGCACATCGGCACGCCGCGCGAAGAGGCCCCCGAGCGCCCGCGGCCCGATCCGCTGTCGCGGCTCAACGATTGGCAGCCGTGATGTCCACGCTGTATCTCGTCGATGCCAGCCTTTACGTGTTCCGCGCCTGGCACTCGCTGCCGGACGAGTTCGCCGACACCGACGGCCATCCCGTCAACGCGGTGCAGGGCTTCACGCGCTTCCTGCTCGAGCTGCTCGAGCGCGAGCGTCCGCAGCACATCGCGGTGTGCTTCGACGAGTCGCTGGAAAGCTCGTTCCGCAATGAGTTCTATCCCGCCTACAAGGCCAATCGCGAGCCGGCGCCCGAAGCGCTGCGGCGGCAGTTCGCCTATTGCCAGCAGATGGCGCGCGCGCTCGGCCTCAGCGTGCTTTCCGATGCGCGCTTCGAGGCCGACGATCTGATCGGCACGCTGTTGTGCCGGCAGCGCGAACACGGTTTCCGCGGCGTGATCGTCTCGGCCGACAAGGATCTGTCGCAACTGCTCGCCGAGGGCGATTGCCAGTGGGACTACGCGCGCCAGCAGAAGTGGCACTGCGATGGCGTCAAGGCGCGCTACGGCGTGCACGCGCACCAGATCGCCGATTATCTGGGCCTCACCGGCGACGCCATCGACAACATCCCCGGCGTGCCGGGCATCGGTGCGAAGACCGCGGCCGCGCTGCTGGAACATTTCGGCGCCCTCGACGCCCTGCTCGCGCGCCTGGCCGAAGTGCCCTACCTGCGACTGCGCGGCGCCGCCGCGCATGCCGCGCGTCTGCACGAGCATCGCGACACGGCGCTGCTCTCGCGCCGCCTCGCCACCATCGCCCTCGACGCGCCGCTCGCCGCGGACGTGGGCGATGCCTCGCGCCGCCCCTGCGATCGCGTCGCCCTCGACGCACTGTTCGAACGTCTGCGCATGGGGCCACTCACGCGCCGCCGCGCTTACGAACTCGCGGGTTGAGTTGCGCGTAGAGCAGCGCAGGTGATCGTCGTGCGGGTTGCGCACGTGCTCTCGTCGTCCCCGCGAAGGCGGGGACCCAGGTGCTAGGCACTTCGATTCCTCGCACTGATTTCCCCGCCGGCGCGGGAATGACGGCAACGGCGGGAGGACGCGACAGCCTTCCGAACGAAAAACTACTTCCCGCCGTCGCCCTTCGGCTTGTCGACCGGCACCGGCGATGCGGCGGCCGGCACCTTGCCCATGGGCGAAGGCAGCGAATAGTCCGCGGCGACTTCGTAGATTCGCGTGGCTTCGAGCTTGTTCTTGTCGCGCAGCAGGCCGAAGCGGTCGTAGTTCGATTTCTGGCTGTTGGCGATGAAATAGAACTTGTCGCCCGCCAGCGTGCCGAGCGTCGGCACCGTCAGTTCCGGCTTGTTGGCCTCGATCGGATGCAAGCCCGCCACCGAACGGCCGTCCGGCGTGAGCTTCAGGCGCATCACGCGATTGGGCTCCATGTTGTTCTGGACCACGATCAGCTCGCCCTTGTACCAGGCCACGCCATCGATCCCGCCCAGCGCCAGCGACCTGGGCACGCCGATGTCGAAGGGCTTGGCGCTGGCCAGATCGAAACCGATCAGTCCGCGCTCGTGATCTCCCAGGTACAGCGTCTTGCCGTCGCCACTCACGGCCAGGCCACGGATGCTCGACATCCGCGGCGCGTGGAAGACGCGGCGGAACTGATCGTCCTGCACCTGGTAGACGGCGTTGTTCACGCCGTCGGCGGCGTACAGCGTGCCGTTCGGCGCCAGCGCCAGCGTGGAGAGAAAGAAGTCCTGGCCCGCGATCGAAGGCGAGAGGAATTTCTTGAGGAACTTGCCCGTCTTCAGATCGAACTTGAAGATGCCCGCGAGCCCCAGATCCTTCTGCGCGTCGTAGCCCTTGAAGTGCGGCACCGCGGTGGAGGCCACCCACAGCACGTTGCGCTGCGCATCCACCGCCAGATCGAACACCGCCCACATGCCGTTCGCGGCGTCCGCGCTCACCAGCGGCGCGATCTTGCCGTTCTTGCCCACGGTGTAGACCTTGCCCTCGCGCGCGCTGCCCACGAGCAACTGCTTGCGGGTCGGGTCCCAGGCCACCGATTCGATCAGCAGATCCTGCTTCGGCAGCGTGTAGGCCACCTTGCCGCCGCCGAAGGGCTCGCGGTTGGCGTCCAGGCCCTGCAGCGTGTACGTCCACACCTCGGTGTGACTCACTTTCTCGAAGCGCGGGTCGTCCTTGATGTCGAAGGCGTAGCCCTGCGTCTGCAATTCGAGCAGGGCGTTGTAGGCCTCGCGCTTCATGTCGAGCTGCGCGTAGGCCGCGGCCATTTCGAGCTTGTAGCGGCCGATGTGCGGGCGAAGCTGCACCGCGCGCTGCCAGGCCAGCGCCTCGTTGGCGAAATCGCCCTTGGCGCGCAGGCCGCGCGCCACGGTTTCGGCGCGCTCGGGCGCATCGATGGCGGCGATCGCCTTGACCAGCGCCTCGCCGGTCGGCGCCTTCACCGCCGGCGCCCCGGCGGGCTGGGCCGGCGCCTGCGCCTGGCCGAGAGCAGCCAGGCCGAGCAGTGCCGTGGCGAGGAGGAGTCGTTTCATGGTGCCACCTGGGGTTTCGGATTCTGAAGAGTCGCTGCGACCCGGCTGCCGGGCGAAGGTTCCCGCTGCAACGTGGCGCGGGATAGCATCGGGGACCGAGGAGGCCGCGCACAATGACGCAAACCCGCACCCTTTTCAACGGCCGCTACCTGCGCCTGCAGCAGCGCGGCAGCTGGGAATACGCCGAGCGCACGAATGCGGGCTCGGCGGTCATCATCGTGGCGGTGACGCCGGAAGACCGCGTGCTGTTCGTCGAACAGTTCCGCATTCCCGTGGGCTGCCGCAGCATCGAGATGCCGGCGGGCCTCGTGGGCGACCTGGGCGAGGAGGAATCGGTCGAAACCGCCGCCGCGCGCGAGTTGCTGGAGGAAACCGGCTGGCAGGCGCAGCGGATCGAATGGCTGATGGCCGGCCCCTCGTCCTCGGGCATGAGCAACGAGATCATCGCCTTCGTGCGCGCACATGGGCTGTCGCGCGTGCATGCAGGAGGCGGCGACGAAGGCGAGAACATCACCGTGCACGAGATCCCGCGCACCGAAGCCGCGGCCTGGCTGCACGCGAAGATGGTCGAAGGCTATTCGATCGATCCCAAACTTTACGCAGGCCTGTGGTTCATCGATCGCAATCCGGACGGTAGCTCGGCTTAGCCGGAGCGTGTCGCCTGCGCGAGAATGACGGAGGGGCGTGGCTGCTCTACACGCACGAATCGCATCCTCGGCGACCGGAGGGGACCCGCGCGCTCTACGCGCGGGCGGCGCAACCCATCCCCGAACCCCCGAGCGCCCCCGCGTCCTGCCGCAACGTCACAACGTCACAACGTCTGCAGCAAAACCCAGCGATACAGCAACAACACGCACATCGCCAGCACCGCGCCCCAGGTCAGCAACGTGCCCACGAAGCGCCCGAACGACGTGCCGGCGTAGCGCGACAAGCCCCACGCGTGCAGCAAGCGCGCCACGAGCAGCACGATGCCGAACACATGCAGCCACGCGCCTTCGACACCCGTGAGTTCGAGCAGCAGCAACAGCAGCAGCGCCAGCGGCACGTTCTCGATGTTGTTGGCGTGCACGCGGATGCGGCGCGCCATGTCGGCGTCGCCGCCGTCGCCGATGCCGATGCGGCGCGTCCAGCGCGCGTGCACCACGCGCAGGCCCAGCACCATCATGAGCAGCCCGAGCAGGGCGGCGTAGAACGCGGTGATCTGCGGCATGGGCATGGCGGAAACTCCGGTCAGATCAGGCCGTCGCGCCATGGCCCGGTGATGGCCACGCTGAAGCCCGGTTCGTAGATGTTGGCGAACAGCCAACGGCCGTCCGCCGAGAAACAGCAACCGGCCCACTCGGCGTCGCGGAATTCGCCCGAGAAGCCGAGGTAACCGTCCAGATGCACGTTGTTGCGCGCGAACTGGAACAACTCGCCGCCGCGCGTGAGGCCGTACAGATGCTCCACCGTGCCGCGCGAATCCTGGCACACGACCAGGCCGCCGCGCGGGCTGAGCGTGATGTTGTCGGGGTAGTCGAGCGTGGCCGGGTCGGGCGATTCGTACACGAGCATGAGTTCCTGCTCGTCGGGATAGAAGCAGAACACCTGGCCGCAGGCCGCATCGCCGCCATTGGTGGCGGTGAAGAACACTTCGTTGTCGCTAGCGATCACGCCTTCCAGCCGCGTGAAGCGTGCCGCGCCCTGCGCACGGCCCTGGCGTTGCACGCCGCGGCCGTCGTTGTGCTCTCGATCGAAACCCTGGTCGGGATGCTCGATGTTCACCCACTCGACCTTGAAGCGCTGGCCGGCCTTCAGACCCGAGCGCAAGTCGTCGCGGCGCACCACCTTCATCATCTGCAGATGGCCGCCGCGCCGCAGCTGACCGCGCCGATTCGGCAGGAAACGGTAGAAACCGGCTTCCGGCTCCATGTCCTCGGTGAGATACACGATGCCGTCCGCCGGCCGCACCGTGGCCGCTTCGTGACGGAACTGGCCCAGGCCCACCAGCGGCTCGCCGCTCGATTCGCCGTCGGCCGGCACCTCGAAGACATAGCCGTGATCGCGCTGCAGGCGGCGCATGCCGTCCTTGGTCATGACCTGCAGATCTTTCACCGAGACGAACTCCTCGCACGAAAGCCAGGAATTCCACGGCGTGGTGCCGCCCGCGCAGTTCTGCAGCGTGCCCGAGAGCGACGGCCGCAGCGAGATCATCTCGCCCTTCGCCAGATCGAAATCGATGGTGACGGTGCCGCCGCTGCACAGCGGGTCGTAATGCGAGGCGGACGGCCCGAAGGCGCCGTCGGCGCGCACCACTTCCTGGTTGCGCACCAGCGTGGCGACGTCGCCGCGCGTGCGCACGAGGCCCATGCCGTCGTGCGCGTTCGGCGTCGGCGCGCCGTCGGCCATCGGCGCGCCCGCCCAGCCGAAACTGCGGTAGCTGAAGCCTTCCGGCAGCATGATCAGCGGCAGACCGGTGGCCAGATCGCGCACGGCCTTGAGCGGTCCGTAGCCGGTGCCCGTCGCCTTGCCGCCGGCCTGCGCGAACAGGCGCCCGAGCGGCGAAAGCGCGAGCCCGCCCGCGATGCCCGCGCCACCCAGGCGCAGGAACTTGCGCCGCGCTTCCCGCGCGCGGCCGGCGTCGTCCTTCAGACGCGTCATGGCGCGGGCGGCGGCGGGGGCGGCGGCGTGACGGCGGCCGCTGCAGGTTCGCGCTTGCCGCGGAACAGCCACACCAGGCCGGCGACCACGATGCCCACGAGGATCACGAGCAGCCAAGGCCGGTACCACAGCCAGCCACTGCCGATGGCCAGCACGCTCACCACCAGCGCCATCAACACCGAAACCAACCCGGTGCCGAAGCCCACGATGCGCGCCGCGAACGGCACCACGTCGGCCATCACCACCAGCGGCTTGAGCAGGATGCCGAAGGCGATCCAGGCCAGCACGAAACCCGCGACGCGCAGTCCCCAGGCCGCCATCGAATTGCGCGAACCGGCGGCGTCGAACATCGCGTTGGCATCCATCGCGCCCGATTCGACCAGCAGCAGCTCATCGCCGCGCGCGGTGGCATGCGGCGCCAGCGTCGCGCCCTGCTGCCGTGCCACCACGCTGATCGGCCCTTCCGGGATGTATTCGAAACGCACGCGCACATCGCCCACCTTCGGCGAATCCGGATTCTCGCTGGTGACGAACCAGCCGTCGTCGGCGCGGAAGCTCGCGGCCAGGTTGGGCGGCAGCTGCACCTTCGCCAGATCCACGCGCTCCCAGCCGCCGAGTTCCGAGGCCGCGGCGTCCGACAGCACGAAATCGCCCAGATGGATGGGCGCAGCGCGCCATTCCTCCGCGCTGTACGGCATTTCCGCCGGATTGTCGTGGCCCGATTCGCGGAAGCCCGAGGAATCGACGAGATCGTCGTCCCATTCCTTGTCGTAGCTGTAGGTCGTGGTGGTTTCCTCGCCGCCGCCGGAGGTGCGCCGGGTCGTGGTGCTCTTGTCCTCGTCCCATTGGTACATCTCGACGTCGCGGCGCAGCGCCAGCGCCGGCACCGACACCGCGAAGGCCGGATCGGTGACCGCGGCGTCGGCCTTGCTCTCGCCGCTCACGTGCACGAGGCGGCCATCGCGGGCCGGATCGAGCGGCACGGCCGCGACGGCAACGACGGTGGCGCGCCCTTCCGCGAGCGCGGCGTCGCGCTTCACCGTGCGCCCCTCGTTCCAGAACTGCAGTCCCAGGGCCAGCACCAGCAGGATGCCGCCGAAGAACAACCCCTTGAACGCCCCGCCCAGGCGCGAGAACCAGCCTTGGTGGGTCACTTCGCGATAAACCATCCCCTACCCCCGTGATTCACGCGGCCAGAGAGCGCGCGTGCAACTCCGCCACTTCGTGTTCGGTGCCGAACCGGCCCTTGGCATCGCGCGTCACGCGCGCCAGCGCGCACTCGCTGTCGTGCGTGAAGAACAGGTGCACGTCGCGCGCGAGCTTGTCCTCGAGGAACTCGCGCTTCTCGTCGATCAGCAGTTCCGCGTTGCGGTCGTAGCCCATGGTCACCGGCAGATGCACCCAGGGCCGGCCCGGGATCAGGTCGGCGCAGAACACCAGGCCGCCGTGATTGTCGGGCCCGACTATCTCGGAAAGCATCAGACCGGGCGTGTGGCCGTCGCTGTAGTGGAAACGCACGCTCTGCCCGAGCGCCTTCGAATGCGCGCCGCGCACCACTTCGAGGCGGCCGCTGTCCTGCAGCAGCTGCGGCATCTCCGGGATGAAGGAAGCGCGGTCGCGCGCATGCGGCTGCTGCGCGCGGCTCCAGCACTCCTCGCTGACCACATACGTCGCCTTCGGGAACAGCAGCCGCGGCGGCTTGTCCTCTTCCCAGGCCGCCAGCAGCCCGCCGGCGTGATCGAAATGCAGGTGCGAGAGCACGACGACGTCGATGTCCTCGTGCGAAAAGCCCGCCGCGGCCAGCGAATCGAGCAGCACATGGCGGCTTTCCTGCACGCCGTAGCGCTCGCGCATCTTCGGGTCGAAGAAGGCGCCGATGCCGGTCTCGAACAGCACGGTCTTGCCGGCGAGCGGGCTCGCGAGCAGCGCACGGCAGGCCAGCGGGATGCGGTTCTGCTCGTCCGGCACGATCCACGCCGACCACATCGCCTTGGGCACGTTGCCGAACATGGCGCCGCCGTCGAGCTTCTGCGAATTGCCCAGGATCGACCAGAGTTTCATGACGGCCTCCTAGCGGTAGATCGCGGCGTCGGCGTCGATGGTGGCGCCCTTGCCGACGCCTTTCCAGCGCGAATCCGAACCCGCGCTCACCGCGCCGGTGGCGCGGTCCCACACCACCGCCTGCATGTTGCCCCAGGTGCGCTCGCCGCCGTTCACCACGTGGCCGCGCGCCTGCAGCGCAGCGATCTGGGCCGCGGAAAGCGCGCCGGACTCGGCCGAGATCGCATCGGGCAGGTACTGGTGATGGAAGCGCGGCGCATCGACGGCGGCCTGGGCATCGTGGCCATCCATCAATTCCAGCAGGCCGATCAGCACCATGGTGATGATGCGGCTGCCGCCGGGCGTGCCGATCGCGGCGATGCGGTCGTTGCCCACGAGAAACGTCGGCGTCATCGACGAGAGCGGACGCTTGCCCGGCTCGATGGCGTTGGCTTCGTCGCCCACCAGGCCGAAGGCATTGGGGACGCCCGGCTTGACCGAGAAATCGTCCATTTCGTCGTTGAGCAGGAAGCCCGTGCCTTCCACAATGAAGGCGCTGCCGTAGAGCAGGTTTACCGTCTGCGTGACCGCCGCGACGTTGCCTTCGCGGTCGACGATGGAGAAATGCGTGGTGTCCGGCCGCGACGGCGGGGCGCCCACGCCGGGCAGCAATTCGCTCGGCGTGGCGCGCTCGAGGCTGATGCCGGCGCGCAGGCCGGCGGCGTAGTCGGGCGATTGCAGCAGCGCCAGCGGCATCTGCACGAAATCGGGGTCGCCGAGGGAAACCGCGCGATCGCGGTAGGCACGCCGCATCGCTTCCACCAGCACATGCACGCGCGCGGCGCCTTCCATGCGCGTGTAGTCGTAGCCCGAGAGGATGTTGAAGATCTCGGCCAGCGCGATGCCGCCGGAACTCGGCGGCGGCGCCGTCACCACCGTCCAGCCGCGATGTTCCAGGCGCAGCGGTTCGCGCTCCTTCACTTCGTACTGCGCCAGATCCTCGGCCGTCCACAGGCCGCCGGCCGATTTCACGCCGTCGGCGAGCCGCTGCGCGAATTCGCCGCGATAGAAGCCGTCGGCGCCCTTCGAGGCGAGCAGCTCGAGCGTGCGCGCGTAGTCGGGATTGAGCATCTTCGTGCCCGGCGCGGGCACCTCGCCGCCGGGCAACAACAACGCTGCGGCCGCGGCATTGGTGGCCAGCACGTCCTTGCGCGGGCCCAGCATCGCGGCGTTCTTGGTGCCGAAGGTCCAGCCCTGCTTCGCCAGACGGATGGCCGGCGCCAGCGATTTCTCCAGCGGCAGGCGGCCGTACTTCTTCGAGACGTGCGCCAGCGCCGCGGGCAGGCCGGGGATCGCGGCCGCCGTCGGCCCGTCGACCGCGAGCTTGCGGTCGGGATCGCCCTTGGCGTCGAGATACATGTCGCGCGTGGCGGCCAGCGGCGCCTTCTCGCGCGCATCGACGAACACGTCGCGTCCGTCGGCCAAGTGCAGCAGGAAGAAACCGCCGCCGCCCAGGCCCGAGCTTTCCGGCTCCACCAGCCCGAGCGTCGCGCTCACGGCCACCGCGGCGTCGAAGGCGTTGCCGCCGGCGGCCAGCACTTCGAGGCCGGCGTCGGTGGCCTGCGTGTTGGCACTCGCCACCGCCGCCTGTTTCGGCAGGACCGGCGCCTTCGGTGCGGCGTCCTGCGCGAGCGCGGGCCAGGAAAGGAACAGTGCCAACAGCGCGACGCGGACCGGCTTCATGCGACCTTTCCCGTGAGCAGCGTGAACTTGAGCAACAGGGCCTCGCGCGATTCGGGATGCGCGGGATCGACGTGGATGCATTCCACCGGGCACACCTCGACGCACTGCGGCGTGTCGAAGTGGCCCAC
>CAMLOR010000116.1 GCA_946481615.1 uncultured Aquimonas sp.
CGCGGTTGAACAGCGTCACCTTGTGGCCGCGCGCCAGCGCGTAGTTCACCTGGAAGGGCCCGGTGAAGCCGGTGCCGCCCAGGATCAGGATGTTCAGCGGCCTGGCCGCCTTCGGCACCGGCGGCGAGGCCGCCGCGGAGGAAAGCGACGGCAGCGAAGCGGCGGCCGCGGCGAGCGCGGTGAGTTTGAGCAGGTCGCGGCGGGATGCGTGCATGGCGGACTCCGGTCGATGAACCCGCATTCTTGCCGCGTGCTGCGCTGCACCGCGTATGTCAAAAGTCGGGGTGTAAACTCGGCCGGCGCTGACGGTCCCACGCTTCGTCACATCGAAGGAGAAAACCGCATGATCCGCACGATGCTGTCGCTTTCCCTCCTGCTCGCCCTGCCTGCCCTCGCGCAGGATCCGAACATGCCCCCGATGACGCCCGAACAGCAGGCGGAAATGGAGGCCTACCAGAAGGCCGGCACGCCCGGCGAGGCGCACGCCGCGCTCGCCAGGATGGCCGGCAGCTACGACCTCGCCATCAAGAGCTGGCACTCGCCGGGCGGCCCGCCGACGGAAGAGACAGGCACCGCAACGCGCACCATGGCGCTCGATGGCCGCGTGCTGGTGGAAGACGTGAAATCCCAGATGCACGGCCAGCCCTGGACGGGCCATGGCATGCACGGCTACGACAACGTCACCGGCAAGCACTGGTCGACCTGGAACGATTCCATGTCCACCGGCCTCATGGTCAGCGAAGGCACCTGCGACGCCGCCGGCGCCTGCACCTTCACCGGCAGTTGGAACGACCCGGTCAAGAAGGGCAACAAGATCACCTCGCGCATGACCACGAAGTGGACCACCCCCACGACGGAAGTCTTCGAGATGTTCGTGCCGGGTCCGGACGGGAAGGAGTTCCGGATGATGGAGCTGACCTACACCAAGCGGCCGTAGGCAGCCGCTTCAATCGAACAGGGCGGCGATCAGCGCCGCCCGTTCCAATCGATGATGCTCGCCGACGTCCGCGAGGATGGCGGCGAGCGTCCCGATCTTCAGTGGACGATGGGCCGGAACCGTGATCGCGTGCGTCGGATCGTCGCACTGCAGCCGGATGTGACTGCCCTGTTGCCGCACCACGCGGTAACCGAGGCGCGACAGCGCCTTGACCAGTTCCTCGGAACCCAGATCGCGGCGCAACTTCACGCCGCGAGCACCTCGTCCTTCACGTAGTGCAGCCGGATCATCTTCGGCACGTCGTCGCCGTCGAAATGGCAGCGCACGGCGTCGCGCACCTGTTCGCGCAACGCCTCGTAAGTGTCGGATTCGGTGAAGATCGAATGCCCGAGCGCGCGGGCCGTAAAGCCGCCTTCGGGCGCGTCTTCCACCAGGAACACGATTTCGCTCATGGCCGTCATCGGGGTTGGTCGACCTCAGTCTACTCTTGCGCGGTCAGAACGCGCCTCGCTCCGGAGCTTCGTTCCACGCCGCGGGTAGCGGCGCCCACTCGCCCTCGTCGCGCCGCAGATAGTGGCGCACGAATTCGCCGAGGTCGACGTGCAGGTGGCGTTCCGCCGCCGCCGCGCCGGCGTCGTCGAGACTGGCCTCCAGCGCGAAGTCCTCGAAGCGCGGCCACGGGTCGCTCATGCCGGTGACGAGGATGCGGCCGAGATCGTAGGACAGCTCGTTGCCGTCGTCCGGACGATGGTAGGAACGGCCGCTCCAGAACTCCTGCATCGCCGCGGGCGTCCAGAACGCGCGATGCTTCTTCTCCAGCTCGATCAGCTTGTGCGCGTCGGCCACGCGGCCGAACGCGGTTTCCATGTTCACCGCCAAACCCTCGTTCAGCCAGGCGGGGATCGGCAGATGCGCGAGAAAAGCGTGCGTCATTTCGTGGACGATGGTCGGCTGCACCTGCTCGAGGTCGTCGCCGTTGACGACGAAATGCGGCCCGGGGCCGTTGAAATGCACGCCGGCGCTCATCGCGAACTCGCCTTCGTCGGGATAGCGGCCGGCGAGGTAACGGTAGTAATCGTCATCATTGTCGATCAGCAGGACGATCTGCTTCTCCGGCAGCCGATCGCTGGCGAGCCGCCCCAGCGAACGCGCCACGCGTCGCTGCGTGAGCGCCAGGTAGTCCAGCGCCACCTTCACCGCGCGCATCGGCCGGGCCGTCACCAGCAGCGCGTCATCGGACTCGTGCACGCGATAGGCAGCGCCCAGATGCGCCGCGACCCAGCCCATCCACTCGCGCTGCACCGCGAGCCACGCGGCGCCGTAACGCGCGCCGTCGAAGCCATCGGCCCACTCCCGCGCGCGCAGCAGGTCCGGATGCGGCACGCCCTCGCGCCACAGCGCGCCTTCGGCCAGATCGAACTCCTGCCCTTCGAACTGCACGCGCCCATCGCACTCGTGCGCCGCAGCGGCCGGCGCGAACGTATCGGGTACCGGCGCGAACCACCGCTTCAGCCAACGCACTACATGTTCCGCCGGTACTCGCCGCCCACGTCGTAGAGCGCGTGGCTGATCTGTCCCAGCGAGTGCGTCTTCACCGCCTCCATCAGCGCGGCGAAGACATTCTCGCGGCGGCGCGCGGTGGTCTGCAGCGGGGCGAGACCGCCGGACGCGAGGCCGTTGCGCAGTTGCTGCCAGCGCTGCACGTTGGCGATCTGCTGGCCCTTCTCGCCTTCGGTCGAGCGGATCAGTTCGATCTCGGTGACGATGTCGCCGCCATGTTCCTTCGGCAGGAAGGTGTTGACGCCGACCAGCGGCAGCGAACCGTCGTGCTTCTTGTGTTCGTAGTAGAGCGATTCTTCCTGGATCTTGCCGCGCTGGTACATGGTGTCCATCGCACCCAGCACGCCGCCGCGTTCGGAGATGGCCTCGAACTCGCGGTAGACGGCTTCCTCGACGATGTCCGTGAGCTTGTCGACGATGAAGCTGCCCTGCCACGGGTTCTCGCAGAAGTTCAGGCCCAGCTCCTTGTTGATGATCATCTGGATCGCCACCGCACGGCGCACCGATTCCTCCGTCGGCGTGGTGATGGCCTCGTCGTAGGCGTTGGTGTGCAGCGAGTTGCAGTTGTCGAACAGCGCGTACAGCGCCTGCAGCGTCGTTCGGATGTCGTTGAACTGGATCTCCTGCGCGTGCAGCGAGCGGCCGGAGGTCTGGATGTGGTACTTCATCATCTGGCTGCGCGGGTCGGCGCCGTAGCGTTCGCGCATGGCGCGGGCCCAGATGCGGCGGGCGACGCGGCCGATCACGGTGTATTCCGGGTCCATGCCGTTGCTGAAGAAGAACGACAGGTTGGGCGCGAAGTCGTCGATCTTCATCCCGCGCGCCAGGTAGTACTCGACGATGGTGAAACCGTTCGACAGCGTGAAGGCGAGCTGCGAGATCGGGTTCGCGCCGGCCTCGGCGATGTGGTAGCCGGAGATCGACACCGAGTAGAAGTTGCGGACGCGGCGCTCCACGAAATACTGCTGGATGTCGCCCATCATCCGCAGCGCGAATTCGGTGCTGAAGATGCAGGTGTTCTGCGCCTGGTCTTCCTTGAGGATATCGGCCTGCACCGTGCCGCGCACGGTCGAGAGCGTCTGTGCCTTGATCTTCTCGTAGACCTCGGGCTCGAGGAGCTGGTCTCCGCTGACGCCGAGCAGACCGAGGCCCAGCCCTTCGTTCCCGCCGGGTAGCGAGCCCGAATATTCGGGACGCGGCTTGCGTTCGAAGAACTTCTCGATGCGGTTGTGCGCGGTGTCCCAGCGCGCCTGGTCGGCACGCAGGTACTTCTCGACCTGCTGGTCGACCGCGGTGTTCATGAACATCGCGAGGATGATCGGTGCAGGTCCGTTGATCGTCATCGACACGGACGTTGTCGGCGCGCACAGGTCGAAGCCCGAGTAGAGCTTCTTCATGTCGTCGAGCGTCGGGATGTTGACGCCGGAATTGCCGATCTTGCCGTAGATGTCGGGGCGCTCGGCCGGGTCTTCGCCGTAGAGCGTGACGCTGTCGAACGCGGTCGACAGACGGGCAGCGGGCAGGCCCTGGCTCAGGTAATGGAAGCGGCGATTGGTGCGCTCCGGCGTGCCTTCCCCGGCGAACATGCGGATCGGGTCTTCGCCGGTGCGACGGTACGGATACACGCCGCCGGTGTACGGGTACGAGCCCGGCAGGTTCTCCTTGCCGAGGAAGGTCAGCAGCTCGCCCCAGGACTTGTACGTCGGCGCGGCGATCTTCGGCACCTTCTGGTGCGACAGCGATTCGCGGTAGTTCTCGACGCGGATGGTCTTGTCGCGCACCTGGTATTCGGTGAACTCGTCGGTGATCGACTTCAGGCGCTGCGGCCATTGGCGCAGCTGCTTGAGGTTTTCGCTTGAGAGCGACTGCACCGCGTCGTTGTAACGCTGGCGCAGCGTCAGCAGCGTGCGATCCGGGCGAGCAGCGCCGCTCGGATGCTGCAGCCGCGCCAGCGCTTGCGCTTCGAGTTCGTCGATGTGCTGACGCGCGCGGTCGAGAACCGAGCCGACTTCGCCGTCGATCTGCGGCGGCAACAACGCTCCGGCGTCGTACAGATCGAGCGCCTTCGGCAACGCTGCGTCGCCGATGTCTTTCAGCGATTCCCAATACGACTGCGCGCGATCCGCGATCTCGCTCTGCTTCTCGATGTTGCCGTTGATCGCGCGCCCCTGCTCGGCGATCTCCGCGAGATAGCGCACGCGCGCACCGGGAATCAGCACGGTGGCGCGCGGTTCTTTCAGCGACGTGTCGACATCCGGCGACCACTTCGCTTCCGGCAACGACAGCTTCGTGCGCAGCAACCGGCACAGGTTGACGAACATCCAGCTGATGCCGGGATCGTTGAACTGCGAGGCGATGGTCGGGTAGACCGGCACGTCCTCGTCCTTCATCGAGAACGCGGTGCGGTTGCGCTTCCACTGTTTGCGCACGTCGCGCAGCGCGTCTTCGGCGCCGCGCTTGTCGAACTTGTTGAGCACCACCAGCTCGGCGTAGTCGAGCATGTCGATCTTCTCGAGCTGGCTGGGCGCGCCGAAATCGCTGGTCATGACGTACATCGGGAAATCGACCAGATCGACGATCTCCGAATCGCTCTGGCCGATGCCGGCGGTCTCCACGATGACGAGGTCGTAACCCAGCGACTTCAGGAACGCAATGCAATCCTTCAGCACGAGATTCGTCGCCATGTGCTGGCGGCGGGTGGCCATCGAGCGCATGAACACGCGCGGGCTGCGCAGCGAGTTCATGCGGATGCGATCGCCCAGCAGCGCGCCGCCGGTGCGGCGGCGCGTGGGATCGACCGAGATGACCGCCAGGCGCATCTCCGGGAAATTCGCGAGGAAGCGGTTCAACAACTCGTCCGTCACCGACGATTTGCCGGCGCCGCCCGTGCCGGTGATGCCCACCACCGGCGTCTTGCCGCCCGCCAGCTGCCACTGCTTGCGCAGGTGCGCGAGCTCCGATTCCTCCAGCGCGCCTTCCTCGATGGCCGAAAGCATGCCGCCGATGGCGATCTCGTCGGAGAGATCCACCTGCTTGGGCTTGGCGACGCCGACGCGATGCTCGCCGGCGCGGCGGATCACGTCCTCGATCATGGCCACGAGGCCCATGTGCATGCCGTCGTTCGGGTGGTAGATGCGCTCCACGCCGTAGGCCTGCAGCTCGCGGATCTCCTCCGGCGTGATGGTGCCGCCGCCGCCGCCGAACACCTTGATGTGCGAGGCGCCGCGCGCCTTCAGCATGTCGACCATGTATTTGAAGTATTCGACGTGGCCGCCCTGGTAGCTCGACAGGGCGATGCCGTCGGCGTCCTCCTGCAGCGCGGCGCGCACCACGTCTTCGACGGAACGGTTGTGGCCCAGGTGCACCACTTCGGCGCCCTGCGACTGGATCAGGCGCCGCATGATGTTGATGGCGGCATCGTGGCCGTCGAACAGGCTGGCGGCGGTGACGAAGCGCAGCGGCGTGGTCTCGGGCGCGGCGGCCGGCACGGAAGAGGCGGGCGTGCTCATGGAAGCTCTCGCGGAAGGCGGAAAGGCCGAATTGTACCGCGCCGGCCGAGGCGGGCCCGGCCGTGCGCCCCCGTGCGGGGGTGGACCCAGGGCAGAAATTTCAGGGTCGCGCCGGCGCCGCCACGCGGCCCTTGAAACCCGGCGCGGACGGGCGCTCAATCGGCTTTCGTTCGCGGCAGGAGGGGCCGCGAATCCTATTGTCCCCTGCCCGCCTCTTGTGGCGTTGGCAAGGCGCCAGCTGTTCTCTCGCGAAGGATCGCGCGGCTCCCCGGTTCCCGCGGACGCGATGGACCGGGGCGTAGTGTCCCGTGCCCCACCTCATCCGCCACCGGGAGGTTCTTCCATGAAACTGCACTTCGCTCCGCTCGCCCTTGCCCTGGCCGCGCTGTTGAACACCGCGGCGCAGGCCGCCGACCACCGCGACGGGCCGCTCACCACCAACGACCCCACGGCGGACATCAACGACGTCTACACCTTCGTCGATCCCACCGACCCCGCCCGCACCGTGATCGCCGTGACGGTGGTACCGCTGGCGAACAGCAACAGCCGCTTCTCCGACGTCGTCGACTACAACATCCACATCGACAACGGCGCCGCCAACGGCACCACGCTGATCAATTGCACCTTCCCCGAGGAAGCCACGCGCGTGCTGTGCCGCGGTGCCGGCGACACGCTCTATGCCGAAGGCCCGCTCAACCGCACCGTCGATGCCGACGATCTCAAGGTCTGGGCCGGCCTGCGCGACGATCCGTTCTTCTTCGATCTGGACGCCTTCAACCGCACGCGCGCCGACGTGGCGCCGCGCTTCACCAATCCGGGCGTGAACTTCTTCGCCGGCGCCAACACGCTGGCCATCGTGCTGAGCATCGAAAGCGCACGCCTGACCAACGACGGCGCCAACGACACGCTCAAGGTCTACGCCTCCACCACGCGCAACGGCGACGCCGGCATCGGCGCGGGCATCAGCGGCCTGTGGTACGACCCGGCCAATTCGGGCCACGGCCTGGTGCTGCAGGTGACCGGCTCGGGCGACGAAGACAACCTGCCGTACAAGATGATCACGTACTGGAACGTGTTCACGCCGCAGGGCGCGCAACTCAACCTGTGGGGCATCGGCGACGTCGAGGTCAACGGCGACCAGGCCAGCGTGCCGGTGAGCACGAGCAGCGGCGGCAACTTTCCGCCGGCGGCCATGAACAATCCGCCCGTGGAAGCCTTCGGCACGCTGGACTTCACCTTCACCGGCTGCAACACGGCGAGCATGGCGGTCACCACCACGCGCGCGGGCTATGCCGACACCACGGTGCCGCTCACGCGGCTCACCTCGGTGCTCGATCTGCCGTGCAGCTTCAACTCCACCGGCCAGATCGATCGCATGGGCCGTCCGGGCATCAACACGGCACTGATCGATCTGCTCGCCTCCACCGGCAAGAAGGATCTCTACAACCGCGCCGTCGATCCGGCCGGCTGGGCCGCCGCGTTCACCAGCGAAATGCAGGCCAACCTCACCGCGCTAGACACCCTCGACGGCACCAGCGGCAACGCCGTGCTGGGGGCGGCGCCGCTGGCGGGCGTGCTGGTCGACGACCGCCTGCAGATCAACAGCGCGGTCGCGGCCTGCGATGCGTATCTCGCGGTAGAACTGGGCGTGACCGCCAACTGCGGCGGCCGCACCCTGGCGCGCGACGTCATCGACGACACCCTGGGCGCCGTGGTCGGCCCGGGCGTCAGCGACAACGTGCCGAACGACAGCACCTTCCTCGAGGCCTTCCCGTTCCTGGGCGCGCCGAACTGATGCGTGCGGCGATACGGGCGGGCTTCGCCCTGGCGCTGGCGGCGATGCTGGCCGCCTGCGCCTCGACGCCGGAGCGGGAAACCGCGGCGGCCGTGGAAGATCCGAGCTGGCCGATCGGCCTGACGGACTACCGCACCACGGCCGCCTCGATCTATCTCGGCAATCTCGACGCCCGCATCTCGGAACTGCGCCGCCTGATCGCGGCGCAGGACCAGGCGCATCACCGCACATCGCTGGCAGGCAGCCTGTACCACCGTTACCGCGTGCTCGGCCGGCTCGAAGACGCCGACGAAGCGCTGCGGCTGTCCGAAGCTGCGGTGGCGGCCGATCCCGAGGATCCGAAGCACCGCCTCACGCGTGCGGTGATCCTGGCCGGCTTCCACCGTTTCGACGCGGCGCTGGCCGATCTGGACGTCGCGCAATCGCACGGTGCACGGCCGGAAGAAACCGGCGGCACGCGGCGCGAAATCCAGCTCGCGCTCGGCCAGTACGATCGCCTCGCGGAAGAGTTCGCGCGCTCGGACGAACTCACGCACGACTTCCTCGAACTGGCCAACCGCGCCGACCTGCGCGTGCAGCAGGGCGATCTGGCCGGCGCCACCTTCCTCTACCGCGCCGCGCAGGCCGAATACCGCGACGTCAATCCTTTCCCGCTGGCCTGGCTGCACGTGCAACAGGGCATCGCCTTCCTGCGCTTCGGGCAGTTGCAGCAAGCGCGGCGCTTCTTCGAGGCCGCGCACGCGCGCATGCCGACCTACTACCTCGCCACCGAACATCTCGCCGAGACCGAAACCCGTCTGGGCAACCGCGAACGCGCACGCGGGCTGTACGCGCAAGTGATCGGGCAGACCGGCAATCCGGAATTCATCGCGGCGTTGTCACGGCTCGAAGCCGCCGACGGCCACGAAAAACTCGCCGCACGCCTGGCCCGGCAGGCCGAAGAAGGCTACGCGGACCTGCTGCGCATCAATCCCTCCGCATATGCTCAGCATGCCGCCGAGTTCTTCGTCGAGATCGAGAAGCCGCAGCGCGCCTACGAACTCGCGCAGCAGAACCTCGCGCTGCGGCAGGACGTCGGCAGCTGGATCCTGCTGGCGCAGGCGGCACACGCGGTGGGCGACGATGCCCGCGCCTGCGAAGCGCGCTCGCAGGCGCTCGAAACCGGCCTGAAGCCGCCGGAACTCGCCGAACTCGACGCCTTCGCGGCGGCCTGCACGCCCTGAAGCCGCCGGCACCGGCGGCGGCGCGCGGGCTTCGGCCCGGCCATACGCCCGCGTGCGGGCGCCCTGCCCGGCCGGATGCTCTAAACTATCGGGCTCCCGTCAGCCTCCCCGCGGTGCCCCCTCATGATCTTCGAAACCCTTGCCACGTCCGGCCACGAGCAGGTCGTTTTCTGCCACAACAAGGACGCCGGCCTGAAGGCCATCATCGCCATCCACAGCACCGTGCTGGGTCCTGCGCTGGGCGGCCTGCGCATGTGGCCGTACAAGAGCGAGCAGGAAGCGCTGAACGACGTGCTGCGCCTCTCGCGCGGCATGAGCTACAAGAACGCCGTGGCCGGCCTCAACATCGGCGGCGGCAAGGCCGTCATCATCGGCGACCCGAACAAGGACAAGTCCGAGGTGCTGTTCCGCGCCTTCGGCCGCTTCGTCGATTCGCTGGGCGGCCGCTACATCACGGCCGAGGACGTCGGCATCGACGTCAACGACATGGAATAC
>CAMLOR010000117.1 GCA_946481615.1 uncultured Aquimonas sp.
ATCAGGCCGGCGAAGCCGGGGCCGGACAGGATGTCCGGCCCTTTTCGTCAGTGCAGGGATGCACTGTCGAAAAGCCCGGCCGCCGCCAGCTTCCCGCGAGCGCAGCGAGCGGGCGCCGCAGCCGGCCGTCCCACCCCACCCCGGCAAGAGCACCTGCGCAACCCTCACGCGAGCCACCTGCTCCCCAACGAAGGTGCTAAAGCCTCCCCTCGACATCCTCGACATCGAGCATCTGCTTCACGTCGAACACGACGCCGTCGGGTTTGAGGAGTGCGCGGATCCACTCTGCGCCGCGGCGGCGGAATTCGTCGTGGGCCACCGCGAGCACCACGGCGTCGTAGTGGGCGAACTTCGGATCGTCGACCAGGTCCAGACGGTGTTCGTGGCGCGCGGCCGCCGCGTCGGCCCAGGGGTCGTGCACGTCGATCTGCGCGCCGTAATCGCGCAGCTCCGCGATGATGTCCACGACGCGCGTGTTGCGCAGGTCCGGGCAGTTCTCCTTGAACGCGAGCCCGAGCATCAACACCTGCGCACCGGCGGCGTGAACGCGCCGCTGCACCAGCAGTTTCACCACGCGGCCGGCCACATAGGCTCCCATGCCATCGTTGATGCGGCGGCCGGCGAGGATCATGTCGGGCACGAAGCCGATCTGGCGTGCCTTGTAGGTGAGATAGTAAGGATCCACGCCGACGCAATGTCCGCCGACCAGGCCCGGGCGGAACGGCAGGAAATTCCACTTCGTGCCGGCCGCGGCCAGCACCTGCGCAGTGTCGATGCCGAGGCGATGGAACAGCATCGCCAACTCGTTCACCAACGCGATGTTGACGTCGCGCTGCGTGTTCTCGATCACCTTGGCGGCCTCGGCCACGCGAATGCTCGGGGCACGATGCGTACCCGCGGGGACCATGCTCGCGTACAGGCGGTCGACGAAATCGGCCGCTGCCGGCGTCGAACCCGACGTGATCTTCACGATCGAAACCAGGCGCCGCTCATGATCGCCCGGGTTGATGCGCTCGGGGCTGTAGCCGAGGAAGAAGTCCTCGTCGGGCACCAGGCCCGAACATGCCGCGAGGATGGGCGCGCAGACCTCCTCCGTGCATCCCGGATACACGGTCGATTCGAACACCACCACTGCGCCGCGCTTGAGCGCGCGCCCGGCGATCGCGCTGGCGGCGCGCAAGGGCGCGAGATCGGGCTGCTTGTAGGCGTCCACCGGCGTGGGCACGGCCACGATGATGACGTCGCAGCCCTGCAGGTCTTCGGCGTTGTCGGTGACCTGCATGCGGTGCGCGGAGCGCAGTTGTTCCTCGCCCACTTCCAGCGTGCGGTCGCGCCCCGCACGCAATTCCGCGACGCGCCCGGCATCGATATCGAAACCGACGGTTTCAAGGTGTTTGCCGAATTCCGCGGCGAGCGGCAATCCGACATAGCCCAGGCCGATGACACCGATCTTCACCTGCTCGACGGGCGGAAACTCCACGCGGCGAGGCAGCGCGAAATCGCGCGGCGCATCGGCAACGGTCTGCAGCGGCGTGAGCGCAGTGTCGAGATTCATGTCGGCGTCCGTGGAAGCGAGCGGTGCGGGCAGTTTCGGCGGCCCGCAGGCAAGGCTCTGTGCGCTCGCCGACACCGGATCGGGACTGGCGCCGCGGCGCCGGGCGCAGTGTGCTATGCCGCGGTCGCCAGGCCGATCGGTTTCACGCCGTGAGGCTGTACGCCGTGTTGGCGGCCACGCGCGGCGCGAAGCGCGCCATGCCTGCGACCTCGCGCGGCAATGGCGCGGGTTCGCGCGCCGCCGGGGCCAGCAGGCGATCGGAGGCCTTGCGCATCACGTCGTAGCACTCGCAGGCCAGGCCCTCGAGACGGGCGCGATCGAGCACCGTGATGCGGCCGCGGCTGTAGGCGATGACGCCGGCCTTCTGCAGCTTGCAGGCGGCCTCGGTGACGCCTTCGCGGCGCACGCCCAGCATGTTGGCGATCATCTCCTGCGTGACGAAGATCTGGTTGCCGGCGGAGCGGTCGAGCGAGACCAGCAGCCAACGGCACAGCTGCTGGATCACAGTGTGATGGCGATTGCAGGCCGCGGTCTGCGCGATCTGCGTCATCAGCGCATGCGTGTAGCGCAGCAGTTGCATGCCGAGCCGTGCATTGCGCTCGAGCTCCAGGCGGAAAAGATCGGAGCGCAGCTGCAACAGCGGACCACCGCTGTGCACCACGGCGCGGCCGGGTGCCTGTTCGCAGCCGAGGAAGAGCTCCATGCCGACCATGCCCTCGTGGCCGATCACCGCCACTTCGGCGGCCGAGCCGTCTTCCATTGCGTGGAGCATCGACACGATGCAGCCCACGGGGAAATACACATGACGTGGACGTTCGCCCGCTTCGAACAGCACGGCGCCTTGCGGGCTCTGCAACGATTGCAGTTGGTCGCGCGCGACATCGGAAAGCGAGTTCACCAGCGGATTGCCGAGAGCCTGGGGCGAGTAGCACATCGGGGCGTCGTCCTTGAAGGGAAAGAGAGCAGCGTGCCCACAGGTGCAGCTTGCATGCCACCGGCTAACCAGCCTTTAACGAAGTTGCTTAACCCGCGCCGGACGCGGGAATACGTGCCGATGGGCCAGTTCACGGCGCGTTTGCACCGCGGGTAATTCCTGCCCGTCGGGTGCATTTTGCAAATGCACGCATCGCAGCGGTGTGCGCGATGCATGAAGCAACCGCTGCTTTGCGGATCAGACGACGTCCTGCCCCAGGATGTCGCGGATGCGCGCGAGGAATACGTCCGTCGCGAACGGCTTGGTCAGCAGATGCATGCCCGGATCGAGAAAACCGTCGGCGAACGCGGCGTTTTCCGCATAGCCCGTCATGAAGAGCACGGGTAGATCAGGCCAGCGTGCGCGCGCGGCCTCGGCCACCTGGCGCCCGTCGGGAGCAGGCATACCGATGTCGGTGATCAGCAGGCCGAAGCGTTCGCCACTTTCGAGCAGGCGCAGCGCGGTAGGGCCGTCCACCGCGCTCAGCACGCGATGGCCGAGGTCTTCGAGCACCTTGCAGACGAGCCCGCGGATCGCCGCCTCGTCTTCCACCACCAGGATCGATTCGCGCCGCGCACCGGGCACCATCGCCGCGCGCGGCGCGTCGGTTTCCTCGCTCTCCGGCGAACCCGCGAAACGCGGCAGATACAGCTCCACGGTGGTGCCGCGGCCCACTTCGCTGTCGATACGCGCGCAGCCTTCGGACTGGCGAACGAAGCCGTAGATCATCGACAGGCCCAGGCCGGTGCCCTGCCCCATCGGCTTGGTGGTGAAGAACGGATCGAAGGCACGCTGCCTCACCTCCGGCGGCATGCCCATGCCGCTGTCGGTGACGGCGATGCGCACGTACTGCCCGGGCGCGGCGTCCGGCACGGCACCCGCAGCGAGCTGCGCGTTCCCGGTCTCGAGCACGAGCCGGCCGCCCTCAGGCATCGCGTCGCGCGCATTGATCGCCAGATTGAGGATGGCGTTCTCGAGCTGGTTGCGGTCGCAGCGCGTGATCCAGGCATCGTCCGCCAGCTTCAGTTCGATGCCGACGCCGGTGCCGAGCGAGCGCCGCAGCAGATCCTCCATCGAACGCACCAGCTGGTTGACGTCCAGCGGCTTGGGATCGAGCGGCTGGCGCCGCGAGAAGGCCAGCAGGCGATGCGTGAGCGCCGCGGCGCGCTTGGCCGAGTTGCGCGCGGTGTCGAGGAAACGGCCAACCTCGTCGGCGCGTCCGCGCAGGATCAGCTGCTGGCTGAGGTCGATCGACATCAGGATGCCCTGCAGCAGATTGTTGAAATCGTGCGCGATGCCGCCGGTGAGCTGGCCCACGGCTTCCATCTTCTGCGCCTGGCGCAGGGCTTCCTCGGCCCGTCCGCGACGCCCCACTTCCTCGCGCACGCGGATTTCCAGGGTTTCGTTGAGCTCGTGCAGGGCCTCGACGGCGCGCCGGCGCTCGGTGACGTCGGTGACGATGGTGCTGACGTAGCGCGGCCTGCCGCGCCCGTCGGTGGCGAGCGAGACGTGGTTGCTCACCCACAGCACGCTGCCGTCCGGACGAAAATAGCGCTTCTCGACGAAAAACGGCTCGCCCGTTTCGTGCATGCGCGCCAACGAGCGCGCGGACTGCGCGCGATCGTCCGGATGCAACAGATCGAGGCGATGGCAGCCCAGCAACTGCTCGCGCGCACGCCCCGTCATCTCGCAGAAAAGATCGTTGACCTGGATGATGTGGCCATCGAGATCGGTCTGGTAGATGCCGACCGCGGCCTGGTTCAACAGCGAATGCAGGCGGTCGTGGGCCTCGCGCAGATCGGTCTCGATGCGCTTGCGGTCGGTGATGTCGAAACACACGCCGACGAAACGGCGCGATCCCGTCGCTTCGTCGCCGACCACCTCGCCGCGCCGCGCCAGCCAGCGGGTCTCGCCGGTATCGGGGCGCGTGATGCGGTACTCGGCATAACCCAGGGGATTGCCGCCTTCGGACAACCGCGCCGGGCCGGTTGTGCCCCGGTCCTCGTCATGCACGAGTCCGAGCAGCAGCGACTCGGTGACCGGGGTCTCCGGATCCAGGCCCCAGAGCGCGCGGTATTCGTCGGAAACCTCCAGCCGGCCGGTATCGGGGTGCCATTCGAAGGTGCCGATGCCGCCGGCGCGCTGCGCGATGCGCAGGTGCTGCCCGGATGCCACGCGCGCGGTGATGTCGACCACGGTGCACAACACGCCCTGCACCGCACCGGTGTCGTCGCGCACCGGCGTGTAGTACAGATCCATCCACACGTCTTCGGGACGCCCGTTGCGCTCCAGCACGAACTTGTGTCCGGGCGCTTCCTGCACTTCGCCACGGAAACCGCGCTCGAGGATCTCGCGATTCCAGTCCCAGATTTCCGGCCACACCTCGGGCACCGTGCCCCCGAACGCGCGTGGATGCTTCTGTCCCGCTAGCGCGGCGTAGCGATCGTTGTAGATCATCACGTGCGCCGGCCCCCACATCAGCACCATCGCGATGGGCGAAAGTACGACGAGATCGGCGGTGGAGCGCAGCAGGGCGGGCCAGTGCGAGCGTGGGCCGAGCGGGGTCGCTGCCCAATCGAGGTGATCGAGCATGCTCGCACAATGGTTTGGGGCGGCGTCCTGCATCCCTGACTCGCGACAGACCGAGGCTGGATAGTGCGCCGCGCTTGCGCCGTTCTCAAGAGGAACGGCGAAGCCCGGAGCGCAGTGCATATGGTCCCATGCGGCGCCGCGCGAACAGCGCTGACTCCGGCGGCGACAAACTCAGTCCCGGGTGCAGAATGATCACGGCGTCGCTTGCGCCAGTCGGCCCGATCGTGAGTCGCATGGTCGCGGAACCGCGTTCTTCAGGGAATGCCTTCTCGAGCTGCGCATGATGTCGAAGACGATGACGGACCATGCGACGATTGCAGCATTGCCCCGGACGCCCGCATCACGCCGGTGCGCCGAGCGCGGCCGCCACGGCGCCAGACGATGCGCCGCCGCGTTCGCCGGTCTTGCCATTCTCTTGGCCGCGTGGATTTCTCCTGTATGGGCAACGCAATGCATGCCGCGCCCCACGCAAGAGGATTTCGCTTCGGCGAACCTGGTTTTCGTGGGCGAGGTGGTCCGCCGCGACGGTCGTACCGACAACACTTCGATTTCTGGTCCCGAGGGCACGGCGACCCTAGCTGTCGTGCATCCCCTGAAAGGCAAACCTGCCCGCACCCTCATGCTTAGGTTGGGGGCCTACAGCGTCCTGCAGGGACCGGAAGGCGAAGTGGCGCCAGGCAAGCGCTCCAAGGTTCTTGTGTTCGCGACGCTGTTGGACGGTGTTCTTTACGATCTGGTCTGCAGCGGGAGCGGTGTGATCGTGCGCGAAGACGAACGATTCCACGCGCTGGGCTTCCGACAGGAGGAATTCGACGCGCTGGGGCTGCCCACCGACAAGGAACTGGTGTTGCGCCTGATGTCCGACTGGGACGCTTGGCGAGCCGCCGTCCTGGCGTGCGAGCATGTCGACTGCTATCGGCGCTTGCGACGCGACGACACGACCGACGCCCACATCGTCGATGCCCATCGGGAAAGTTTCGAGCGCGAGCGCAAGTTCTATCGGTGGCTGAGCGCCAACCCTTACCGACTACACAGAGGGGCAATCGGTGATGGACTCGTAGCGCACCTCGAATATCGCCTGGCGTCGAGCAAATCCTCACTCCACGACTTCGTCGTGTCCTTCGAACCGGTCGGGGGCAACGACGATCAATGGCGATTCGCAGGCTTGCGAATCGCCGAGTTCCCATCGCCTTGGCACGACTCGTTTCGAATTTGGACGCCTGACGGGCCGTAAGCCACGATTCGGGCTCATGGTTCGCAACCGAATGTGAGGGTCAACAACGAAGAAAAAGGCACAGCCTGGAGTTCGAAAGTATACCCAGGGAAAAAATTGGGCTTTTTTCGTTAGCGGCGTCCCCAGAGGATTCGAACCCCGGTCGCTACCGTGAAATGGATCGTAAGCACCTGTCACCCCTGCCGGTGGTCGATCCGCACATTCCTTGACCGACCAGAAGCAGAAAGGCCCGCTTTCGCGGGCCTTTCTGCTTGCCTAGAAGTGGCGTCCCCACGGGGATTCGAACCCCGGTCGCTACCGTGAAAGGGTAATGTCCTAGGCCTCTAGACGATGGGGACGCAGTGTTGAAGCGTGTTGCCGGAGTGGTGGAGCTAATCGGGATCGAACCGATGACCTCTACAATGCCATTGTAGCGCTCTCCCAGCTGAGCTATAGCCCCACGTGCCGGTGAAGAACGCGAATTTTAGGGATCAACCGCAGCGCGCGTCAAGAGCTTCGGACATCATCGGCGGAAATACGATGGCCGGGCCGTCGGTTTCCTCGAGCGTGGCGCGCGAGTGGCCCTGTTCGCCGAGGTATTCCAGCCACTTGTTGAGGAAGGCGTTCATCTGCAGGCGGTAGCCCAGGACGCTGCGCGGGCTGGCGTCGAGGCCGAGGGTGTCCTGCCAGCGCCGGCCGACGTAGCAGTGCGTGGCTTCCACCTGGCGTGCATCGCGGTACAGGCGCAGGAAGGCGGAGGGATCGGGCTGGCCGGTGACCGGATCGGCGAGATCGTAGGTGAGGCGCAGTTCGAGCGTATAGGGATGGCGCTCGATGATGTCCAGGCGCACATCGAGGCCATCGCCCACGCTGGAGCGGTAGCAGATGCCGGCCAGGTGTTCGGGCCGGAACATGCGCGTGAGGCGCACGTAGTTCTCGGCGTAGAGGCCCATCAGATAGCCGAAGCGGTTCGGCCGGTAAATGCGCTGCGGAAGGCTCGCGGTCGACGTCATGAGCCCGACTATACACGCGCTCAGAACATGTGTTTGTGAATGCCGAGCGCGGAAAGCACCTTGCTCGCGATCTCCTCGATGGAGGTGTGCGTGGAATTGAGTGACGGGATGTTTTCTTGCCGGAAAAGCGCTTCCGCCGCCGCGATTTCCGCGCGACACTGTTCGATCTGGGCGTAGCGGCTGTTCGGGCGGCGCGCCTGGCGCACCTGCTGCAGGCGCACCGGATCGATGGTGAGGCCATAGAGCTTGCGGCGATGCGGCCGCAGGCGCTTCGGCAGTTCGCGGCCTTCGAGGTCTTCCTCGGTCAGCGGATAGTTCGCCGCGCGCACGCCGAAGTGCAGCGCGAGGTACAGGCAGGTCGGCGTCTTGCCGCTGCGCGACACGCCCACCAGGATCACGTCGGCCTCGTCGTAGTTCAGATCCACGCCGTCGTCGTGCGAGAGCGCGTAGTTGGTGGCGTTGATGCGCGCTTCGTACTCCGCGAAATCGACCATGCCGTGGGCGTGGCCCACCTTGCTCTGGCGCGGCACGCCCAGTTCGGCCTCCAGCGGGCCGATGAAGGGCGTGAACACGTCCATCATCAGCGCCCCGCTCTCGGCCAGCACCGCCGAGAGGCTGCCGTCGACCACCGTGTTGATCACGATGGGGCGCGTTCCGGCGCGGGCGCCGGCCTCGCGGATGCGCTCCACCGTGTGGCGCGCCTTGTCCAGCGTATCCACGAACGGGATGCGCTGGGTATCGAACGGAACGCCCCCGAACTGGGTGAGCACACTGTGGCCGATGGTCTCGGCCGTGATGCCGGTACCGTCGGAGACGAAGAAAACCGGGCGTCGCGCGCTCATGCGGGGTCTCGCGGGGTCGGGCTCCCAGTGTAAAATATTGCGCTGCGTCATTCCCCTCGCCTGCCCGCCCCCTGGAGTCTTCCTTGACTGCCCACGTGCTCTGGCTGCAAGACCTGCGTCTGTCCGATCTCGCGAAAGTGGGCGGCAAGAATTCCTCCCTCGGCGAAATGATCGGCAGCCTGGCGCAGCTGGGCGTGTCGGTGCCGGGCGGCTTCGCCACCACGGCCGAGGCCTTCAAGGAGTTCATCGCGCACAACGATCTGTCCCGCCGCATCTTCGACAAGCTCGCCACGCTGGACGTGGAAGACGTCGATGCGCTGGTGAAGGCCGGCGGCGAGATCCGCGGCTGGGTGATGGACGCGCCGCTGCCGCCCGCGCTCGATGCCGCCATCCGCGACGCCTACCGCAAGATGTGCGCCGACGCGGGTGCGAAGGACATTTCCGTCGCCGTGCGCTCGTCCGCCACCGCCGAAGACCTTCCCGACGCGAGCTTCGCGGGCCAGCAGGAAACCTTCCTCAACGTCACTGGCGAGGACGATGTCGTGCGCAAGGTGAAGGAAGTCTTCGCCTCGCTCTACAACGACCGCGCCATTGCCTACCGCGTGCACCACGGCTTCAAGCACGAGGACGTGTTCCTCTCGGCCGGCGTGCAGCTGATGGTGCGCTCCGACGTCGGCGCCTCCGGCGTGCTGTTCACGCTCGACACCGAATCGGGCTTCCGCGACGTGGTGTTCGTCACCTCCAGCTACGGCCTGGGCGAGAACGTCGTGCAGGGTGCGGTGAATCCGGACGAGTTCTACGTCTACAAACCGACGCTGCGTCAGGGCAAGCCCGCGATCCTGCGCCGCACGCTCGGCGCCAAGCAGATCCGCATGGTGTATTCGTCCACGCCGGGCGAACGCGTGCGCAACGAAGACACGCCCGCCGAGCTGCGCCGGCAGTTCTCCATCGCCGATGCCGACGTCGAGGAACTCTCGCGCCAGGCGCTGACCATCGAGCAGCACTACGGCCGGCCGATGGACATCGAATGGGCGAAAGACGGCAACACCGGCAAGCTCTACATCGTGCAGGCCCGCCCGGAGACGGTGAAGTCGCGCGCGCGCGCCACGCAGATCGAGCGCTACCACCTCGCCGCACGCAGCACGGTGCTGAGCGAAGGCCGTGCCATCGGCCAGAAGATCGGCAGCGGCACGGCGCGCATCGTGCGCAACCTGGCTGAAATGTCGAAGTTCCAGGCCGGCGACGTGCTGGTCGCCGACATGACCGATCCCGACTGGGAGCCGATCATGAA
>CAMLOR010000118.1 GCA_946481615.1 uncultured Aquimonas sp.
GAAGGCAACGTGCCGCGCGAGGAAATGTGGCGCACCTTCAATTGCGGCATCGGCTTCGTGCTGATCGTGGCGCCGGGCGACGTCTCCGCCGTGCGTGCGGCGCTCGATTCGCAGTCGCTGGCGAACTGGAGCATCGGCGCCGTGACGAAGGCGGCCGGCGTCGAGCGCGTGCGGATCGGCTGATGTTCCGCCTCGCGGTGCTGGCCTCCGGCCGCGGCAGCAATTTCAATGCGATGGTGCAGGCCTGCGCGCGCGGCTACATCCCGGCGCAGGTCGTCGGGCTCTTCAGCGACAAGCCCGCCTGCGGCGCGATGGACCTGGCACGTGCGCACGGCATTCCCGCGGTCGCGGTGCGGCCGCGCGAGCATCCTTCGCGCGAAGTCTTCGATGCGAAATTCTTCGCCGCCGTCGACGAGGTTCAGCCCGACCTCATCGTGTGTGCGGGATATATGCGCCTCATCAGCGCGGCCGAAGCCAGCCGCCTCCAGGGACGCATGATCAACATCCATCCATCGCTGCTGCCCCGCTATCCGGGGCTCGACACCCACGCGCGCGTGCTCGCCGCCGGCGATGCCGAGCACGGCGCCAGCGTGCATTACGTGATCCCCGCGCTCGATGCGGGCCCGGTCATTTCGCAGGTGCGCGTACCGGTGCTGCCGGACGACGATGCCGAAGCGCTGGCCGCGCGCGTGATCGCACGCGAGCACCCGCTGCTCACCGCGACCGTGCGCGAGATCGCGCGCGGCCGTCTGCGCATGGCGGGCGAAGGCGTGGAACTCGACGGCACGCCGCTGCGCGCGCCTTTGCGGCTCACGCCCGAGGATCGTCTCGCATGACGCGCGTGTTGCTGTTCGCGCTGGCGCTGGCGGCGCCGGCGGCGTTCGCGCAGCCGGCACCCTACACCGCGGAGTACGAGGTGCTGCGCAACGGCAAGGCGCTCGGGCACGGCACGGTGACGCTGTCCGAAGAAGGCGACACCTGGCTGCTGACCAGCGTGACGCGCGGCACCGAAGGCCTGGCGGGCATCGCCGGCGTGGAGATCGTCGAGAAATCCATCCTGCAGTGGCGCGAAGGACGGCCCGAAACGCTGGACTACCAGTACCGCCAGCAGGCCGCGTGGAAGAAACGCGAACGCAGCGTGCGCGTCGACATCGAGCACGGCCGCGTCACCAGCCGCGACAAGGACAGGGTGCACGAGTTCGTGTACGAGCCCTTCGTGCTGGACCGGCAAGTGGTGGCCCTGGCGATGGCCAACGATCTGGCGCAGGGCAAGCGTGGCGAACTGACTTACACCGTGGTCGATCGCGACCAGTTCGGTGCGCAGAAATATCGCGTGGCCGCGGAAGAAACGGTCGAAACTCCGGGCGGTCCGCAGCGCGCCCTGCGCGTGGAGCGCGTGCGCGAGGGCGAACCTGCGCGGGTGACGGTGACGTGGCTGGGAATCGACACCGGCTTCGTGCCGGTCAGGATCGTGCAGCGCGAATCGGATGGGGAGTCGTTCGAGATGCGGTTGGTTTCGTTGCGGCGGTAGGCCCCCATCCCGGCCTTCCCCCGCAAGCGGGGGAAGGGGAAGTGCGGTGCCTCGCTTTGCTCCTTCCCCCGCTTGCGGGGGAAGGCCGGGATGGGGGTCACCCGTTCGCCGGCAACCTCCGGATCTTCGCCCCCAGCCCGCCGAGCTTCTCCTCGATGTTCTCGTACCCGCGATCGATGTGATACACGCGATCGACGGTCGTTTCGCCCGCAGCCACGAGCCCAGCCAGCACCAGCGAGGCCGACGCGCGCAGATCGGTGGCCATGATCGGCGCCCCGCTCAGCTTGTCGGAGCCGCGCACGATCGCCGTGTTGCCTTCCACGCGGATGTCGGCGCCCAGGCGCTGCAGCTCCTGCACGTGCATGAAGCGGTTCTCGAAGATCGTCTCGGTGATGACGCCCACGCCCTCGGCCACGCAGTTGAGCGCCATGAACTGCGCCTGCATGTCGGTGGGGAAGGCCGGATACGGCGCGGTGGTGAGATCGACGGCGCGCGGGCGGTTGCCGCGCATGTCCAGTTCGATCGAATCTTCCGTGGTGTTGATGTGCGCGCCGGCTTCCTGCAGTTTGGCGAGCACCGCGTCGAGCGTATCGGCGCGCGTTTTCCTCGCCACCACGCGGCCGCCGGTCATGGCACCGCCGACGAGGAAGGTGCCGGTTTCGATGCGGTCGGGCAGCACTTCGTAGTAGCCGCCGTCGAGGCGGTCGACGCCGTCCACGACGATGGTGGTGGTGCCCGCGCCGTAAATCTTCGCGCCGAACCGGTTGAGGCAGTTGGCGAGGTCGACGACCTCGGGCTCCTGCGCGGCATTCTCGATCACCGTCGTGCCCTGCGCCAGGCATGCGGCCATCATGATGTTCTCGGTGCCCGTGACGGTGACGAGGTCGAACACGATGCGCGCGCCCTTCAGGCGTCCCGCCTTCGCGCGGATGTAGCCGTTCTCCACGGTCACCTCGGCGCCCAGCGCCTGCAGGCCTTTGATGTGCAGGTTCACGGGGCGCGAGCCGATGGCGCAGCCGCCGGGCAGCGAGACTTCGGCCTGGCCGAAGCGCGCCACCAGCGGCCCGAGCACCAGGATGCTGGCGCGCATCGTCTTCACCAGTTCGTAGGGCGCCACGAAGCGGTTGGCGCGGCGCGAATCGATGTGCACGCGCATCTTGTCGTCGATGGCGAGGTCCACGCCCATCTGGCCGAGCAGTTCCATCGTGGTGGTGACGTCGTGCAGGTGCGGCACGTTGCCCACTTCCATCGGCGCGTCGGCCAGCAGGCCGGCGGCGAGGATGGGCAGCACGGCATTCTTGGCGCCGGAGATCTGCACCTCGCCGTTGAGGGTTTCGCCACCGGTGATCTGGATCTTGGCCATGGAGGGGGGCTGCGGTCGGGGACAGGGACGGAGCGAGGATGCGCCGCGATTGGGGCGTGCCGCGGGCAGCGCCGGGGCGGTTTCGTCGAGCAGCTTCACCCGCCGGCTTCCTCCGGCGTGAGGGTCTTGAGCGAGAGCGCGTGGATCTCGCCGCCCATGCGCTCGCCCAGCGTGGCGTACACCATGCGGTGGCGCGCCAGTGGCAGCTTGCCGGCGAAAGCGGCGCAGACGACGGTGGCCTCGAAGTGCACGCCGTCGGGGCCATGCACCTGCGCGCGGGCGCCGGGCAGGCCGGCCTCGATGAGTTCTCGGATCAGATCGGCATTCATGGGTGGTTGCCAGCAGGCCGACCGGCCGGCGCCAAGGCGCGCGGGCGGTGGAGTAGAATGGGCCGCGCATCATAATCAAAAACGCCGCTTTCCCGAAGCGCCGAGGCCATGAACGCGCAACTGCACCCCCTCACGCGCCCCGGCGCCGCCCTCGAACCCGATGCCGCCGCGCTGATCGACAGCGGCCTGGCGGTGATCGACGTGGAGGCGCGCGCCATCCAGCGCCTGAAGACCAGCGTCGACCAGAACTTCGTGGCGGCCTGCCGCCTGATGCTGGGCTGCCGCGGCCGCGTGGTGTGCATCGGCATGGGCAAGTCCGGCCACATCGCGCGCAAGATCGCCGCCACGCTGGCTTCCACCGGCACGCCGGCCTTCCACGTGCATCCGGCCGAGGCCAGCCACGGCGACCTGGGCATGATCACCGACGCCGACGTGGTGCTGGCGCTGTCGTATTCGGGCGAGACCGACGAGGTGCTCACCATCGTCCCGGTGCTCAAGCGCCAGGGCAACGCGCTGATCGCCATGACCGGCCGCGCCACCTCCACGCTGGCGGGCCTGGCCGACGTGCACGTCGATGTCTCCGTGCTCGAGGAAGCCTGCCCGCTCGGCCTGGCCCCCACCTCCAGCACCACGGCGGCACTGGTGATGGGCGATGCGCTTGCAGTGGCCTTGCTGGGCGCGCGCGGCTTCACGTCGGAGGATTTCGCGCGCTCGCATCCGGCCGGTTCGCTCGGCCGCCGCCTGCTGCTGCACATCGCCGACATCATGCACACCGGCGCCGAAGTGCCGAAGGTGGCCGCGGGCGCCTCGATGAGCGAGGCGCTGGTCGAGATGAGCCGCAAGCGCCTGGGCATGACGGCCGTGGTCGATGCCGAAGACCGCCTGCTCGGCGTCTTCACCGACGGCGACCTGCGCCGCGCGCTCGACGACGCCGGTTTCGACCTGCGCGCCACGCCCGTGCTCAAGGCCATGACGCGCAACCCCAAGACCATCGGGCCCGACAAGCTCGCGGTGGAAGCCGCGCACCTGATGGAAGAATTCAAGATCAACGCGCTGCTCGTCGTCGACGGCGAACAGCGCGTGGTGGGCGCGCTCAACATCCACGACCTGCTGCGCGCGCGCGTGGTGTGACCCTCACGGAGTCCGCATGTCCGCCTATCTCGCCAATCTCCCGCCCGATCTGCTCGAACGCGCCGCGCGCATCAAGCTGCTGGCGCTCGACGTCGACGGCACGCTCAGCGACGGCCGCCTGTGGTTCACCAGCGAGGGCAAGGAGATCAAGTCCTTCAGCGTGGTCGACGGCCTGGGCATGAAGCTGCTGCACGACTACGGCGTGGAAGTGGCGCTGATCACCGCGCGCGACAGCCCCATCGTGCAGCAGCGCGCGCGCGAGCTGGGCCTGCGCCATGTCTACCAGGGCAGCCGCGACAAGCTCGAAAGCCTGATGCACCTTTCCCGCGCGCTGTCGGTGAAGTCCGAGCAGATCGCCTATATGGGCGACGACCTGCCCGACCTGCCCGTGCTGCGCACCGTCGGTCTCGCGGCCGCGCCCGCCAACGCGCACCCCTGGATCCGCGAGCGCGTGCACTGCGTGACGCCGGCCAGCGGCGGCGACGGCGCCGTGCGCCAGCTGTGCGACGTGATCCTGGTGGCGCAGGGCAAGGTCGAGGCGCTGCTGCGCCGCTACACGCCGGCATGATGCTGCCGCGCTGGACGCCCGGCGCGCTGCTGCTGGTGGTGGCGGCCGCCACCGGCTGGCTGGTGTGGCAGTTGCAACGCGGCGAGGAACCGCCGCCGCTGTACGGCCCGCCGCGTTCGGACTACGTGCTGATCGATTTCGAAATGGTCGCGCTCGACGAGAACGGCGCCGAATCCTTCCGCGTGAACGGACCGATGCTCGCGCGCCACCCGCACCTGGGCACGCTGGACGTGAAGGAACCGCGCTTCCGCTTTCCGGATTCGAACGGCGGGCTCTGGGATGCCAGCGCGGGCCGGGCCTGGGTATCGCAGCGCGGCGACGAACTGCGCCTGCGCGAGGACGTGCGGTTCGACGGCCCGCCCGGCGACGAGGGCGCACGCATCGCGCTGCGCACGCCCGAGCTCACCGTGCTGCCCAAGGAGAACACGGTGCACAACGAAAGCGCCGTGACCGTCACGGGGCCCGGCTCTATACTGCGCGGCCGCAACCTGCGCGCCGATCTGGACGCGCGACGTTTCCGACTCTCCCAGGCCAAGGGCAACTATGCGCCGTCGTCACCCTGAACTCCTGCTCGGCCTCGTCCTGGCGCTGGCGGCCGCTGCCGCGGCTGCGCGCGAATCCGATCGCCAGCAGTCGATGAGCGTGGAAGCCGACGACATCGACGCCACGATGGACGAGACCAGCGAGTCGAAGCTGATCGGCAACGTGCGCATCACGCAGGGTACCCTGCTCATCACCGCCGGCCAGGCCACCATCTCGCGCAACGAAGGCGAGATCCGCCGCGTCGTGCTGGACGGCACGCCGGCCACGATGCAGCAGGACAACGACCAGGGCGTGACCATGAAGGCCAACGCCACGCGCATCGACTACGACGTCACGGGCGAGACCGTCGTGCTCACCGGCAACGTGGCCGTCGACCAGGGCGCCGACACCCTGCGCGGCGAGCGCATCACCTACGACCTCAAGAACGGCCGCCTCAACGCCAGCGGCGAAGGCAGCGGCGAGCGTGGACGCATCCGCATGACGATCCAGCCGCGCCCGAAGGCCGAAGACGCGCCCAAGCCCGAGGGCAACCAGCCTTGATGCTGGCCGCGCGTTCGCTGCGCAAGAAGTACCGCGCGCGCGAAGTCGTCCGGGATTTCAGCCTCGAACTGCGCCAGGGCGAAGTCGTCGGCCTGCTGGGGCCGAACGGCGCGGGCAAGACCACCTGCTTCTACATGATCGTGGGCCTGGTGCCGGCCGACGGCGGCAGCATCGTGCTCGACGGCACCGACATCACCGCGCTGCCGATGCATGCGCGCGCGCGCCGCGGCGTGGGCTACCTGCCGCAGGAACCTTCGGTGTTCCGCCGGCTGTCGGTGTCCGACAACGTGATGGCGGTGCTCGAGCTGCGCGAAGACCTCACCCCGCAGCAACGCGAAGCCGAACTGCAGGCCCTGCTCGACGAACTGCAGGTGGCGCACGTCGCCGACCAGGCCGGCGCCTCGCTCTCCGGCGGCGAGCGGCGCCGCGTGGAGATCGCGCGTGCGCTGGCCGGCCGGCCGCGACTGATGCTGCTCGACGAACCGTTCGCGGGCGTCGACCCGATTTCCGTCGGCGAGATCCAGAAGATCATCCGGCATCTGAAGACGCGCGGCATCGGCGTGCTGATCACCGATCACAACGTGCGCGAAACGCTCGGCATCTGCGATCGCGCCTACATCCTCAACGAAGGCAAGGTGCTGGCGCAGGGCACGCCCAAGGCGGTGCTGGCCGACCCGGAGGTGCGGCGCGTGTATCTGGGTGAAGGGTTCCGGATGTAGGTGGAATCGTGCGGGGACTGGGGCGTGGGATTCGACAAGCTCACCCCGAACGGTTCCCGCAATCCCGCACACCAACCTTGCGACCACCGTTCGCGGTGAGCCTGTCGAACCGTCGCCCCGTTCCCCACCGCTTCTCGCAATCTGCACGAAGCTAGCCCCGCTTCGGGAAACTATTTCCGGCTGGCCCGAATAGTGCAGTCAGCCGCGTTCGCGACCGCATCGGCCCGGTTACGATAGCGGCGTGAAGCCCGCCCTCCAGCTCAAACTCGGTCAACATCTCACCCTGACGCCGCAGCTGCGCCAGGCCATCCGCCTGCTGCAGTTGTCGAGCATCGAGCTGGAACAGGAGATCACCACCGCGCTCGAATCCAACCCGCTGCTCGAGCGCCCCGAAGACGCCGAGCCGGTGCCGGAAACCACCGCCGAAGGCGAAACCCCGGAGCGCGCCGAAGCCGAGGCCGAGGCCGAAACACCCAAGACCGAGGAAGCCGAGGACTTCGCCGAGCCCGAGTGGCCGGAAGACGACTATTCCTCGTCCGGCAGCGGCAGCAAGGCCGATGGCGACGAGGGCGAGCGCGAAAGCGTGGCCGGCGCCGTCACCGAAGACCTACAGGATCATCTGCTCTGGCAGCTCAATCTCACTCCGATGTCGGCGCGCGACCGCTCGATCGGCGTGGCCATCATCGAAGGCATCGGCGAGGACGGTTATCTGTCCGAATCGATCGAGGCGATCCAGGCCGCGCTGCGGCCCGAGATCGAGGCCGAGCCCGCCGAGATCGAAGCCGTGCTGCACCGCGTGCAGCGCTTCGATCCGCTCGGCGTGGCCGCCCGCAGCCTGGCCGAAAGCCTGCTGGTGCAGCTCTCGGCGCTGCCGGAGGAAACCGAAGGCGTGGCGCTGGCGCGCCGCATCGCCGAGGGCCATCTGGAAGCCCTGGCCAAGCTCGGCCCCGACAAACTCGGCAGCCAGCTCGGCGCCGCCTGCGAGGACATGGCCGCGGCCGTGAGCCTGCTGCGCTCGCTCGATCCGCGCCCCGGCGCCCAGATCGCGTCCTCGGCGCCCGAATACGTCTCGCCGGATGCCTATGCCTACCGCCACAACGGCGTCTGGAAGGTGGCGCTGGCGCCCGGCTGCCGGCCCCAGCTCGGCATCAACCGCCACTACGAAAGCCTGATCGCGCGCGCCGGCAAGGGCGATGCGGCTTATCTGCGCGGCCAGCTGCAGGAGGCGCGCTGGCTGATCAAGAGTCTCATGACACGCGCGGACACCGTGCAGCGCGTGGCCGGCTGCATCGTCAAGCACCAGACCGGTTTCCTCGAACACGGCCCGGAAGCCATGCGGCCGCTGGTGCTGCGCGAGGTGGCCGATGAACTCGGCCTGCACGAGAGCACGATTTCACGCGTAACCACTCGCAAATATTTGCATACGCCGAGAGGCACGTTCGAGTTCAAGCACTTTTTTTCCTCCAGTCTTGCCACCACGGATGGAGGAAGCGCCTCGTCCACCGCCATCCAGGCGATGATCAAGCGCTTGATCGAACAGGAGGACCCGCGACGGCCACTCTCGGATGCCCGGCTCGCAGACGACCTCAAGGCCGCGGGGATCACCGTGGCCCGGCGAACCGTGGCAAAATATCGCGAAGCGATGAACATCCCTTCGTCCAACGAGCGTCAGCGCCTCGCCTGACTCCCCCGCTCCACTTTCGACCGCTCCGGTCGGCCGCGAACCGGCCGGCGCGCCCGTGTGTGTCACGCGCAACAGGAGGTCCAGCATGCGTATCGAAATCAACGGTCACCAGATCGAAGTCACCCCGGCCCTGCGCGATTACGTACTCGCGCGACTGGACAAGCTCGATCGCCATTCCGACCAGTTGCTCGACGGCCACGTGATCCTTTCGGTGGAGAAGCTGCAGCAGAAGGCCGAGGCCACGCTCCATCTCGAAGGCCGCCGCCTGCACGCCGAAGCCGTGGCCGAGGACATGTACGCCGCCATCGATGCGCTCGCCGACAAGCTCGACCGCCAGGTGCTCAAGCACAAGGAAAAGATCACCGACCACCACCGCGGCGAAGCTGCGGCACGCACCGCCAGTTTCGGCTGACGCGGACCCGCTGAAACCGCCATGCATCTGATCGATCTGCTGGCCCCGTCGCGCGTCGTCGCCGGGGCCAGCGTCTCCAGCAAGAAGAAACTGCTCGACCTGCTCGCCGGCCTGCTGGCCGACGGCGGCGGCGGCGAGCTGGAGCGCCAGGTGTTCGACAGCCTCTGCGGGCGCGAGCGCCTGGGTTCCACCGGGCTGGGGCTGGGCGTGGCCATTCCGCACGGCCGCACCGTCGGCCTGCCGGCCGCCATCGGCGCCTTCGTGCGGCTCGGCGAGGGCATCGATTTCAGCGCGCTCGACGGCCGTCCGGTCGACCTGATCTTCGCGCTGGCGGTGCCGGAACATTTCTCCAACCAGCACCTGCTGCTGCTCTCGCAGCTCGCCGAGATGTTCAGCGACGCGCGCTTCACCGAGCAG
>CAMLOR010000119.1 GCA_946481615.1 uncultured Aquimonas sp.
CCAGCACGCGGTTGTTCCAGCGCAGCAGGGCTTCGGCCGCGTGCACCTTGCCGTCCTGCATGCTGATCTGCGGCTGGTAGACCAGCGCGAATTCGTTGTTGTCGAGCGCGCGCCGCAGCTGGGTCTCGATCAGCAGGCGCTCGCTCTGCTGTTCGGCGAGCGCGGGATTGAAGCGTTGCCAGGTGTTGCGGCCGCGGCGCTTGGCGTCGCTCATCGCGGCGTCGGCGTTGTTGATGAGCTGCTGGCGCGTGGCGCCGTCGTCGGGGTAGCGCGCCAGGCCGATGGAGGCCGTCAGGCTGAATTCCTCGCCGCCGTACTCGAAGCTGCGCGAGAAAGTCTGCGCGATGTGTTCGGCCAGCGCCATTGGCGCCACGCCGCGCAGCGTCTGCGGCATCAGCACGAGGAACTCGTCGCCGCCGAAGCGCGCCACCATGCCGAACTCCCCGGCGGCTTCCTGCAGGCGCCGCCCGGCTGCGGCCAGCAGCGCGTCGCCCGCGTTGTGGCCGAGCAGATCGTTCACCACCTTGAAGCGATCGAGATCCACGTACAGCACCGCCGGCCCGCGTTCGGGCCCCGCGTGTTCGAGCGCGCGGCCGAGTTCCTCCAGCACGGCGTCGCGGTTGGCGAGACCGGTGAGCGGATCGGTCGAGGCCTGGCGGCGCAGGCGTTCCTGTTGCTGCTTGCTCTCGCTGATGTCCTGCAGCGTGCCACTCACGCGCCGAGTGCCATCGGCATCGGGCATGCCGCGCCCCAGCAGGCGCGCCCAGCGCGATTCGCCGCGCGCGGTGCGCAGCCGGCATTCGAGATCGAAGGGTTCGCCGTGCGCGATGGCGTCCTGCACGGCGGCCTGCGCGCGCAGGCGGTCGGCCGGTTCGACGTGTTCGATCAGGCGCTCGAGCGTGAGCGAGACATCCGCGGCCTGCTGCAGGATGCGGTGGATGCCTTCGGTGCAGTAGAGCGCAGGCTGGCGCGGATCCCATTCCCAGCCGCCGATGCCGGCCAGGGCCTGCGCCTGCGCGAACAGCGCGTTGTCGCGGCGCTGGCGCGCCTCGGCTTCGCGCAGGCTGCTTTCGACTGCCTTGCGCGCCGTCATGTCGCGCGCCACCGCGATGATGCGGCGCTCGCCGCGGTCGACGAACACGGCCGAATGCACTTCCACCGGGAAGGCCGTGCCGTCGCTGCGCACGTTCTCGGTTTCCACCGAGAAACTCTCGCCGACCGGCACGTTCGCGATTTCGGCCAGGCGGTTGGCGGGCAGGTTGGGGTTGAGATCGCGTACGCCCAGCGTGAGCATTTCCTCGCGGCTGCGGCGGAAACTGCGGCAGGCGGCGTCGTTGGCGTCGAGGATGCGGCCGTCGGTGTCGAGCAGGGTGACGGCGTCGGGCAGGGCGTTGATCAGGCCGACGTAGCGCTGCTGCACCGAGGCCGCCTGCTCGCCCAGGCTGCGCAGCGCGGCCTGCGCCTCGCGCAGTTCGGCGGCCCCCGGCGCTTCGGCCGGCAGCACGCGCAGCAAGGCGTCGAGCCGCCCGGCGAGGCTGGCCGGGACTTCGCCCGCTGCCTCGGCTTGCGGCACTTCGCGGCGTGTGGCCTCCGCCATCGCAGTCCCCCGTGCGCCCCCGGCGCCGCCCGCGCGCCATCCGCGCCGGGCAGGGAACGAGAATAGCACCGCCTGCCGGCGGCAAAAGTCATGCAAGCGTGCAGAGGCCTCGCACGGCCGCGAGGAAGGCTTCGCGGGCCTGGTCGGCGGCGAACAGCGCAGGCAGCCCGGCCTGGATGCGGCCGGCGAGCCTGCGTCGCGCATCCGCGTCGGCCAGCAGCGCCGCAGCGCGCGCGGCAAGGACGGCGGGTTCGGGCACGACGAGTTCGCCGGCCAGCCCCAGCGTGCGCAGCATCGCGGCGCTTTGCCGCGCGCGCATCGTCGCGCCGGGGCAGGTGAGCACCGGCAGGCCGCTCGCCAGCGCGTCGAGGCTGGTGTTGCCGCCGGACCAGCGCAGCGTGTCCAGCATCAGATCGCAGGCGCGGTTGATCTGCAGATAGCGTTCGCGGTTGCCCACCGGCAGCCAGTGGATGGCGGCGGCCACCGCCGGCGGCAGCCGCGCCAGGAAGCGCGCCTGCCAGTGCGGATGCTCGCCCTGGAACATCACGATGCGCACCGCCGGCGCCAGGCGCACGAGCTCCGCCAGCACGGCGTCGTTGTCCGGGTGGATCTTGAACAGCGATTGCGGATACAGCACCAGCGGCGCGTCGTCCGGCAGGCCGAGGTCCGCGCGCGTGGCCGGCGGCGGCATGGGCGGCCGCGCGTAGTCGATGCCGAGACCGGGAAGCGGCAACAGCGTTTCGGTGTAGTGCGTCGCCGCGTCCGATGGCTCCATGTCGGCGCAGGTGAAATAGGCGTCGATGCTGGCGAAGCCGCTGGTGACGGGATGGCCCCAGCCCATGGCCTGGCGCGGTGCCAGGCGCAGCGCGGCGAGGGCGGGCAGGCGCGCGTCCATGCCCAGTTCCGGGTAGATCAGCAGGTCGGGCGCATCGGCGCGCACGCGCTGCGCAAGGTCGAGCAGCGCGCCGTCGTGGAAGTGGAAGCGCGTGGCGCGCTGCGCGAAGCCGTCCGTCACCGCGTCGCGCTGCGGGCCGAGCTGGTAGACGAAGGTTTCGTGGCCCGCTTCGCGCAGCCAGTCGACCCAACCGCCGAACCAGGCGCCGGCGGTGCAATCGCGAAAGCTCGAGGAGAGCAGCGCGACGCGATTGCCGCCGCGCCGCGGAGGCGGGGCGGCGAGTTTCGGTGCGAACGTGGCGGCGGCGCGCGCGATCAGCTTCGCGTAGGCCGTTTGCAGATCGCGGTCGTTCTCGCCGTGATAGGCGAGATGGAAATTGCTCCACGCCAGTTGCTCGAGCGCGGGCTCGCAGCGTGCGAGGTGTTCCGGCGTCCACTCGCGTTCGAGCTGCGCGATCTGCGCGGAAAAATGGGCGCGTTCGTGCTCGATCGCGGCCGCCGAATCCATCACCGGCGGCAGCGCCAGGCGGCCGGCGAGCGCGTGGCGCAGCCCCGGCGAACGCAGGCCGCGCCTGCTCGATGCGTAGAGGTGTTCGAACAGCACGCGCGCCGCGCCGCGTTCGCCGGCGTGGCGCAGTGCGGAAGCGATGCGCGCGAGGCGGGCGGGGTCCTCGGGCGGAGCCCGGCGATGCGCCGCATCCGTGGCGCTGCCGAACGTCTCGTCGGTTGACGGGATTGCGACCGCACTCTCCGGTGCCACGCCGAGCCGCAGCGCGGCGCGCCCAGGCGCCTCGCGCGCCAGCCATTCGACGGCGAGCCACCAGGCTTCGGCGTCGTCGGCGTGCGCGGCGAGATGCGTTTCGAGCGCGGCCAAAGCGGCGCCGCGCTGGCCAAGCGCTTCGAGCGCGAGTGCGAGGTTGTAGCCGGCCTCGCGGTGTCCTGGCTGCAACTGCAGCGCGTGTTCGAAAGCGACGCGTGCCTGCGCCTCGCGGCGCGCACGGCGATGCGCGACGCCGCGCCGGTTGTGCAGGCCGGCGAGCGTGCGCCTCACCGCTTCGAGTTGTGGTTGCTTCGCGTGCAGACGCGTGAACGCCTGCAAGGCCAGCGCGTGCTCGCCCAATGCCAGCGCGCTGTTGCCGAGCAGCGCCAGCGCCTGCGCGCCGGCCTGCGCGGCCTGCGGGCGCAGCAGCGCGAGCACGCGCGCGTGCTCGCCGCGCGCGTAGGCCTGCTGCGCGGCCGCGAACGGGGAGGAAGCGGGATCGGGCATGCGCGAATGATCGGCGATGGATGCAGGCAGCGGCAAATCGGCCGAGGAAACATCGTTGCGGTCGCCGACATCCGTCGTCCCCGCGAAGGCGGGGACCCAGTGACTTTCGTTCTTGCACACACTAAGGCCCGGCGAAAGTCGCTGGATTCCCGCCTGCGCGGGAATGACGGCGGTTAGCGCAACGGTAATCCCGCCAGCCCCACCTTCGAGCCGTTGCCACGCCCTAGCTGCGCACTGAGCCAGCGGCCGGTCTCGATGAGTTTTTCCAGATCGACACCGGTCTCGAAGCCCATGCCCTGCAGCATGAACACCACGTCCTCGCTCGCCACGTTGCCGCTGGCGCCCTTGGCGTAGGGGCAGCCGCCGGTGCCGGCGACCGAGGCATCCACCACGCGCACGCCTTCCTCCAGGCACGCGAGCACATTGGCGAGCGCCTGCCCGCGGGTGTCGTGGAAGTGCACGGCGAGCGCCGTCATCGGGACTTCGTCGGCCACGGCACGCAGCATCGCGCGTGCGCCGGAAGGCGTGCCGGCGCCGATGGTGTCGCCCAGCGAGATTTCGTGACAGCCCATCGTGTAGAGCTTCGACGCCACGCGCACCACGTCGGCCACTGGAACCTCGCCCTGGTAGGGACAGCCCAGCACGGTCGAGACGTAGCCGCGCACTTTCACGCCGTCCTGCTTCGCGCGCGCAAGCACGGGCTCGAAGCGCGCGATCGATTCGTCGACGCTCGCGTTGATGTTCTTGCGGCTGAAGGCCTCGCTCGCCGCGCCGAACACCGCGATCTCTTCCATGCCGACGGCACGCGCGCGTTCGTAGCCCTGTTCGTTCGGCACGAGCACGGGATACGAAACGCCGGGCCGGCGCGCGATGCCGGCGAAGACCTCTGCGGCATCCGCCAGCTGCGGCACCCATTTCGGACTGACGAAACTGGTGGCTTCGATGGTGCGCAGGCCGGTTGCCGAGAGCCGGTCGATCAGCTCGATCTTGGTGGCGGCCGGGACGATCTGCTTTTCGTTCTGCAGGCCGTCGCGCGCGCCGACTTCGACGAGGCGGACGAAATCGCTCACGGCTGCGCCTGCGGCGCGCGGCGGAAGCGCAGCGCTTCATCCATGCGGAACACGCGGTGCTTCGACAGCGTGTTGCGCACCGAGGCCTGGTCGCCGGTGATGCGCACGACGAGTTCGTCGCCCAGCATCGACACTTCGCCGGGAATGTCCTTGTCGATCACGCGATGCGCCAGCGCGCGGTGCGGAGGCGCGGCCACGCGCAGCACGTCGCGGCTGATCGAGTAGGCGTAGAGATAGATGTCGCCGGGCTTGTCGATCGGGTTGGCGTCGACCTTGAAGCTCGTGTTGGCCCAGGCCGCGTCCACCCACAGATAGCGCACGCCGCCGGCGCGGCCGGTGTGCAACTGCGTGGGCGGCGAGCGCCGTTCGCCATCGCTGCCGTGTTCCACCGTGACGAGATCGCAGGCCGGTCCCACGAAGGCGACGAGTTCGCCATCTTCGCTGCGCTTGTCGCCTTCCGAGCGCCACTCGCCGACGAGATCGGGATCGCAAGCGCCGGCCGCGGCCGGCGGATTTTCGAACAGCGTGCGCTGGCAGCCGGCGAGCGCCAGCGCGAGCGCGAACAGCGAGAGCGGACGGATCATGCGGCAGCCTCCCCGAAGCGCACCAGCACCGTGTCGGCTTCCACGAACTCGCCCACGGTGGCGCGCAGTTCCGAAATGGTGGCGGCGACGGGCGCGCGCAAGGTGAGTTCCATCTTCATGGCCTCCATCACCAGCACCGGTTGCTGCGCCTCGACGCGCGCGCCGGGCGCGACGTTCACCGCCACGATGCGGCCCGGCATCGGCGCGCGCAGGGTGTCGGCGGCGCGTTCGGCGGTGCCTTCGAAGCCGTAGACGCGCGCCGGGTGGAAGCGATGGCGGAGGCCGCGCTCGTGCACCACGATGTCTTCGCCGGAGCGCAGCACGGCCAGGCGATGCGTGGCGCCGTCGAGCTCCAGCGTGATGGCGTCCTCGCCCGCGGCGCGCAGCCGCGCTTCGTGGCGGCGGCCCGCATGTTCGAACACGAAGGCCTGCGCGTCGCCGGTCACGGGCAGCTCCAGTCGCTGCCCGCGGACTTCCAGCCACAGCGGCCGCGCGCTGGCGTGGCCGAGCCGCCAGCCGTCGGCCTGCGCCCACGGCGAATGCGGATCGCGCGAATGGCGCGCCTGGCGTTGCGCGGCCTCGCGCTCGCCGCGCAGGCGCAGCGCGAGCGCGGCGGCGATGGCGGCGGGCGAGGGCGGGGCATCGATGCCTTCGAACACTTCGTCGAGGTGCCGGTCGAGATAGCCGGTGTCGATGGTGCCTTCGACGATCTTCGGATGCGCAATCAGGCGCTCCAGGAAGGCGATATTGCTGGCCGGGCCGACGACGTCGCAGCGCGCCAGCGCGCGCGCGAGCTTCGCCAGCGCGGCGGGGCGATCGTTCGCGTGCACGATGAGCTTGGCGATCATCGGGTCGTAGAACACCGTCACCGTGTCGCCTTCCTCCACGCCGGCATCGACGCGCACGCCGTGGCCGCGCGGCGGCAACTGCAAGCGTTCGAGCCGGCCGCTGCCGGGCAGGAAATTCTTCTCGGGATCTTCCGCGTACAGCCGCACTTCGATGGCGTGGCCGATCTGCTCGATCTGCCCCTGTGAGAGTGGCAGCGGTTCGCCCGCCGCCACGCGTAGCTGCCACTCCACGAGATCGAGCCCCGTCACCATCTCGGTGACCGGATGTTCGACCTGCAGGCGCGTGTTGATCTCCATGAAATAGAACGCGCCGTCGGCGCCCACGATGAATTCCACCGTGCCCGCATTGACGTAGTCGATGGCGCGCCCCGCCAGCACCGCGGCTTCGCCCATCTGCGCGCGCAGGGCAGGCGTGAGGAACGGCGAGGGCGATTCCTCGAGGATCTTCTGGTAGCGGCGCTGCGCCGAGCATTCTCGCTCGTTGAGGTGGATGACGTGTCCGTGCGCGTCGCCGAAGACCTGGATCTCGATGTGGCGCGGCGTTTCGATGTAGCGCTCGAGCAGCACGCGGTCGCGACCGAAGGCATTCTTCGCCTCGCGCTGACAACTGGCGAGGTTCTCGGCGAACTCGCCGGCGCTGCGCACGATGCGCATGCCCTTGCCGCCGCCGCCGTGCGCCGCCTTGATCATCAGCGGATAACCGATGCGATCGGCCTCCTGCTGCAGCTTCTTCGCGTCCTGGTCTTCGCCGGTGTAGCCCGGCACCACCGGCACGCCGGCGGCCTGCATCAGCTCCTTGGCGCCCGCCTTCGAGCCCATCCTGCGCATCGAGGCGGCTTTCGGCCCGATGAAGACCAGCCCGGCGCGTTCGACGGCGTCCGCCAAATCGGCGTTCTCGGAAAGAAAACCATAGCCTGGATGGATGGCCTGCGCGCCGGTCCGCGTCGCTGCGGCCAGGATGGCGTCGCCGCGCAGATAAGACTCGCCCGGCGCCGAACCGCCGATATGCACCGCTTCGTCCGCCAGCCGCACGTGGCGCGCGTTGCGATCGGCGTCGGAATACACCGCGACGCTGCGGATGCCGAGCCGGCGGCAGGTGCGGATCACGCGGCAGGCGATCTCGCCGCGGTTGGCGATCAGCACGGTGTGGAACATCGGCCTCATTTCACGCTCCACGCGGGCTTGCGCTTGTCGAAGAAGGCGGCGAGGCCTTCCTGGCCTTCCGCGGAGACGCGCAGCCGAGCGATCAGTTCGGCGTTCGCGACGTCATGCTCGCCGCCGCGCGCCACGCGGCGCACGAGCGCCTTCGCCTCGCGCACGGCGATCGGGCCGGCGGCCAGCAGGCGATCGATCTCACTTTGGACGGCGGCGTCGAGATCGTCGACGACGGCATGCAGCAGTCCGATGCGTTCGGCCTCGCGCGCATCGAACAGTTGCGCGGTGAGGAACAGGCGGCGCGCGTGGCGTGCGCCGATCGCCGCGATCACGTACGGCGAAATCACTGCGGGCACGAGCCCCAGCTTCGTTTCGGTGAGACCGAACTTCGCGGCAGGCACGCCGATGGCGATATCGCAGCAGGCCACGAGCCCCACGCCGCCGCCGAACGCGGCGCCGTTCACGCGCGCGATGGTCGGCTTGGGGCATTCGTCGAGCGTGCGCATCAGTGTCGCGAGGCGGCGCGCGTCGTCGCGGTTCTCCGCTTCCGAGGCTTGCGCCATGCGGCGCATCCAGCCGAGATCGGCGCCGGCCGAGAACGACGCGCCTTCGCCGGTGAGCACGATGGCGCGCACGGCATCGTCGGCGCCGAGTTCGACGAACGCGGCGGTGAGTTCGGCGATCAGCGCATCGTCGAAGGCGTTGTGGACGTCGGGCCGCGCCAGCGCGAGGCGCGCGATGCCGGATTCGATGGCAAGACGGATCGCGCTCATGCCATCACATCCGGAACACGCCGAAGTGGCGGCGCTCGATGGGCGCATTGAGGCTCGCCGACAGCGCCAGGCCGAGCACGCGGCGCGTGTCCGCGGGGTCGATGATGCCGTCGTCCCACAGGCGGGCGGTCGCGTAGTACGGGTGGCCTTGGCGCTCGTACTGTTCGCGGATCGGCGCCTTGAAGGCATCCTCGTCTTCCGCGCTCCAGGTCTTGCCCGCGGCTTCGAGGCCGTCGCGCTTCACGGTGGCGAGCACGGAAGCCGCCTGCTCGCCACCCATCACGCTGATGCGCGCGTTCGGCCACATCCACAGGAAGCGCGCGCCGTAGGCGCGGCCGCACATGGCGTAGTTGCCGGCGCCGAAGCTGCCGCCGATCACCACGGTGAACTTGGGCACGGACGAGCAGGCGACGGCGGTGACCATCTTGGCGCCGTCCTTGGCGATGCCGGCGTTCTCGTACTTGCGGCCGACCATGAAGCCGGTGATGTTCTGCAGGAACACCAGCGGGATGCCGCGCTGGTTGCACAGTTCGATGAAGTGCGCGCCTTTGAGCGCGCTCTCGCCGAACAGGATGCCGTTGTTGGCGACGATGCCGACCGGATAGCCGTGGAGGTGCGCGAAGCCCGTCACCAGCGTCTTGCCGTAGCGCGCCTTGAACTCCTGGAATTCGGAACCGTCGACCAGGCGCGCGATCACTTCCCGGATGTCGAAGGGGCGGCGCGTGTCCTTCGGCACGAGGCCGTAGAGGTCTTCGATGGGGTATTTCGGTTCGGCCGGCGCACGCACCGCGACCGGCATGGTCTTGGCGCGGTTGAGGTGCTTCACGATGTCGCGCGCGATCTGCAGGGCGTGGCGGTCGTCCTCGGCGAAGTGGTCGGCGACGCCGGAAATCGACGTGTGGACGTCGGCGCCGCCGAGCGTCTCGGCATCGACGACTTCGCCGGTGGCGGCCTTCACCAGCGGCGGGCCGCCGAGGAAGATCGTGCCCT
>CAMLOR010000120.1 GCA_946481615.1 uncultured Aquimonas sp.
TGAGCGCGTCCTTGCCGATCACGTCGATGTCGCACTGGTAGAACTCGCGGAAGCGCCCGCGCTGCGCGCGCTCGCCGCGGTAGACGCGCTGCATCTGGTAGCGGCGGAACGGGAAGGCCAGTTCGTGCTCGTGCTCGGCCACGTAGCGCGCCAGCGGCACGGTGAGGTCGAAGCGCAGCGCCATCTCGGGCGCCGAACCCTGCTCCAGCGCGCCAGTGGACTGCACGAAATAGACTTGCCGCTCGGTCTCGCCGCCGCTCTTGGTCAGCAGCACGTCGGACAGCTCCATCACCGGCGTTTCCACCGGCAGGAAACCGAAGCGCTCGAACTGACGCCGGATGGTGTCCAGCATCTGCTGGAAGGCGATCTGGTCACGGGGCAACAGCTCCATGACCCCGGGCGGCGTGCGGGGCTTGATCAAGGCGGCGATCCTGGGCGAAACCGAAGCCGTCAGTTTACCCGCTGCGTCATCCCCTTGCTTCGGCCGCGGACGCCCCCTAGAATACGCGGCTCGTCGCTGTCGGGGTGTAGCTCAGCCTGGTAGAGCGCTACGTTCGGGACGTAGAAGTCGCAGGTTCAAATCCTGTCTCCCCGACCAATTCATCGCGACGAAAGCAAGGGCCCGCGCAATGCGGGCTTTTTCGTTTCCGGCGTCCCGATCGCCCGGCTGTTCGCCAACCGCCTCCCCGCGCGTTCGTGCCGTGGCGCCATCAACGGCGCGCCGGCCCGCGGGTGCATCGCATGGAATACAGTCGGTTCACGCTCGCCGAGCATGACGACTTCATCGACTGGCTGCGCAATCTGCCGGACCCGCAGGCGCGGCTCGCGATCGTGCAGTGCCTGGATCGCCTGCGGCGCGGCCACGCGGGACGCGTGCAGGCGGTCGGCAAGGGCGTGTTCTGCGTACAGGTCCGTTGCGAACCCGCGTTCCGGCTCTTCGTGCACCGCTGCGGCCCCTGCGTCACCGTGCTGCACGGCTGCCTGGATTCGCCGCGCCTCGCCGACCACATTCGCCGCGCCATCGCGCTGGCCCGTTCGCTCGATACGAGAACCCTGCATGAGCCGCGCCCGCCGCTTTGACGCCGCCCACTATCTCGATACACCGCAGGCGCGCGCGGCGTATCTGCAGATGGCGTTCGAATCGAACGATGCCGTCGAGGTGGTGGAGGCGCTGGCGGCGATTGCCCGCGCTTCGGGGATGACGCGAACCGCGAGGAAGGTCGGCCTGGGCCGCGATCCGGATCTGGAAACCGTGCTGTGCGTGCTCGCCGAGTTGGGCTTGCGGTTGGAAGTGGCGCCGGTCCGGCAGCGCGCGGAATGAAAACGCCGCGGCCGCCGGGAGGCGGGCCGCGGCGCGGGAGAGCGCGATTACAGGTCGAATTCGATCGTCAGCTCGTCTTCGCAGAAATCCAGCGTCGACGAAGGCGTGACGTAGCCTTCCTCGAACGTGGCGCGGAACTCCCACTCGCAACTGCCCTCGTCCGTGCTCTCGTCCCAGATCAGGGTGGAGGTTTCGCCCGACGGAATGCCCTCGCCGATGTCGAACTCGCCCCAGGTCTCGCCGTCTTCCGAGGCTTCGATCTTCACGATGTCCTGATCGCTGTTGTTGTGCACGTCGAACTTGTATTCGGCGAACGCCGAACCGGAAGCGAAGATCAGCGCCGCAGCCAGCATGTAACGCTTCATTTCCCTGTCACCCCTGTCGAGCGCGGAATGCGCTGGGCGGGAGAATACGCGGCACGGCCTGCCCGCTGGTGAACCGGACCTGCGCGTGACAATTCTTGATCGACGCGTTTCGCTGGTTCGCGGGATTGCAGACTTGCGGTGGGACGCATCCCGCATCCCGTCATTCCCGCGCAGGCGGGGGCCCAGTGACTTGTGCGAGGCGCTTCAAAGTCACTGGGTCCCCGCCCGAAGGGACGACACAGCAGCACCCACCTGCTCTCCACTCGAACTGCCGAAAAAAAACGCCGCCCATCCCGGGCGGCGTTCAGTTCGCGCTGACGCGCTGCGATGCGCGCGCGTGAGTGGCCGACTCCGCGGCGCGGTTATTCGGGGCAGCTGACTTCGTCCACGTCCACGAAACGGATGTCGTTGTCGGAGAACAGCACGTCCGCGGCGTCTTCGGCCACGGTGCCGGCTTCGCAGTCGGCGCTGTCGGCGGGAACCAGTGCGAGCGCGGCACCGGCAGGATCCTCGCCTTCCGGCGTGGGCTCGAAGGGATCGAGACCGTCCGGCAGGTGGCTGTCGAGTTCCAGCGAATCGCGCAGGTGCAACTCGCCGCCAGGATTGGCCGTGCCCTCGGCCAGGCAGATCGCGCTGCCGTCCTCGGCGCGTGCCACCAGCGCCCACTCGCTGCCTGGTTCCACCTGGTGAGCGTTGAGCACGAAGTCGAAGCTGGTGCCGATCCAGAAGTACATCATGCGGGCCCACGAGGCGCTTTCGCTGTCTTCGGCGGGCGAGAACGTCACGTGCGCCACGTGCGAGTTGCCGGCCTGGCCGAGCGGGCCGACCACCGCGGCATCGTCGCCGCACACGCGCGTGTTGCCGCGCGAAACCGCGCCATGGCCGTTGCCGTTGCCGCCACCGTTGCCCCCGCCATTGCCGGGGTTTGGCCCGCCGTGACCGGGCGGCGGATCGTCGCCGCGGCCGGGCGGCGTGGCCGGCGGGCCCCCACGGTCACCGCCGTTGCCATTGCCGTTGCCGGGACGCTCGCGATCCGGGTCGCCGCGATCCGGCGGGCCGTTGCCGTTGCCATTGCCGGGACCTGCGAATACCGGCGCCGAAAGCGCGAGCCCGAGGGCCAACGCGAGGAGGGTCTGGATCTTCTTCATGTCGTCACTCCGTCCCACGGCTGAACATTGTGACGAACTGTAACGGCTAACGCATACGAAACTGTTATGTCGATCACCTTTTGCGTGGGCCGTTTTGGTCCGGTTTCGGACAGCGGGCGTCCGGATGCGAACGGTTCAGGGAGCCACCTGGCCGGAAAAGCGCGTAACGGCGGGCGTGGCACACGCGTTGCAATGCCAGCTCCGTCCGCCGAAGGAGCCCTCGCATGCTGCGCGACTTCCGCCACGCCTGGCGCGGTTTGCTGAGCCGCTCCAACCGCGCCTTCACCCTCGCCACCGTGCTCACCTTCGCGCTGGGCATCGGCGCGGCCACCGCGATCTTCAGCGTGGTGCAGGCGATGTTGCTGGCGCCGCTGCCCTATCAGGACGAAAGCCGCGTGCTGCGCGCGTTCGACAGCAATCCTTCGCGCGGGATGCCGGAATTCGCGGTTTCGATCCCCAACTTCCTGTCCTGGCAGCAACGCGCTTCGGGCTTCGAGGCCCTGGCCGCACTGACGGCCGACAGCGCCAACCTCGGCGATGCCGGGCAGGTGGAACGCGTGCCGGCGATACGCGCCTCGTCCACCCTGTGGCGCGTGCTGGGCCAGCCGCTCGTGGCCGGCCGCGAGTTCACGGCGGAGGAAGACCGGCCGGGCGCCGCGCGCGTCGCGATCCTCGGCGAAGGCATCTGGCGCACACGCTACGGCGCGGATCCTTCGCTGGTGGGCCGCACGCTCACCATCGACGGCGTCGCGCATGCGATCGTCGGCATCGCGCGGCAGGACGTCGGCTTCGCCACCGACGTCGGCCTCTGGCTGCCGCTCGCGCCGGACCCTTCGATCTACGGACGCGGCGATCGCCGGCTCGATGTGCTGGGCCGTCTCGCCGCCGGCACCACGCCGGCGCAGGCGCAGGCGGCGATGGACACCCTGAGCGCGTCGCTCGCCGCCGAATTCCCGGAATCGAACGCGGGCTGGCAGGCCGTGCTGCAACCGGTCCGAGAATGGATCGTCGGCCCCGAAGTGCGCGCGCGGCTGTACGGCATGCTGGCCGCCGTCGCGCTGCTGATGCTGGTGGCCTGCACCAATGTCGCCAATCTGCAGATCGCGCGCGCCAGTGCGCGGCAGCGCGAACTGGGCGTGCGGCAGGCGCTGGGCGCCGCGCGCGGACGGCTGGTTTCGCATTTGCTGGCCGAGTGCACCCTGCTGGCGCTGCTGGGTGGCGTGCTCGGCGTGGCGCTGGCCTGGGCCGCCGTGCAGGCCGCGATCGCCGCCCTGCCCGCCGCCACGCCGCGGCTCGCCGCCTTCGCGCTCGACTGGCGCGCGGCAGCGCTGGCCATCGGCGTTTCCGCGGCCACCGCCTTCGCCTTCGGCGTGACGCCCGCGTTGCTGGCGATGCGCACGCAACTGGCCGCCGTTCTGCAGCAACTCGGACGCAGCGCGGCGGGCGCGCGGCGCGGGCCGCTGCGCCAGATCCTGGTCGTGCTGCAGTTCGCGCTCGCCACGCTGCTGGTGTGCGCGGCCGCGCTGCTGGCGCAGCATCTGGCCACACTGCAGAAGACCGCGCTCGGCTTTCCGGTCGAGAACCTGCTGATCGCGCGCATCACGCAGGCGCAGGAGAACGAGAACGTCGATCTAACGCCGCACTATCTGGTGCACGAGCGCCTGCTCGAGGCGATCCGCGCCCTGCCCGGCGTGGCGGGCGTCGGCCTCGCCAGCGAAATCCCGCTCGGCGACGTCAACACCACCAGCATGACGGTGGCCCCCGGCGCCGGCGGCGCGCTCACCTATCGCGATGCGAGCACGCAGGCCGCATGGCGCGTGATTTCACCGGACTATCTCGCCACGCTCGGCGTGCCGCTGCTGAGCGGGCGCTATTTCGCGCCGAACGAATCCCCACGTTCGGCCGTGATTTCCCGCGGCCTGTCGCAAACCCTCTGGCCCGGGGAAAGCGACGTCGTCGGCCGCACCTTCCGCCTGGGCAACGGACAGCAGCGCACCGTGGTCGGCGTGGTGGCCGATGTGCGCCAGATCGGCCTGGGCGAGGCGCCGACGCCAACGATGTATCTCCCGACGACGTGGCTGCTCACGCCGACCATGACGCTGGTGGTGCGCAGCCAGGGCGATCCCGCCGCGCTGATGCCGGCGATCCGCGACGCCGCGCTGCGCGCCGCGCCCGCGCATCCGCTGTTCGATCTGCAGGCCATGCACAGCGTGATCGGAACGCGCGTGGCCGAACCACGCGTGCAGACCTCCGTGTTGTTCGCCTTCGGCGTGGCCAGCCTGTTGCTCGCGGCCTTCGGCGCGGCAGGCGTCGTGGCTTATCTCGTGGCCAATCGCACGCCGGAACTGGCGGTGCGCATGGCGCTCGGCGCCGCGCCCGCGCGGCTGGTGGCGCAGGTCGTGCGAAGCGGCGTCGGGCTGTGCCTCACGGGAATCGCACTCGGCGCATTGGCGCTCACCGGATTGGCGCAGCTTCGCGACCGCCTGGCGCCGATGCTGGGTGAGGTCGAAGGCGGCGATCCGCTCGCCATGCTCGCGGCCGCGGCGGCCGTACTGCTGGCGGTCGGCGCGCTCGCCTGCTGGGTGCCGGCGCGCCGTGTCGGCGCCATCGCGCCCAACGCAGCCTTGCGCGACGGCGGCTAGAAGTTCTCGCCGTCGTCGCGTCCGCCAGGACGCGAATACGATTCGTCGATGAACACGGCCGACAGATCGCCGCCGGTGAGGCGCACCGTGTCGGCTTCGCCCAGCCAGTTCGCCGCCATCGTGCGCGCCGTGGCGAGCGCTTCGTTGAGCGAATCGAACTCGCCGAGCGACTCGCCCTCGCAGCGGATCTCCCAATGCGCGGCCGGCCCGTCGCCGTCGCGGCGCTTGAGCAGCGTGAGCGTGCAGTTGGGTTCGCGCGGAGCGGCGATCATGGGGCGATTCTGCGCCCTCCGCCCCCCGCCGGTATGAGGGAAACCCCTCACTGAAGCTGAAGGAATTCCCGCATTTTCCGGCGAAGCGCGAACGCAGTCACAGCGCGCGGACCGTTCATCCGAGCGGCAGTTCGATGCGTGCCACGCAGCCGCGGCGATCGCCGCGGTCCTGCAGCGCGAGCGTGCCGCCGTGGCCTTCGACGATCTGCTGCGCCAGCACCAGCCCGATGCCGCTGCCGCCGGGCTTGGTGGTGAAGAACGGCACGAACAGATTGTCGGAACTCGCCAGGCCCAGCCCTTCGTCCAGCACTTCGATGCGCAGGCGCTCGCGCTCGCGCGACCAGCGCAGCTGCACGCCGCCCTGCTGCGGCTGCGAGGCCTCGACCGCGTTCTTGACGAGGTTGATGAGGGCCTGTTCGAGCTGATCGGAATCGACGTCGATCTCCACGTCGGGGCCGCTTTCCAGCTGCACCGGCAAACGCTGCTCGAGCGCCACCACGTGCTGCAGCAGCGGACGCAATTCGAGCCGCTGGCGCCTGGGCGGCGGCAGCCGCGCCAGGCTGGCATAGCCGACCATGAAACGCGCCAGCGCGTCGGCGCGATCGCCGATGACGCGCAGACCGTGGCGGGCATCCTCGTTCCAGTCTTCCGGCAGCGGCTGCATGCCGAGCAGCGATTGCACCGTGCCGGCCATCGACTTGATCGGCGCCAGCGAGTTGTTGAGCTCGTGCCCGAGCACGCGGATCAGGCGCTGCCAGGCTTGCCGTTCCTCTTCGCGCAAGGCGCGCGAAAGATCGGTGATCACGACGAGATCGTGCGGCAGGCCGCTTTCGCGGAAAGTGAAGCGGCGGATGTCCCAGCGGCCGCTGCCGCCGGGGAAACCGCGCTTGAGGGTCTCGCTGCCTTCGATGCGCAGGGCGTCATCCAGGCCCAACTCCTCGGCACGCTTGCCCAGCGCGAAACCGGCGCGCATGGCGAGCAGGCGTTCGCCGGCCGGGTTGATCAAGCGCAGGCGGCCGCTGCCGTCGAAACTGAAGATCGCGATGTCGATGCTCGCGATGATCTTGCCCAGCAGCGCGCTGGTTTCCTCCACCTTCAACCGCTGATCGCGCAGGGTCTGCGAGAGCGTGTTGACCTCCCACACCACCTCGCCGATGGCGTCGCGGCGCTGCGCGCGCGAGCCGCGCAGGCTGTAGTCGCCCTCGCGCAGCGCCTCGAGCAGGTTCGCCAGCGTGTAGAGCGGATACACGACCTGCCGCTGCAGGCGTGCCGCGAGGATGGCCGTGGCGGCGAGCCCGATCAACAACAGCGCCACCGTGAGCGGATCGGTCGCGCCGCGTTGCCACAACAGGATCGCCGCCGTCACCAGGGCCGGTGTGGCCACCAGCCATCCCGACACCAGCACCTGCCGCTCGAACGTCATCGATTCGAGGCCGCGGGTCTTCTGTTTCGGCGTGGGCAGGTAGCTCATCGTGTCGTGGATTATGCGGTGCGGCGTGACGCGGAGGATGCCCAGGCCTCTCCGTCATTCCCGCGCAGGCGGGAATCCAGTGGCTTTGGCGATGCGCTTCAAAGTCACGGGGTCCCCGCGGGGGGGGGGCCCACGTGCGTCGGGTGGGCTCTGGCGGGGGGGGGGGGGCCGCCCCTGCAAGGGGGGGTGGTGTCGGCCGTATGGGGCCCCCGGGGGGGGCCCCCCCCCCCCACCCCCGCAAGAGCACCGCCACAACCCCACGCGCACCACCTGCTCTAAGCGGAGATCCCGTACTTCTCCAGCCGGCGATACAACGCCGCGCGCGAGAGACCGAGCATGTCCGCCGTCTTCTGGATATTGCCGCCGCATTGATCGAGCGCGTTGCGCACCATGGCCTGCTCGGCCTGGTCCAGCGTCATCGCCGCGTTGGCGGCGGGCGCCGCCGGCACCAGCGGTTCGAGCGGCTGCAGCGAGAAATCGAAATGCTCGATGCGCGAAGCGCCTGCCATCAGCACGGCGCGCTCGATCACGTGCGCCAGTTCGCGCACGTTGCCGGGCCACGGATACTTCGCCAGCGCCGCCATGGCGGCCGGCGTGAAATCGAGATCCTCGCGCCCGTAGCGCCGCGCGCAACGCGCCAGGAAGGCGCGCGCCATCGGGGCGATGTCCTCGCGCCGCTCGCGCAATGGCGGCAGCCGGATCTCCACCGTGTTGAGGCGGAACAACAGATCCTTGCGGAAGGCACCACGCTGCACTTCTTCCGCCAGATTGGCATTGGTGGCCGAGATCAGCCGCACGTCGATCGACAGCGTGCGCGACGAACCCACCCGCTCGAGTTCGCCGTCCTCCAGCACGCGCAGCAGCTTCGGCTGCTGCGACACCGGGATGTTGGCGATCTCGTCGAGGAACAGCGTGCCGCCGTCGGCCAGCTCGAAGCGGCCGATGCGATCGGCCTTGGCGTCGGTGAAGGCGCCCTTGATGTGGCCGAACATCTCCGACTCGAACACCGACTCGGCGATGCCGCCCATGTTGACCTTGATCAGCGGCTTGTCGGCGCGCTTCGACAAGCGATGCAGCTGGCGCGCGACCACGCCCTTGCCGGTGCCGTTCTCGCCCAGGATCATCACGTTCGCGTCCGAAGGCGCGACGCGGCGGATCATCTCCATCACCGGCCGCATCGCCGCCGATTCGCACACGAACACATCGTCCGATTCGCGCAGCAGATCGTTCTCGGTCTGCAGCTTCGCCTCGCGCCGGCGCGAACGCCCGAGCTCGACCTGCGCGCGCAGCACGCTCACCAGGCGGCGGTTGTCCCAGGGTTTCTCGATGAAATCGCCGGCGCCCGCGCGCATCGCCTGCACGGCGACGTCGATCGTGCCCCAGGCCGTCATCACCACCACGGGCAGATCGGGATCGTGCTTGCGCAGCGCCGCCAGCAGTTCCAGGCCTTCCTGCCCCGAGGTCGTGTCGCGCGTGTAATTGAGATCGATCAGGGCGGCGTCGAAACGTTCGGCGCGCACGGCCTCCAGCGCGGCGGCCGGCGAACCGACGGCCACGGCGGCGTAGCCCTGCGATTTGAGCAGCAGCCGCACGGCGTCGAGCACGTCGGCCTGGTCATCTGTGACGAGGATGCGGGGCGGGATCATGGCGCAAGCATACGTCAGGCCGCCGCGGCGGCATCCTTCATCCAGCCGTCGAACAACTCGACGGTGCGGTGCGCGCGCGCCGCGTATTGCGGGTTGTGCGTCACCTGCACGATGGTGGTGCCTTCGCGGTTCAACTCGGCCAGCAGCTCCATGATCATGTCGCCCTGCGAGGAATGCAGCGCGCCGGTCGGCTCGTCGGCCAGCAGCAGCCGCGGCCGCGTGATCACCGCGCGTGCCACCGCCACCAGCTGCTG
>CAMLOR010000121.1 GCA_946481615.1 uncultured Aquimonas sp.
GGCCGCAGCGGCAACGCGCCGAGCAACGCCTCGGTGACGGTGGCGATCGTCCACACTTACCAGGGCGATCTGAAGGTCGACCTCGTGGCGCCGGACGGCTCGCTCTACAACATCCACAACCGCACCGGCTCGGGCACCGACAACATCAACAAGACGGTGACGCTGAACCTGTCGAGCGAAACGCTCAACGGCACGTGGAAGCTGCGCGTCAACGACAACGCGAACGGCGATACCGGCTACATCAACAGCTGGTCCATCACGTTCTGATACGACGTGGACGAGAGGGGCGCCGGCAACGGCGCCCCTCTTCATTTTGTGCCTTGCCATTGCCATTCCTGACATGGAGATCCGCATGCGCCATCACGTTCATGGGCTGGCCGCGCTCGTCGCGCTCGCCCTCGGCAACACCGCCTTCGCCGCCAACGATCTGCGCGGCGCCCTCATCCTCGACGCCCCCGACCTCGCCAAGCTCCAGCTCGAAGACAGCAAGAAGATCGGCGGCGCCTTCCGCTACGGCATCCAGGTGCCCGTCGCCGGCATGGCGCTCGACGCCAAGTCGCTGGCCGGCGGCCACTGGCGCACGCTCAAGGACGGCCGCGCGCAGTGGTCGCGCACGCTCGTCGCGCCGGGCGCGCGTTCGATGGACCTGCACTTCGACCAGTTGCAACTGCCCACCGGCGCCGAGCTCGAACTGATCGGCGAAGGCGAGGGCAACAAGCGCCTCGTGCGCGCCGAAGACCTCGCCGGCAACGGCGAATTCCATTCGCCCTACGTGCTGGGCGAGAAGCTGCGGATGCAGATCACCGTGCCGGCCACCGCGCGCGATGCCGTGTCGATGAAGCTGGCCTCGGTGACGCACGGCTACCGTGGCTTGTTCGACGGCGGCGATGCGATGGAGAAATCCGGTTCGTGCAACGTCGACGTGGCCTGCCCGGCCGGCACCGGCTGGGACGACCAGATCGATTCCGTCGGCCAGTACACCTTCAGCCAGGGCGGCAGCAGCTACGTCTGCACCGGCACCCTGCTGGGCAACACCGCCAACAACGCGACGCCGTACTTCCTCACCGCCAACCACTGCATGAGCACGCAGACGGTGGCGAGCACGATCGTGGTGTACTGGAACTACCAGAGCGCCACCTGCCGCACGCCGGGTTCCTCGGCCAGCGGCACGCCGCTGTCGAAGACCATCGCCACGCACAACCAGAGCGGCGCGACGCTGATCGCCACCAACGCGGCCAGCGATTTCACGCTGATCCGCCTCGCCAGCAACGTGCCGGCCGGCGCCGACGCGTTCTACGCCGGCTGGGACGCGAGCAGCGCGACTCCGTCGTCGGCGGTGGGCATCCACCATCCGGCCGGGCACGAGAAGCGCATCGCGGTGGAAGACCAGGCGCTGACGATCTCCGGCTACAGCGGCGCTTCGGGCACCACGCATTGGCGCGTGATGGATTGGGACCAGGGCACGACCGAAGGTGGTTCGTCGGGTTCGGCGCTGTTCAACTCGGCCAAGCGTGTGGTCGGCCAGCTGCACGGCGGCTCGGCGGCGTGCGGCAACAACCTGTCGGACTACTACGGCCGACTTGCGGTGTCGTGGACCGGCGGCGGCAGCGCGGCCACGCGCCTGAGCGACCACCTCAATCCGGGCGGCGGCGTCACCAGCTTCGCCGGTTACCGCACGCCGGGTGGCGGAGGCGGCAATGTCGCGCCGACTGCGAACTTCAGCTTCACCGTGAGTGGGCTCTCGGCGACGTTCACCGATTCCTCCAGCGACAGCGATGGCAGTATCGCCTCGCGCAGCTGGAACTTCGGCGATGGCACCACGTCGACCGCGACCAATCCGTCGAAGACGTGGTCGGCGGCCGGCACCTACAACGTCACGCTCACGGTCACCGACAACGGCGGCCTGACGAACGCGACGACCAAGTCGGTGACGGTGACTTCGGGCGGCGGTGGCGGCACGGTGCTGTCGAACGGGGTGCCGGTGACGGGCCTTGCGGCCACCACGGGCAACTCGCTCAACTACACGATGGTCGTGCCCGCGGGCGCCACGAACCTCAAGTTCGTGACCAGCGGCGGCACCGGCGACATGGACATGTACGTGAAGTTCGGCAGCGCGCCGACGGACTCGTCCTACGACTGCCGTCCGTACGCCAACGGCAACGCCGAGACGTGCAACATCGCCACGGCGCAGGCCGGCACCTACTACATCCGCCTCAAGGCCTACAGCACCTATTCGGGCGTGAGCCTGACGGGCAGCTACACCACGGGTGGCGGTGGTGGCGGCACGCAGACCTACACCAACTCGACCGACTACACGATCAGCGACAACTCGACCGTGGATTCGCCGATCACGGTGTCGGGCCGCAGCGGCAACGCGCCGAGCAACGCCTCGGTGACGGTGGCGATCGTCCACACCTACCAGGGCGATCTGAAGGTCGACCTGGTGGCGCCGGACGGTTCGCTCTACAACATCCACAACCGAACGGGTTCGGGCACCGACAACATCAACAAGACGGTGACGCTGAACCTGTCGAGCGAAGCGCTCAACGGCACGTGGAAGCTGCGCGTGAACGACAACGCCGGTGGCGACGTCGGCTACATCAACAGCTGGTCGGTCACGTTCTGAAGTAGCTCCGCTTCACGCGAACAAGAAAAACGACACGGAGGGCCCATCGGGCCCTCCGGCGAACTCACTTTTCCCGGGGAAAACTCATGACGCTCATCAAACGCCACGCGCTGGCGCTGGCATTGCTTTTCGCCGCACCGGCTTACGCGCAGGAGACCGCGCCGATCAAGATCGCCGATCTGCACGCGCACGACCTGCGCATCGATGCTTCCGCATTCGCCAAATCGCGCAACGCGCAATGGGAAGTCCGCACGCCGGACGCTTCCTTCGTCAAGGTGCATTTCGACCGCTTCGACCTGCCGGGAGGCATGACGCTGGAAGTGTCGAATCCGCAAGGCACCGAGGTCTACCGCTACTCGAAGACGCACCGCGATGCGCACACGGTTTCGCCCGAACTTGGCCAGGACGGCAAGTGGAGCTTCTCCGCGATGTCGATCGGCGGCCCCGTGGCCGTGCTGCGGCTGGTGGGCGAAGCCAAGGGCTGGACGCCGGGGCAGGGCGTGCGCGTGACGCGCGTGCTCGAAGGCTATCCCGAAGCGATGCTGCCGGCGCTGCAGCGAGAAGGCCTGCTCGACAAGGCCGTGCTGCCGCAGTCGATCTGCGGCATCGACGACAAGAAGGCCGTCGCCTGCTATGCCTCGACCGAGACCGCAGCGGTGGACCGTTCGCGTCCCGTCGCGCGGCTGGTCATGGGCGATGGCGGGCTGTGCACCGCCTGGCGCGTGGGCAGCGGCAACCACGTCTTCACCAACAACCACTGCGTCGCCAGCACCTCGGCGGTGGCCGGCTCGGAAGTGTGGTTCAACTACCAGAAGGCGACCTGCGGCGGCGCCGATGCCACCGTCACCAAGGTGCCCGGTGCCACCATGCTGAAGACGGACGCCACGCTCGACTACACGCTGTTCACCGTCAACAACTTCGCGAACATCTCGGGCTTCGGCTACCTCGGTCTCGACGTGCGCCGGCCGAACAGCAACGAATCGATCTACGTCTCCGGCCACCCGGGTGGACGCCAGAAGGAGCTGTCGATCGTCAGCGACCAGGACGGCGGCGGCTACTGCCGCATCAACGCGCCGGTGACGAGCGGCAACGGTTCCAACACCGACTCGGGTTATACCTGCGACACCGAAGGGGGCAGCTCGGGCTCGCCGGTGATCGCGCGTTCCACCAACAAGGTGATCGCGCTGCATCACCTGGGCGGTTGCAACAACACCGGCGCGCGCATGGAGCTGATCTGGCCGCAGGTGTCGAGCTTCTTCGGCGGCGTGATCCCGGAAGGCGACAACGGCACCACGCCGCCGCCCCCGCCTCCGCCGACGCCCGCGACGCTGCAGAACGGCGTGCCGCTGACGGGTCTGGCAGCTACCACCGGCAATTCGCTCAACTACACGATGCAGATCCCGGCCGACGCCGGCGCGACGGGTCTCAAGTTCGTGATGAGCGGCGGCACCGGCGATGCCGATCTGTACGTGAAGTACGGCAGTGCGCCGACCGACACCTCCTACGATTGCCGTCCCTACGCCAACGGCAACGCCGAGACGTGCACGATGCCGACCACGCAGGCCGGCACGTACTACGTCCGCGTGAAGGCCTACAGCAGCTTCTCGAGCGTGAGCCTGACCGGCAGCTACACCACGGGCCCGGGCGGCACGCAGACCTACGCCAACCCGACCGACTACCAGATCCGCGACAACACCACAGTCGATTCGCCGATTACCGTGTCGGGACGCAGCGGCAACGCGCCGAGCAATGCTTCAGTGACGGTGGCGATCGTGCACACCTACCAGGGCGATCTGAAAGTCGACCTCGTGGCTCCGGACGGTTCGCTCTACAACATCCACAACCGCACGGGTTCGGGTACCGACAACATCAACAAGACGGTGACGCTGAACCTCTCGAGCGAAGCGCTCAACGGCACGTGGAAGCTGCGCGTGAACGACAACGCGGGGGGCGACACCGGCTACATCAATCAGTGGAGTATCACGTTCTGAGGGGACGATCAGAACGTGTGAACGGAGAAGCCCCGGCGAAGGCCGGGGCTTTTCTTTTTTGGGCCTGCCGCGAGACGCGGGGGCGCTCGGGGGTTCGGGATGGGTTGCGCCGCGCGCGCGTTTCACGCGCGGGTGCCCTCCGGTCGCCGGGGGTTTTCGATCGCACCTCCTTGTGCGAACGAAAACTGCGCGCATCCTGCGCGCACCCGCTGCGCGGGCCTTATCCGTCGACCTGCGGCGGCTTCACACATCCGCGAACCCCCGAGCGCCCCCGCGTCCTCCGATCGTCGACGCAGTGCGTGCGAGCAGAACAGGCAAGCAACTCCGTCATTCCCGCGCAGGCGAGAATCCAGGTGCGGAGCATGTCGATGTGCCTCGCACTTGGCTCCCTGCCTTCGCGGGCAACGTGTCCCGGCTTTCGCCGCAACGACGGGACCGGGCAATATCGCGACATGAGAGTCCTGCTCCTGCACGGTCTGTGGATGCGCGCCTTCGCGCTGCGGCAGTTGGCGCGGCGGCTGCAGGCCGAAGACTTCACCGTGGCGACGTTCGACTATCCGAGCATCACCGGCGGCCCCGACGCGGCGCTGCCGGAACTCGCGCGGCGCCTGCAGAACGCCGACGCCGTGGTCGGGCACAGCCTCGGCGGGCTGATGGCCGTCGAAGCGCTGAGGCGGTTTCCGGAACTGCCCGTCCGGCGCGCCGTGTGTCTGGGCTCGCCGCTCAGGGGCAGCGGCGCGGCGCGCATGCTCAGGAGCGCGCCGTTCTCGGCCTGGTACGTCGGCCGCAGCGCCGAACTGCTGTGCAAGGGCTGCGAACCGTTGGAGCGCGACATCGAAGTGGGCATGATCGCCGGCAGCAAGCCGCTCGGCTTGGGCGCGCTGGTGGCCCGCCTCGACGGCCCCCACGACGGCACCGTGGCGGTGAGCGAGACGCGCCTCGAAGGCCTCGCCGACCACCGCGTGCTCGACATCAGCCACACCGGCCTCGTGTTCTCGCCACGCGTGGCGGCGCTCACCGCGGGATTCCTGCGGCACGGCCGCTTCCCGGACTGATATCATTGCACCGCACCATGAGCGCCGCCGCCCCCGAATGACGCGCATCCTCGGCATCGATCCCGGCTCGGTTCGCACCGGGGTGGGCATCGTCGACGCCGATGCCACCGGCCGCGCCACCCACGTCTTCCACGCCGCCCTGGATATCGGCGGTGAGGACGACTTCCCGTTGCGCCTCAAACGCATCCTCGAAGGCGTGGGCGAACTCATCGAACGCTTCCGGCCCGACGAAGTCGCGATCGAACGCGTCTTCATGGCCAAGAACGCCGATTCCGCCCTCAAGCTCGGTCAGGCGCGCGGCGCCGCCATCTGCGCCGCGGTGCTGCGCAACCTCGCCGTCAACGAATACTCGCCGATGCAGGTGAAGCAGGCCGTGGTCGGCCGCGGCGTCGCCGAGAAGCCGCAGGTGCAGCACATGGTGGGCGTGCTGCTCAACCTGCAGGGCGCGCCGCTGCAGGCCGACGCCGCCGATGCGCTGGCCATCGCCATCACGCACGCGCACGCACGCACGCTGGCAGCGCACACGGGCGTGGCGGCCTCGCTGCTGCTGCGCCGCCGCGGAACGCGCTGAATGATCGGCCGGCTCAAGGGCACGCTCGCCCACAAGCAACCGCCGTGGCTCGTCGTCGACGTGCACGGCGTGGGCTACGAACTCGAAGCGCCGATGAGCACGTTCTACGACCTGCCCGAGGTCGGTCGCGAAGTCGCGCTCTTCACGCATTACGCGCAGAAGGAAGATTCGGTGGCGCTGTACGGCTTCCTGCGCGAGGCCGAGCGCCGCCTGTTCCGCGACGTGCAGAAGGTGACCGGCATCGGCGCGAAGATCGCGCTTGCCATCCTTTCCGGCGCCAGCGTCGAGGATTTCGCCCGGCTGGTGCAGACGGGCGATGTCACCGCGCTGACGCGCATCCCCGGCATCGGCAAGAAGACGGCCGAACGCATCGTCGTGGAGCTGCGCGACCGCGCTGCGGATTTCGGCACGAGTGGCGTGATGCAGATCGGCAAGGGCGGCCCGGTGCCGGCCGATCCGCTGGCCGAAGCCGTGGTCGCGCTGCAGCAACTCGGCTACAAGCCCGCGGAAGCTTCGCGCATGGCCGAGAAAGCGAAGGAAGACGGCGACACCGCCGAATCCATCATCCGCAAGGCGCTCAAGGCGGCGTTGCGCTGAAATGCAAACGTCGACCCACGACAAGGGTGCCCTGCGCACGCTCGTGATCGGCGCCATCGGCGTCGTCTTCGGCGACATCGGCACCAGCCCGCTCTACACGCTGAAGGAAACCTTCGGTCACCAGTACGGCCTGGCGCCGAACGAGGCCAACGTGCTCGGTGCCTTGTCGCTCGTGGTGTGGGCGATGGTGCTCATCGTCACCGTCAAGTACGTCATGGTCATCATGCGTGCCGACAACCGCGGCGAAGGCGGCATCCTGGCGCTGATGGCGGTGGTGCAGCGATCATTACCCGTTGCGTCGCCGGTGGCCTATACCGTCGGCATCCTCGGCATCCTGGGCACCGCGCTGTTCTTCGGCGACGCCGTGATCACGCCGGCCATGACAGTGCTTTCGGCCGTGGAAGGCCTGGAAGTGGCGGCGCCCGCGCTGCATCGCTACATCGTGCCGGTGGCGCTCGTCATCCTGCTGGCGCTGTTCTGGTTGCAGCGTCACGGCACCGAGCGCGTGGGCAAAGTGTTCGGGCCGGTGATGGTGATCTGGTTCGTCGTGCTCGCCGTGCTCGGGACCTGGCAGTTGATCGGCAATCCCTCGGTGCTGCGCGCGATCAACCCGTACTGGGCGATCAAATTCTTCGCACTGCACGGGCTGGCCTCGTGGCTGGCGCTGGGCGCCATCGTGCTGGCCGTGACGGGCGGCGAGGCTCTGTACGCCGACATGGGCCATTTCGGCCGCGTGCCGATCCGCATCGGCTGGACCACCTTCGTGATGCCGGCCCTGCTGCTCAATTACTTCGGCCAGGGCGCGCTGTTGCTGGAAGATCCGACGGCGGTGAGCAATCCGCTCTACAAACTCGTGCCCGAATGGGGCCTGTTCCCGATGATCGGACTGGCTACGCTGGCGGCCGTCATCGCCTCGCAGGCCGTGATTTCCGGCGCGTTCTCGCTGGCGCGGCAGGCCATCCAGCTCGGCTACCTGCCGCGCCTGAAGTTGATCCACACTTCCGACGAGACCATCGGCCAGGTCTTCCTGCCGTGGGTCAACCGCATCCTGCTGGTGTCGGTGATGCTGCTGGTCGTCGGCTTCGGCAGTTCGAGCGCGCTGGCGGCAGCCTACGGTGTTTCGGTGACTGGCAGCATGCTGATCGACACGGTGCTGCTCATCATCCTGGCGGGCCAGCGCGGGCGCATCCCGGGCTGGGCGATCTTCCTCATCGGCCTGCTCTATCTCGTGATCGACGGCGCCCTGTTCTCCTCGAACGCGATCAAGTTCGTGCAGGGCGCGTGGGTGCCGGTGGCGATCGGCCTCGTCGTCTTCACGCTGATGCGCACCTGGCGCCGCGGCCGCGAGCTGGTGCGCGCGCACATCGATCAGGGCAGCCTGCGCATCGAGCATTTCGTGCAGAGCCTGATGGCGAGCCCGCCGCTGCGCGTGCCCGGCACGGCGGTGTTCCTCACGCCCTCGAACCAGTTCACGCCGCCGGCGCTGCTGCACAACCTCAAACACAACAAGGTGCTGCACGAGCGCAACGTGCTGCTCAGCGTGGAGACCCTCAACGTGCCGCGCGTGGAGGAAGCCGAGGAGCGCGTGGCCTACACCGATCTCGGGCACGGTTTCTCGCGCCTGAGCCTGCGCTACGGCTACATGGAAGATCCCGACGTGCCGCGCGCGCTGCGCCAGTGGCCCATTCCCGGCCCGCGCTTCGAGCCGATGGAAACCACCTTCTTCGCGAGCCGCGAATCGCTCAGCGCCGATGCGGGGCAGGGCATGGCGCTGTGGCGCGACAAGCTGTTCCTGGTGATGTCGCGCAACGCAACGCCCGCCACGGAATTCTTCTCGGTGCCGGGCAACCGCCTGGTCGAACTGGGCACGCAGGTGGTGATATGAGCGATCGCTTGATGGATCCGGGCGCCAACCGCGAGGACGACTCGGCCGAGGCCTCGATCCGCCCGAAGAGGCTGGACGATTACCTCGGCCAGGAAGCCGTGCGCCAGCAGATGAAGATCTACATCGAGGCGGCCAAGCGGCGCGGCGAGGCCATGGACCACGTGCTGATCTTCGGGCCGCCCGGGCTGGGCAAGACCACGCTTTCGCACGTGATCGCCAACGAGCTGGGCGTGAATCTGCGCCAGACCTCGGGCCCGGTGATCGAGCGCGCCGGCGATCTCGCGGCCCTGCTCACCAATCTGCAACCCCGCGACGTGCTCTTCGTCGATGAAATCCACCGCCTGCAACCGGTGGTGGAAGAAGTGCTGTATCCGG
>CAMLOR010000122.1 GCA_946481615.1 uncultured Aquimonas sp.
CGACCAGCGCATCGAGATGCGCGCTGCGCTTGGCGAGGATCGTGTACACCGCCCACGCGCCCACGGCGCCCACGATGAGCAGGTTGCCCAGCAGCGGATCGGGCGCATGTGCGCCGGCGGTGCGGCCCGAGACGATCAACAGCACGCCCGCGATCGAAAGCCCGACGCCCGCGACCGCGGCCGGTGCGAACCGCTCGCGCAACCACACGGCCGCCAGCACCAGCGTCAGCGCGGGCGTCGCGCTCTGGATCAGCGCGGCGTGCGTCGCCGAGGTGTACAGCAGGCCGACGTTGTATCCGAGGTAATACAGCGCGATGCCCGTGAGCCCGAGGCCCAGCGCTGGCCGCACCCCGATCGCCGATGCGCCGGCACGGCGTCGCGCCCGATACGCAGGCCACAGCAGCAACGCCGCCAGCGCGAAGCGCAGCCATGCCAGCAGCAGCGGCGGCACTTCGGCCACCGCGGCCTTCGACACGGGCACGCTCGCGCCCCAGAGCAGCATCACCGCGACCAGCATCAGGCTCGCACCGGCGCGCGACGCGAGGAACTCTTTCGAGGATCGTGTGGAATCCATGGCGCGATTCTAAGCATGCGCGCATGGGCGCAGCCCACCGGATGCCGATCCGTGCGCGCACGTGACGCCCTCGCTCGTCCCGGCGCCACCGCATTCGCTTCGCCGCGTGAGGCGTGCATACGCGACCTCACGACGGTCTAATCGAAGGCCCGACGTTCCGGGAGTGCCTGTTGAACGTGTACGCGTTTCTTCCGCTGGCGGCCGCGGCGCTTTGCGCCGCCGGCGCCGTGTGCGCGGCGCCCGTCGCGCGCGACCATATCGAAGTCGAGCTCGTCGCGGAGCGCGATGCCATCGTGCCGGGCGAACGCCTGCTCGTCGGATTGCGTCTGGCGCACGAACCGCACTGGCACACCTACTGGGTGAATCCGGGCGACTCCGGCCTCGCCACACGGCTCAAGTGGACGCTGCCCGCCGGTGTGACGGCCGGCGAGATCCAGTGGCCCGCGCCCAAGCGTCTGCCGATCGGCCCGCTGACCAATTTCGGCTACGACGGCGAGATCGTGTTGCCGGTAGCGCTCGCCGTCGCACCCGACGTGCCGGTCGGGACGACGCTGCCGCTGTCGGTGAAAGCATCGTGGCTGATCTGCAAGGAAGAATGCATCCCGGGCGATGCGATCCTGACGCTCGACCTGCCCGTGCAGGCGGAAAGTGGCGCGCCGATCGTGGCGCACGCGGCCCTGTTCGAGGCGGCGCGCATGGCTTCGCCGCGCACCGAGGCTGGCTGGAACGCGACCCTGCGCCGCGATGGCGACACGATGGTCGTGAGGCTGGACGCACAGGGCGATGCACTCGATCCGGCCTCGCTCGAAATCTTCCCGGTCGCGCAGCAGGTGTTGGCGACCTCGCGCGGAACGGTCGAGGTTGCGGACGGACGCGCGACGATCGCCACGCCGATCAGCGACTCGTTCGCCACGATGCCGCCCGCGCTCGACCTCGTCGTCGCGCAGGGCGAGAGCCCGACACGCGATGCGGTGCTGGTGCGCGCGAACGTCGTCGACGCGGCGGCCTCGACCACTGCGAGCGGTGAGTCCCCACCGACGAAGCTTGCGAACGGCGGCATCATCCCGCCGGCCGGCGACACCCCGACGTCCTTGTTCATCGCCCTGTCGCTGGCCTTCGTCGGCGGCGTGCTCCTAAACCTGATGCCCTGCGTTTTCCCGGTGCTCGCGCTGAAGGCGCTCGGCTTCGCCGGCTCGGCGCACGATCGCGCCGCCGCGCGGCGCGAAGGAGTTGCCTACCTCGCCGGCGTGGTCGCGAGCTTCGTGATCCTCGCGCTCGTGTTGCTCGCACTGCGCGCGGGCGGGGCGGCGCTCGGCTGGGGATTCCAGCTGCAATCGCCCTGGGTCGTGGCGACGCTCGCGCTGGTGATGGTCGCGACTGGGCTTTCGCTCTCGGGCGTGTGGGCGCCGGGCGGCGCGTGGACCGGCGCGGGACAGTCGCTCGCCGCGGGCGGCGGCGCGCGCGGCGCGTTCTTCACCGGCGTGCTCGCGGTCGTCGTCGCGAGCCCCTGCACCGCGCCGTTCATGGGCCCGGCACTCGGTTACGCCATCACGCAGCCGGCCGCGCTCGCGCTGCTCGTGTTCGCGACGCTCGGCCTCGGGCTCGCGGCGCCGCTCGTCTTGCTGTCGTTCGCGCCCGCGCTGGCGCGGCGCTTGCCGCGTCCCGGCGCGTGGATGGAAACGCTGAAGCAGGTGCTCGCATTCCCGATGTACCTCGCGGCCCTGTGGTTGTTCTGGGTGCTCGGCCAGCAGGCCGGCGTCGACGCGATGACGCTGGCATTGTTCGCCGCGCTTGCTCTCGGCTTCGTCGCGTGGCGGCTGGGGCGGCCGGCGCTATCGCGTCCTGCGCGCGCGATGCGTGCACTCACCGTTGCCGCCGGTCTCGCGGCGTGCATCGCCGCAGTGGCGTCGATCGTGCCGCAACCGCCAGGCGTTGCGAGCGCATCGGGCACCGGCGCGCACGAGCCGTGGACCGGTGCGCGCCTCGCCGCGCTGCGCGCCGAAGGCCATCCCGTGTTCGTCAACATGACCGCGGCCTGGTGCATCACCTGCCTCGCCAACGAACGCGTCGCGCTCGCCACCGACGCCGTGCGCGACGCCTTCGCGCAACATGAAATCGTCTATCTCAAGGGCGACTGGACGCAGCGCGACGACGCGATCACCGCGTACCTCGCGCAGTTCGGCCGCAATGGCGTTCCGCTGTACGTGCTGTATCCCCGCGGCGGCGCAGAACCGCGCGTGCTGCCGCAAGTGCTGACGCCCGGACTCGTGATCGAGGCGCTCGCCGAGGCGGACGCGCGCACCGGCTCGCAACCCGCCGTCGTGTCCAACCCGTGAACCAGGAGACTTCCATGAAACCCACGCTCCTCATCTTCGCCGTGTCGGCCCTGCTGGCGACGGGCTGCAGCGAGGCCCTTCCCCCGCTGGCAAAACTCGAGATCGGCAAGCCCGCGCCGGCTTTCACCGTGACCGATGCGAACGGCACCGTTCGCTCGCTCGCGGACTTTGCCGGCAAGACCGTCGTGCTCGAATGGAACAACCCGGAATGCCCCTTCGTGAAGAAGCACTACTCGGGCAACATGCAGCGCCAGCAGAAGGAAGCCACCGGCCAGGATGTCGTCTGGCTCACCATCAACTCGGGCAAGGCCGGCAAGCAGGGCCACCTGGACGGCGCCGCCGCCAACGCCTACGTCGCCGCGAACAAGGCTACGCCGACCGCGTACCTGCTCGATGCCGACTCCGCGGCCGGCATGGCCTACGGCGCGAAAACGACGCCGCACATGTACGTGATCGACGGCGCGGGCACGCTGCAGTACATGGGCGCGATCGACTCCATCCCTTCGGCCGACGTCGGCGACATCGACGACGCCACGCAATACGTCACGCAGGCGCTGACCGAACTCGAGGCCGGCAAGCCCGTCAGCGTCGCCTCGACGCAGTCCTACGGATGCAGCGTCAAGTACTGACGATTCGCCGCTCCCTCCTGTGCCACGCTCGGAGGGAGCGGCACGGCCGGGTACTCACCGCAGCCAGGGGGTGGGCACTTCGGCAGACGAAGCGGCACGCGATCGCGGCAGCAGACATGGGCGAACCGTCTCGGCCGCAATCCACGTGGCCGTGACCAGCTTCCCTTGACGGCTTAGGAGAAGCTCGCCATGCTCGCCTAAATGGTTTAGGTGAACCCATGGCGTCTTCCAATCTGCTTCCCGGCACCCTCGATCTGCTGGTGCTGAAGGCCGTCTCGCTCGGCGCCGAGCACGGCTACGGCGTGCTGCAGCGCATCCAGCGCGCGTCGAAGGGTGCGCTGGCGGTGGAGCAGGGCGCCCTGTACCCGGCCTTGTTCCGGCTCGAATCGCAGGGCTACATCGACGCCGAGTGGGGCGTGTCGGGCAACAACCGAAAGGCGAAGTTCTACACCCTCACTCGCACGGGCAAGGCCAAGCTCGCGCGCGATCAGGGCGATTGGCAGCGCCTGGTAGAGGCGATGCAGTCGGTGCTCGACGCCACCCGCGCAGAGCTGCTGGCATGATCGCCCGCCTGAAACTGCTGTGGCGCGCATGGCGCCACCGCGACGAATTCGAAGCCGAGGTCGCCGCCGAACTCGCCTTCCACGAAGCGGCGCGGCGCGACGATCTCGTCGGGCAGGGCGTGGCGCTCGCCGACGCCGCGCGTCAGGCGCGCATCGAACTCGGCATGCGCGAGCTGCATCGCGACGGTTGCCGCCGCGCGCGCGGTCTCGACTGGATCGACGCGCTCGGGCGCGACCTGCGCTACGCCTGGCGCGGACTGCGCCGCAATCCGGGTTACAGCCTCACGGCCGTCTGGGTGCTCGGCGCGGCCATCGCCGCGAACGGCGTGCTGTTCGCGCTGTACAACGCCTACGCGCTGCAGATGCCGCCGATCGCGCGCGCCGAGCGTTGGGTGTCGCTGCAGGGCGTGTCGACGCCGGCCGGCTTCGGCATCGACGGCTGGAGCGCGGCCGATGCCGAGCAGTTGCTGCGCGATCCGCCCGCACCGTTCGAAGATCTCTACTGGCTGCGCGCCATCCGCGTGCCGGCCGTGGCCAACGTGTCGCGGCCGGCTTCGGGCGAAGCCGTGTCGGCCGACTATTTCGACCTGCTCGGCGTGCATCCCCAGCGTGGCCGTGCCTTCCGCGCCGGCGAAACCGGCAGCGTGGTGTTGAGCGACACCGGTTGGCGCGTGCTGCTGGGTGGCGAGGCGGATCCGATCGGCCGACAGATCGAACTGGCCGGCCGCCGCTTCACGGTGATCGGCGTCGCACCGCCGGAGTTCACCGGCGTCACCGTCGCCACGGCGCTGTTCTGGATCACCGAGGCCGATCTGCGCGTGCTGCGGCCGGACGAATTCGACGACGCACCGCGCATCGACATCGGCGGCTTCCTGCGCGAGGGCGTCACGCCGGACCAGGCCGCGGCCTCGCTCACCGCCTTCGCGCTCGATCGCAATGCGCTGCGTCCGAAAGACTCGCAGTTGTCCGCCGCCCGGGTGCTGCCGCGCAGCGGTTATCTGCGCCCCGGCGAGATCGAGGAACTGGCGAGCATCGCCGCGCCCATCGGCATCGCCTTCGCGGCGCTGCTGCTGGTGGCGGCGGCCAACCTCGCCAGCCTGGTGCTCGCGCGCTTCGCCGCGCGCCGCAAGGAACTCGCCGTGCGCGCCGCGGTGGGCGCGCCGCGCCGCCGACTGTTGTCGCAGCTGTTCACCGAATGCGCGATGCTGGCGATCGCGGCGTCTGTGCTGGGCTTCGCGCTGGCGGCGGCGCTCGCCGATCCGCTGCATCAGGCGATGATCGGTGCGCTGGGCGAGCTCTCCATCGAGATGCGCGAAGTGCAGGTCGATGTGCGCGTGTTCGGCTACGGGCTCGCCCTGTCGCTGCTCGCCGCGCTCACCTTCGGCGGTCTGCCCGCCTGGCTCGCCACCGCGCCGTGGAAGCGCGGCGGCGGCGCCGACGTGGACGTCGCTTCCATGCAGCGCGCCCCGCATTCGCGTCTGCGCTCGGCCTTGATGGTGACGCAGCTCGGCGCCAGCGTCGTGCTGCTCGTGCTGGCCAGCCTCATTGCCGCCAATGCGCGCGTGGCGGAAACGCAGGCGCTCGGCTACGACCCGGAGCGGCTGGTCGCGTTTCGCATCGAACCCGACGCCCGCATGCGCGACGCCTTGCTGTCGTTGCCGCAAGTGCAGGGCGTGACGGCTGTCTCGCATTTCCCGCTGATGATGAGCGGCGGCGTCTTCGACGCGCGCGTCGGCGAACGCTCGCTGCCGTTGCGCGTGCGCCAGGTCGAATCGACATATCTCGACGTGATGGCGCTGCCCATCGTGCAAGGCCGCGCTTTGCGCCGCGCCGACGAAGGCGCACGCGGCGTCGCGATATCGCGACGCACCGCCGAGCGCCTGTTTCCCGGGCGTAACGCGGTCGGCGAATCCATCGAATTCCCGCCGCAGGACGGACTGGATGCGGCATCAGCCGGCCGCTACGAAGTGCTGGCGGTGGTGGAAGACGCTGTCACCGGACTGTTCGTCGGCGGCATCGACGACAGTGCCGTCTACCTGCCGAAAGCGCTCGACGCGCCCGCGCACCGCGCCTTCCTGATGCGCGTGCCCGACAGCACGCGTGCCACGCTCGATGCGCTGGTGCGCGCCTGCGTCGCCGCCGCGCCCGATCAGGACTGCGAAATGCTGCCGTTGCGCACCGCGCTGCGCTTCCAGCACACGCCGTTCCTCGTGGCCGCCACCGTCGCCAACGCGCTCGGCTGGACCGCGCTCGCCATCAGCTGCATCGGCCTTTACGGCCTCGTGAGCTATCTCGTGCAGGCGCGCCGGCGCGAACTCGGCGTGCGCCTGGCACTGGGCGCGAGCGGTGCGCGCGTGGTGCGCCACGTCCTCTCGCAGGCTGCGCGCCAGATCGCGCTCGGCCTCGCCGTGGGCCTGCCGCTCGCCTTCGGCGCCTCGCGCCTGGCCGCCAGCGTCAGCGAACACCTGCACACCTTCGACCTGGCTTCGTTCGTAGGCTGGCCGGTGCTGCTCACCGCGCTGGCGCTGATCTCGGCATGGATCCCAGCGCGCCGCACGGCGGCGATCGCGCCGACGGAGGCGTTGCGGGAGGAGTGAGAGGGCCGCGCGGGGCCGTTCTCCCGGCCCATCCGCCCTTGGCGAACCATGGCTTCCGGCCTATGGCTCAGGCCGCTTGTTCGCAATCTGTGACAAATCAATGGTTGCCGAATGGTTCTTGAACGAGAGTCTCAAGAGTCGTGCAACTCTTTGATCGCCCAAGTGATTTCACCCTGAAAACCTGTTGACAGTCGCAGACCCTGAGACTAAGGTGGGGACCTGCGGGAATTCGTGGTTTTTGGTGGGATTCGGGGAGTTCGGGGCGGGATGTTCCAGGGCGAAACGGCAATCACGCTGGACGATAAGGGGCGGCTGGCGATTCCGACCGGCTACCGGGACCTTATCGCCCGCGATTGCGGCAACCGCCTGGTCATCACCTACAACCCGTTCGAGTCGGGCTCTCTCTATCTGTATCCGCAGCCGGTCTGGGAGCGTTTGCGCGACCAGGTCAATGCGCTGCCCAAGACCAAGAGCGTCAACCGTGCGCTGCAGCTCAAGCTGGTCGGCGCGGCGAGTTTCGTGGAGCCCGATGGCAGCGGCCGCATTTCGGTGCCGGCCAGCCACCGCAACGCGGTGGGCATCGAGAAGCGCGCCGTGTTGCTGGGCATGGGCGACAAATTCGAGTTGTGGAGCGAGCAGGCGCACCACGCGCAGATCCGTCAGGTGATCGCCGACGAGGATCTGGGCGAGGAACTGCTCGATCTGCAGCTGTGAGCGGAGGTGGTGCGGAGCAGCCAGCCGCCCACCTTCCGGTGTTGTACGGCGAAGTCCTGGAGGGGCTCGCGGTGAAACCGGAGGGGACGTATCTGGACGGCACGTTCGGGCGCGGCGGACACGCGGCCGGGGTGCTGGAACGTCTGGGTCCGTCCGGCCGCCTGCTGCTGATGGACAAGGATCCCGAGGCCATCGCCGCGGCGCAGGCGCGTTTTGGCGGCGATCCGCGGGTGGCGATCCGGCGCGGCAGTTTCGCCGCGCTCACCGACTGGGCCGAAACGGAAGCCGGCCTGGATGGCGTGCTGTTCGATCTGGGCGTCTCCTCGCCGCAGCTCGACGAAGCGCGCCGCGGTTTCAGCTTCCAGGGCGAAGGACCGCTCGACATGCGGATGGACCCGGAATCGGGCGAGAGCGTGGCGCAGTGGCTGGCGCACGCGCAGGAATCGGAGATCGCGGACGTGCTGTGGCAGTACGGCGAGGAGCGCATGAGCCGGCGCATCGCGCGTGCCATCGTGGCGCGCCGGGCGTCGTCGCCGCTCGAAACCACCGCCCAGCTGGCCGATCTCGTCGCCGCCACCATCGGCCGCCGCGATCCGCACAAACATCCGGCGACGCGCACCTTCCAGGCGCTGCGCATCTTCATCAACCGCGAACTGGAAGATCTCGACACAGGGCTCGCGGCCGCCCATGCCCGGCTTCGGCCGGGCGGGCGGCTTGCGATCATCTCGTTTCATTCGCTGGAAGACCGCGCGGTGAAGCGCTTCATCGCCGAGCGTGCCAAGCCGCCGGCGGGCAATCGCCGTCTGCCGGTGCAGATCGAGTTCACGCCGAGCCTGCGCATCGTCGGCGACGCGATCACCGCTTCCGACGAAGAGCTAGCGCGCAATCCGCGTGCCCGCAGCGCGGTGCTGCGCGTGGCGGAGAAGCTGCAGTGAGCGCGCGCGCCCTCGGCCTCGCGCTGCTCACGCTGGCAACGATGGCGAGCGCCGTCGGCGTGGTGTACGCGCGTCATCGCCATCGCCAGGCCTTCATCGAGCTTTCGACGCTCGAGCGCCAGCGCGACGAGCTCAATATCGAGTTCGGCCGCCTGCAGCTGGAGCAGGCCACCTGGGCCGAGACCGGCCGCATCGAGCAGGTGGCGCGCGAGCAGCTCGGCATGAAGTTCCCGGAAGGCGCCGACGTCGTGGTGGTGAAGCCATGAGGCCGCGCAACCAGCCCATCAACACCCGCGTGCGGCTCTACGCCGTGCTCGGCGTGCTCGCGCTGGGCGCGACCACGCTGATCGCGCGCGCCGTCGATCTGCAGCTGCTCAACAAGGATTTCTACCAGGCGCAGGGCAACGAGCGCTTCCTGCGCGAGATCCCGATCCCGACCTCGCGCGGCATGATCACCGACCGCAACGGCGAGCCGCTGGCGGTGAGCACGCCGGTCGAGTCGATCTGGGCCAATCCGCAGGAGCTGCTGCAGCACGCCGATCAGCTGCCGGCGCTGGCGCAGGCCCTGGGCATGCCGCAGGAGCTGCTGGCCGAGCGCCTTGCGCAGCGCGCCGACAAGGAATTCATCTATCTGCGCCGCCACATGAATCCGGACGAGGCCGAGGCCATCGTCGAGCACGGGATTCCGGGCGTGTATTCGCAGCGCGAGTTCCGCCGCTTCTATCCGGTGGGCGAGGTGGTGG
>CAMLOR010000123.1 GCA_946481615.1 uncultured Aquimonas sp.
TCTCGCCGCTGATCGCGCTGATGCAGGACCAGGTCGACGCGCTGACCCAGGCCGGCGTGCGCGCGGCCTGCCTGAATTCCTCGCTCACCGCCGAAGCGGCGCTGCGCGTGGAGCGCCAGCTGGCCGCCGGCGAACTCGATCTGCTCTACGTGGCGCCCGAGCGGCTGCTCACGGCGCGCTTCCTCGAACTGCTCGAACGCGCCCGCATCGCACTGTTCGCCATCGACGAGGCCCACTGCGTCTCGCAATGGGGCCACGATTTCCGGCCCGAATACCGCCAGCTCGACGTCCTGCACGCGCGCTGGCCGCAGGTGCCGCGCATCGCGCTCACCGCCACGGCCGATCCGCCCACGCGGCGCGAGATCGTCGAGCGCCTGGCGCTCGACGAGGCGCGCCAGTTCGTCAGCTCCTTCGACCGCGGCAACATCCGCTACCGCGTCGAACAGAAGAACGGCTCGCGGCGCCAACTGCTCGATTTCCTCGCCCGGCACCGCGGCGAATCGGGCATCGTGTATTGCCTATCGCGCCGCAAGGTTGAAGAAACCGCCGCCGCGCTGGAGGAACACGGCATCCGCGCCCTGCCCTACCACGCCGGCCTCGATGCCACCACGCGTGCCGCCAACCAGCGCCGCTTCCTGCGCGAGGACGGCATCGTGATGACGGCCACCATCGCTTTCGGCATGGGCATCGACAAGCCCGACGTGCGCTTCGTGGCGCACCTGGACCTGCCCAAGTCGATCGAGGGCTACTACCAGGAAACCGGCCGCGCAGGACGCGACGGCGAGCCGGCGGAAGCCTGGCTCGCCTATGGCCTGGGCGACGTGGTCACGCTCAAGCAGATGATCGAACAGGGCGAGGCCGGCGAGGAGCGTAAACGCCTGGAACGGCGCAAGCTCGATGCGTTGCTGGCCTTCTGCGAATCCACCGACTGCCGCCGCCAGCGGCTGCTGGCGAACTTCGGCGAAGCGCACGGCGGCGCCTGCGGCAACTGCGACAACTGCCTGCAGCCGCCGGAGACCTGGGATGCCACCGAGGCCGCGCGCAAGGCGCTTTCATGCGCCTACCGCACCGGCCAGCGCTTCGGCGCGCAGCACCTGATCGACGTGCTGCGCGGCGTGCAGACCGAGCGCGTGTCGCAGCTCGGCCACGACCGTCTCAGCACCTGGGCCATCGGCGCCGACATCGACGAGCGCACCTGGCGCAGCGTGTTCCGGCAGCTGGTTTCGGCCGGGCTGCTGGAAGTGGATGCCGAAGGTTTCGGTTCGCTGCGGCTCACCGAGGGCAGCCGCGCCGTGCTGGCCGGCGGACAGCGCGTGGAACTGCGTCGCGAGCGCGTGCGCGAACGGCGCCGGAGCCGTGCGAGCGAGGCACCGGTCGCGGCAGAGCATGAACCGCTGTTCGAAGCCTTGCGGGAATTGCGTGCGAAGTTGGCGCGCGAGCAGAACGTACCCGCCTACGTGATCTTCCACGACAGCACCTTGCGCGCCATCGCGGCGGAGCGCCCGCGCGACCACGACGCGCTCTCGCGCATCGCCGGCGTGGGCGCGGCGAAGCTTTCGCGTTACGGGGAATCGTTCCTCGAGGTGGTCAACGCGGGTTGACTCCTCCGCTACCCGCGGCCGCGCCTGGGGCGCGGCCTGGGGTAGCGGGCTAACGGCGATCACGGGCCCGTGCCCGTCCGCCTCACCAGGTTCAACGGTTGCTGGTGCGATTGTCGTCGCTGCGGTCGCTCTGGTTGCTGCCGCTGCTCTGATCGCGCTGCTGGCCGCCCTGGTTCTGCTTCTGACCGCCTTCCTGGCGGTTCATGCCGCCCTGCTGGTTGCGGTTGTTGTCGTTGGGCATGGGGTCTCTCCTTGAGTGGTAGCCGGCGTCTTGCCGACAACCTCATGACCAGCAATCGACGTGCCACACGCCGCGCCCCGCCGCGGGGCCGACATCACGGCGTCCTACGCCGGAAAATTTCACATTCGCGATGAAAATTCTCTCGCAGGAGCCCGCTGTCACTCGACGACGAGCGTACCCTTCATCAGCGCGAAATGGCCCGGGAACGAGCAGAAAAACGCGTAGTTACCGCCCTTGGTCAACTTGTCGCCGGTGAACGTGGCCGAGGTCGTTTCACCGCCGCCGATCAGATCGGTGTGCGCGATGACGCGCGCATCGCCCGCCGGCAGATAGCCCGCGGACGCGCCCGCTTTCATGCCGTCGGTGGCCAGCGCCTGCACCGCGTCGCCGGTGGTGATGACGACGTTGTGGCCCATCGCCGCAACCGGCAACTTGCCGGTATGCGCGAGCTTGATCTCGATGCTGGCGCAGGTGGAGGAGACCGTGACGCTGGCCTTGTCGAACTTCATGTCGTCGCCTGCCTTGAGGTCGATGACGCAGTTCTCGGCCTGGGCCAGGCCGGACAGCAACAGGAGCGGCGCGAAGAGGATGCGCATGGCGGTTCCTTCGATCGTGGGGAACCGCGATTTTAGCTTGGTGGGCCGTGATGGATTCGAACCATCGACCAACGGATTAAAAGTCCGCTGCTCTACCGACTGAGCTAACGGCCCGGGGGCCGCGCATTGTAGCGGCAGGTGGCCGCCCGGTGCAGCCTCTTGCGTTTGAACCGAATCATGCGCGAGCACATCATCGTCCCAACCGATCGCAACCTGCGCTTCCACCACCGGCTGGCCGTCGGCTGGCTGGCTGCGTCCATGGTATTGAGCGCACTCGCCGTGTGGGCACTCGTGGTCTCCGGCAAACCGCCTGCAGCGATCGGGTTGATGAGCTGTCTGGTAGGCACTGGCCTCAGCGTAGTCCAACTCCGTGGCATCGCCACCACCCTGCGGGTCCAGGTTCGCCGTCTCGCCAGTCACGGCCGGCGCTTTCCCGCCACCGGCGCCGCAGTACAGCGCATGCGCCGCGGCGGGCTCACCTACTTCAACATCGTGGTCGCGCAGTTCCGCGATGATCGCGGCGGCATCCATGAAGCGCTTTCCGAAACCTTCGACTACGACCCCACGCCGCTCTTGCGCGACCGCCCGGTCGAGGTGGTCGCCGATCCGTTCGAGCCGGAACTGTGCGTCATTGCCAACGACACGCTGCCGCCACACCAGCGGCGCCGGCTCTCGCCCGGCGACCGTGGGCGGCTCTACCCCGCCGATCCGCTCCAGCGGCTGATCTGGATCGTGGCGATGTCGCTGTTGGCCGCGATGCTGGTGGTCCTCGCCGTGCTGTTCTGGAAACTGGCGGCCGGCGTCTGAGGCCGCTCAGCGATAGCGCGTGGGATCGGCCAGCCCGGCGGCGGCGAAGCCCTCGGCGCGCAGGCGGCAGGCGTCGCAGCGGCCGCAGGCGCGCCCTTCGGCGTCGGCCTGGTAGCAGGAGACGGTCTGCGCGAAGTCGACGCCCAGGCGCGCGCCTTCGCGCGCGATGTCGGCTTTCGACATCCGCATCAGCGTCGCGTGCACGCGCAACGCGTTGCCTTCGACGCCGGCCTTGGTGGCGACGTTGGCGAGGCGTTCGAAGGCCTCGATGAAGGCCGGCCGGCAGTCGGGATAGCCCGAGTAGTCGACCGCGTTGACGCCGCAGAACAGATCGTTCGCGCCCAGCACCTCGGCCCAGCCCAGCGCGACCGACAGCATGATGGTGTTGCGCGCCGGCACGTAGGTCACGGGGATGCCGGCGGCGGGGACTTCGGGCACGTCGATGTCAGCGGTGAGCGCGCTGCCGCCGATGCTGCGCAGGTCGACGTTGACTGTCTTGTGCTGCACCGCCCCGAGCGCCGCGGCGACGCGCGCAGCGGCGGCGAGCTCCGATTCGTGCCGCTGGCCGTAGGAAACGGTGAGCGCATGGCACTCGAAGCCCTGCTCGCGCGCGAGCGCGAGCACCACGGCCGAATCCATGCCGCCCGAAACGAGGATGACCGCGCGCTTCATCATTTACCCGGCTGGTCGCCCCACAGAACCTTGTGCAGCTGCAGCTGGAAGCGCACGGGCAGGCGGTCGGCGACGATCCAGTCGGCCAGCTCGCGCGGCGCCACGTCGGCGTGGCTGGGCGAGAACAGCACGTCGCAGCGTTCGTGCAGGCGGTGTTCGTTGACGATGTTCACCGCCCACTCGTAGTCGGCGCGGCCGCAGAGCACGAACTTCACTTGGTCGTGCGGCGTGAGCTGCCCGATGTTGGGCCAATGGTTCTTCGTGACTTCGCCCGATCCCGGCGTCTTGATGTCGACGATGCGCGAGACGCGCGTGTCGACGTTGGAGATGTCGATCGCGCCGGAGGTCTCGAGCGAGACGTCGTAGCCGGCGTCGCAGAGCTTCTCGAGCAGCCCCGTGACGCGCTTCTGCGCCAGCGGCTCGCCGCCGGTGACGCAGACGTGCCGCACGCCATGCTTCGCCACTTCCGCCAGGATGGTGTCGATCTCCCACCATTCGCCGCCGTGGAAGGCGTAGGCGGTGTCGCAATAGCCGCAGCGCAGCGGGCAGCCCGTCAGCCGCACGAACACGGTGGGCCACCCGATGGAGCGCGCTTCGCCCTGCACCGAGAGGAAGATCTCGGTGAGGCGAAGTCGCTCGGTCACCGTTGCTTCCTTACTGCCGATTCTCGAGCGCGAGAGCCCGCAGGCGGCCTTGCGCCAGGCGCGCGACGGTGGTGTCCGGATACTGCTGGACCACCTGCTCGAGCGTGCTCTCGGCCTGGTCCCACTGGCGCAGCTCGTAGTGGCAATAGCCGACCTTGAGCAGTGCGTCGGGGGCCTTGTTACTGCTCGGGAACTGCGTGAGCAAGCGCTGGAAGGCCTCGAGCGCGATCTGGTAGTTCTGCGTGACGTAGTAGCTCTCGCCCAGCCAGTACTGCGCATTCGGCGAGTATTCGCCGCTCGGGTACTGATCGAGAAAGCTCTGGAAGCGGCGCGCGGCCTCGGCGTAGCGGCCTTCCTTGAGCGAATCGAAGGCCGATTCGTAGGCGGCGCGTTCGGCCATCGGATCGGCCGTGCTCTGGATGATGCCGGGCTCGGGCGCCTGCCCCGTGCTGACGCCGGCGTCGATCGGTTCGCGCACCTCGGGCGGCTCCATCACCATGCCCGAGGGCGAGGTGGCGGCCGGGTCCATCGGCGGGACGTCCGTGAAGGTGCCCTCCGGCGCAGGCGGCTGCGGCACGGGTGGGACGGCTTCCGGATCCATCATCGGCGTGCCGGTTCCGGCGGCCACGCCCTGCATGCCCTGGATGCGGGCATCGAGGTCGAGGTACTGGTCGCGGTTGCGCTTTTCCAGTTCCTCGATCTTGAACGTCTGCTGCTCGACGAGGCCGCGGAGCGACTGGATCTCGCTGCGAAGCTCGGTGAGCTGGTTGACCAGATCCGTGCCGGACTGGCCACCCTGCTGCTCCTGCCGTTCCAGGCGCTCGACGCGCTCGGCCAGACTCAGGCGCCCGCCCTGGGCGAATGCGGACGACGAAGCGGCGGCCAGGATGGCCGCCGCTCCGAGCACGCGCAGGTCAATGCGCGAAGACGACATCAGCGCGCCGTGTAGACGATTTCGACGCGGCGGTTCTGCGACCAGCACGACTCCATCGAGTCGGTGCAGGTGGGACGCTCTTCGCCGTAGCTCACGACATCGAGCTGCGAGGCCGAGCCGCCGTTGGCCTGCAGGGCCGACGACACGGCATTGCCGCGACGCTCGCCCAGGCCGCGGTTGTACTCGCGGGTGCCGCGCTCGTCGGCGTTGCCTTCCAGCGTGATGCGGGCCGACGGACGGTCCTGCAGGTACTTGGCGTGGCAGGCCATGATCTGCTCGAACTCCGGCTTCAGGGCGTCCTGGTCGAAGTCGAAGTAGACCACGCGCTGGCGCAGGCACGAATCGGTGTCGAGGTCGGCTTCGGTGTAGCGGCCGTCGTCGACCGGCGCGGTGTCGGCCGGGGTGGTGTCGACCGGCTCGGAAACGACCGGCTCTTCCTTCACTTTCTTGGAGCAGGCAGCCAGCGAGGCCACGAGGGCGGCAGCCAGGAGAACGCGAGTGGTGGTGTTCATGACGCTAATCCTTCGAAGGGGATGATCGGATGCAGTAATTGTTATTTCAGCGCTAGCCCGTCCAACGAATCATTGCTGCCGGTAAGGCGACCAGGCGGGCTCCCGGACGTCGCCTTCGGCTAGAACCAACCGCTGCCGCACCCGCGCGTCCGCGGAAACGGCGTACAGCACGCCACGCCGGCCCTCGCGGGCGGCGTAGAGCACCATGCTTCCATTCGGGGCAAAGCTCGGCGATTCGTCCAGATTGCCGGGGGAGAGCATCATCACGTCTCCGCCGGTGCCGAAGCTGCGGTCCAGAACCGCAATACGATAAACATTTCCGCTTCCCTGCGCCATAGCGATGCGCTTTCCATCCCAGGAAACCGAGGCGCGGGCGTTGTATTCGCCCCGCATGGTGACGCGCTGGGGATCGCCGCCCGCGGCGGGCACCTGGTAGATCTGCGGCTTGCCGCCGCGGTCGGAGGTGAAGAGCAGGTTCTGGCCGTCGGGCGTCCAGACCGGCTCGGTATCGATGCCCCAGTGGCGGGTGATCTGGCTGAGCTGCTTGCTGCCCAGGTCCATCACGTAGATCTCGGGGTTGCCGGTGCGCGACAGCGTCAGCGCCAGACGGCGGCCGTCGGGCGAGAAGCTCGGGGCGCCGTTGATGCCGCGGTAGCTCGCCACGACCTCGCGTGCGCCGGTGGCGATCTCCTGGATATAGATCGAACCGTTGCCGCGCTCGAAACTGACATAGGCCAGGCGCGCGCCGTCCGGGCTCCAGGCCGGCGAGAGCAGCGGCTCGCGCGACTTCACCACCGTCTGCGGCCGCCAGCCGTCGGAATCGGCCACCATCAGCGCGTACTGCATGTTGCGGCCAGTGCCGGTGGCGGTGACGTAGGCGATGCGGGTCCAGAAGGCGCCGCGCACACCAAGGATCTTCTCGTAGACCTGGTCGGCGATCTTGTGCGCGACATCGCGCATGTTGCCGGCGCGGCCGCTCACCGAGTAGCGCAGCAGGGCTTCCTGCTTGGCCACGTCGAAGAGCTCGAATTCGGTGGTGTAGCCGCCGTCGGCGGCATCGATGGTGCGGCCGATCAGCAGGAAATCCTGCTTGAGCAGGCGCCAGGTGGCGAAGTCGACATCGCTGCCGCGCAGGGGTTTTTCGACGATGTCCTGATCCGGCAGGGTGCGGAAGGCGCCGGAGCGGTTGAGATCGGCGCGGATGACCGCGGCCACATCGGTATCGGGCGCGGCATTGGCGCCGAGGTAGTCCATCGGCACCACGGCGATCGGCAGCGCCGCCGCGTTGCCGTTGACGATGTCGATCTCGAGGGCCTGGCCATGCGCATCGCACAGGCCGAGCAGGAGCAGCGGGAGCAGCAGGAGGGCAAGGAGGCGTTTCATGGGGTGATGTTCTTGTTATCCGTCGTATCGGAACTTGAAGAGGATGTCGCGCTGGAACACGGACTCATAACCGCGGTAAGGCAGGGGCTGGGCCTTGAGCACCGCGGCTTCGATCGAACGACGCGTCAGATCATCGACATTGCAAGGTGAAGTGACGCTGACCTGGATCACCTCGCCGCCGGGGATCTGCACGATGCGCAGGTTGCACTGGATGCCCGCCTGCGCCGAATCGGGCCGCAGCCAGTTCTGCAGCACGGCCTGCTGGATGGCCAGGGTGTAGCGGCCGAGCAGGCTGTTGTCGACACCGTTGTTGCCCATCTGCTGCGAGGGCTGCTGGGCCGGCTGCGGGACGTTCGGCTGCGGGCGCGGGGTCTGGTCGAGGCGGTCCGTCAATTGCGCCAGGCGCTCCTCTTCGAGCTTGCGGCGGCGCTCGGCGTCATCGAGTTTCTTGCGGATTTCCGCGAGTTTTTTCTCGCGCTCCAGCGCCTGTTGCGCCAGACGCTGCTTTTCCTCGGCTTCGCGCTGCTTGCGCTCGTCGAGTTCGATCTGCTGCTGGCGCTGCTTCTCTTCCTGCTCGCGCTGCGCCTTTTCCTCGGCCTGCTGCTGGGCAAGCAACGCGGCCTTTTCGCGCTCGACGATGTCCGGATCGGGCAGCGGCGCTTGCGGCGCCGGCTGGGTTTCCTCGACGGCGTCCTGGGGCCGGGGCTCGGGCTTGGGCTGCTGCCTGGGCGCGGCTTCCTCAGGCGCCGGCGGCGGCGTGGCCGGCGCCGAGGCGGCGGGCAGGTCCATGACGAGCGTGGCTTCCATGACGCTGCCGGCCACCGAGATCGGCTTGGTGGTGTGCGTCCACAGCAGGCCGACGAACATCAGGCCCACGCACAACAGATGCACGCCGATCGCGTAGAGGAACGCTCGCCACTTGTCGGCGGTGGTTTCCAACTCAGTCCTTGCCCTGATCCTGCTGCGACTGCGCCATCAGGCCGACCTTGGCCACACCGGCCTGCTGCATCAGCGCCATCTTCTGCATCACGGTCTCGTACGGGATCTGGCCGTCGCCGGCCAGCAGCACCGGCACGCCCGGGTTCTGGCGCACGAAGGCGGAGAGCTTGGCGAGCAGCGTGGCCTCGTCGATCTCCTGCGGCTTGGAGCCCTGCAACTGCAGGCTCAGGCGGCCGTCGGCGTGCACGCCCACGATCACCGGTTCCTTGTCCTGCTGGATCGGCTTGGCGTTGGCCTGCGGCAGTTCGACGTCGACGCCGAGGTTGAGCAGCGGCGCCGTCACCATGAAGATGATGAGCAACACGAGCATCACGTCGATGTAGGGAACGACGTTGATCTCGGCCTTGAGCTTGCGGCGTTTGCGGGAGCGCGCGCTCATCTCATTCGTCCAGGTGCGACTGGCGCTGCAGGATGGAGGAGAACTCCTCGGCGAAAGTTTCGTAGCGCACGTTGAGGCGCTCGACCTTCGTCTGGTAGCGGTTGTAGGCCCAGACCGCCGGGATGGCCGCGAACAGGCCCATGGCGGTGGCGACCAGCGCTTCGGAGATGCCGGGCGCCACCGTGGCGATGGTGGCTTCCTTCACGTTGGCCAGGCCCTGGAAGGAAA
>CAMLOR010000124.1 GCA_946481615.1 uncultured Aquimonas sp.
GCCGCGGATTCCTGAAAGGCTGTTGCGCGGGCGCGCTGGCGCTGGGCGCCGGCAAATCGGTGGCGTTCTTCGATCCGCTCCTCGCCAAGGGCGGCGCGCAGCGCGAAACGCTGGTCTACCTGTTCCTGCGCGGAGGCATGGACGGGCTGCACATGATCGTGCCCTACTCCGGCAGCGATCGCGTTTCGTACGTTTCCAAGCGCGGCAGCATGGCCATCCCCGTCGATCGCCTGCGCCCGATCGACGGCACGCCGTTCGCGTGGCATCCGCGCGCGGGCGGGCTGCGCGCCGACGTGGCGAGCGCGCCGGCCAAATTCATGCAGCAGCTCTACACGCAGGGCCGCCTCGCCGTGGTGCAGGGCGCCGGCATGAGCACGGTGGTGAACCGCAGCCATTTCGACACGCAGGCCTTCGTCGAACTGGGCACGCCCGGCAACAAGAGCACGGCCGATGGCTGGATCGCACGCTTCCTGCAGGCCGACAGCGACGCGCCCGCCATCCTCGCGCCGGCCGTGGGTTTCTCCGGCAATCGCCAGACCTCGCTGATCGGCGCCGACGAAGCCATCACCTTCGCCAGCGGCCAGGATTTCCGCGTCGACGGCTTCCACTGGGGCTGGAACGACTCCGATGCGGGCATCGCCAACCATGCGGGCGCCCACACCCACCTGCTGCCGCTGTGGAGCGGCGCCTCGTCGCTGGAAATCGCCGGCCACGCCGCCGCCGATGCGCTGGCCACCATGCGCAGCATCGATTTCGGCCTCTACGGCGCCAACAACACCGACGGTTACCAGCCGGCGGGCGGCGCGGTGTATCCCACCGACTACGGCGCCACGCTCGGCACGCAACTGCGCAACCTGGCGCAGCTGATCAAGCTCGATTCGGGCCTGCGGGTGGCGGCCATCGACTACGGGTTCTGGGACACGCACGAAGGCCAGGGCATGCCCAATCCCGGCGTCGCCGATCATTACGACGCCTACGGCAACCTCGTCGAAGGCCTGGCGCGCGCGCTGCATGCCTTCTACACCGACCTCGCCGCGGCCGGCCACATGGATCGCGTCACCGTGATCGTGCAATCGGAATTCGGCCGCCGCTTCAAGCCGAACGAATCCGGCGGCACCGACCATGGTTACGGCAACGTCATGTTCGCGCTCGGCAACGCCGTCGCCGGCGGGCAGTTGCATGGAACCTTCCCGGGCCTCGACGACGCTTCGCTGTTCGAGGGCCAGGACCTCGCGGTGACCACCGACTTCCGTCAGATCATCGGCGAGGCGCTGGTGAAGCGGATGGGCATGAGCGCGGCGAACGTGTCCAACGTGTTCCCCGGATTCACCTATTCCGCCGGTGCGAGCAACGTGTTCGTACCGGGCTGACAGCTCTTCTTCAATGAGGGTGTCAGGGCGCGACGTCCGTCGTCTGGCAAACGCTCGGGCGCGAACCCACCAGCAGCCGGACGATCGGTTTGCTCTGCGACACGCTGCCCACGGTGTACGCGAACGTCGCGCTGTCGCCATCGGTGAATCGCAAGGTCGCCTCGCCGATCTGATCGGTCCCCGCGCTCGACGGCGCATCGTCGATCAGCGTGAACGGCACGCCGTTGCGCTGGCGGAAGATCGGCCCGCGGAAACTCCCATCGGCCTGGCGCGAGGTCGCCAGCACGAAGAACACCGCTTCGCCGTCGCTGTCGTAGGTGTACCAGCCGGCGAACAGGCTGTCGTCGACGTGGAAAACGGTGAGGCCCCAGCCTGCGCTCGGCACCGCGCCCGTCCACAGATCGGAATAGTTCGTCGCGCCGTCGCGCGCCGCGGAGGGACTGGCAGTGCAGGCGAAGGTGCGCGCGCCGTATGGGAACGGCACCAGCGTCTTGTGTTGCGTGGTCCCCTGCACCGTGTAGTCGAAGTCGAGCGCGCGATCGCCCTGGAAGCGCAATGTCGCGTTGCCGACCGGAGTGGCACTCGCCACCGCGGGGCCGTCGATGCGGTCGAAGGGCGTGCCGGTGAGGCGCAACAGATCGCCGCGCCAGCTGCCGTCGGCCTGCGGGAAGGCGCCGGCGGTGAGGAACCAGGTCGGCTCGCCATCGTTGTCGTAGGTGAACCAGGCGGGCGCCAACAGATTGCCCTGATCGAACACCGTCAGGCCCCAGCCGGTTTCGCTGCTCTTCCACCACGTTGCGGATTTCACCGCCGCCGCGAGCGGATTGCTGCGTTGGTACACGTTCGATTGCCCGCCCACGAGGCCCGCCAGCGTGCGCGCGGCGGAATCGAAGGCGACCTTGGTGCCGTCGTAGTTGAGCGCGGGACGTTCGCTGGACGCGTCGGTTTCCGCACCGCTGATGCCGCGCGACAGGCGCGCGAGCGAGGCGTCGCCGGCGAGACTGGCGACATGCACGTCGCTGCGGTCGTTGTTGTCGGCGAAACTCAGGTCGAGATTGGCGGCGTTCGAAACGAAGCTCAGCGACTGGCCGTCGCCCGCGAGATCGGGCGCACGCGAAGCGCCATTGCCGGGATTGCCATCGGGCGCCGCGCTCACCAGCGTCGGGGCGCCGGGCGCGGCGGCCTGCACCAGATACACATCGCTGGCGGCGTTGTCGTCGCCGGCATCGAGGCGCTGGTCGCTCTGGAAGGCGATGGTGTCGCCGGCGTAATCGAGGCTGGGCGCCGTGCTGCCGCTGGTGCCGCAGTTCGCCGCGGGCGTGCCCGACGGTGGACTCATGCGCTGCATGATGCCGCTCGTCAGGTTGCGCAGCATGATGTCGGCGCCCGACGGGCACGGCGCAGGCACCGCCAGCAGCGCGTTCTTTGAAGTGGTTTCGAAGGCGACGACGGTGCCGTCCGCGGAGATCGCCGCGTTGCGGCTCTCGCCCTGCGCATCGGCGCCTTCCGCGCCGGCCGCATCGACGGATTTGCACGAGACGCAGCGCGGCGTGCCCGCGACGAGCGCCGCACCGTTCGGAACGAGCGGCACGACATACACGTTCGCGCGCGTGGCGGCGCCGGTCGGGGTCTTGTCGCTGGTGAACACCACGGCCGTGGCATCGGGCGCGATGCGCGGCTGCGTCCCGGTGCCGCCGGTGACCGCCGCGCCCATGCGGGTGGTGGTGCCGGTGACGAGATTGCGCAGATACACACCGAACGCACTGCCTTTCCTGATCGCGGGCGTCAGGCCGATGGCTTTCGCCACGCCGGCATCGGGCGCCACGAACACGACATGGTTGCCGTCGGCGGAGACGGCCGGTTCGCTGGCATCGCCGGCGATCTGGTGGCCGTCGCCATCCAGGCTCACGCGCAGCGTTTCGCCGCTCTGGCGGTCGGTGCGGAAGACGTCGAGCGTGCCGTTGCTGTCGCCGGCGACGAGATTGGAAGCGCGCGACTGGAACACGACGTAACGGCCGCTGGCATCGCTGCGCGCGGACAGCGCGACGTCGTTGGCCTGCGGCTCGAGCGCGCCGACGCGGCGCGCGGGTTCGTCCACTCGCACCGTCTGCGGCAAGGGCACGCCGTGCGTAGTGCCGTCGCCCACTTGCGCGAAGCCGTTCTCGGCCCAGCACTTCGCCGCGCCGTTCGCCACCGCGCACAGCTGTCCGCCGAGGCCGCCGTCGATCGCCGTGACGCCGCTTTCGAGGCCGGCCACCGGCGTGGGCAGGCCACGCGCGATCTCGGTGTTGTCGCCGATCGGATGCGCGCCCCAGCATTGCATGCCGCCGGCCGCGATCACGCAGGTCGAATAGGCGCCCGCCGCGATGGCGGTGACGCCGCCGCGCAGCGCGGGCACGTCGCCGGGCACGTGGCGATCGGCGCCGGATTCGTCGCCGAGCAGGCGCCCGAAGAAGCTCGCGCCCCAGCACTTCACGGCGCCGCCGGCCACCAGCGCGCACGAATGCTGCTCGCCCAGCCCGAGTCCCTGCACGCCGCCCGACAGGCCGACCACGTCCGTCGGCACGCGGTGCGGCGCGTTGTCGCCCACGCCGAGTTGCCCGGTGAAATTGGCGCCCCAGCATTTGAGCGCGCCGCCGGCGGCGATGGCGCAGGTGTGGCCATAGCCCGCCGCGATGGCTGTGACGCCGGAAGCGAGCCCGGTCGCATCCACCGGCGCCGTACGGTTCGTGGTGCTGCCGTCGCCGAGCTGACCGAACTCGTTCGTGCCCCAACACTTCACCGCGCCGCCCTGCAGCACCACGCAGGCATGCGAACTGCCCAGCGCGAGCGCCAGCACGTCGACATCGCCGAGTCCCTGCACGTCGACCGGCACGCCGCTGTTGACCGTGCCGCCGTTGCCGAGCCGGCCGTCGAAGTTCGCCCCCCAGCACTGCACGCGGCGCGCCGCGGTGATGACGCAGGTGTGGTCGGCGCCGGCCGCGAGCGCACGCACGCCGCTGCCCAGGCCCACGACATCGACCGGCGTGAGCCGCACGTTCTGCGTGCCGTCGCCGACGGTGTCCTGATGGTTCGCGCCCCAGCATTTCACGCCGCCCGCCACCGACAGCGCGCAGCTGTGGAAACTGCCCGCCGCTACACCGGCCTGCCCGCCTTCCAGGCCGCTCACCTGCGTCGGCACCAGGCGCTGCGTGATGGAGCCGATGCCGAGTTGGCCCTTGGTGTTCAGTCCCCAGCACTGCAGTCCGCCGGCAGAACTGCGGGCGCAGCTCTGGTGAGCCGCGGCGGCGATCTGCACGACACCCGGCGCCAGCCCGACGGCAAGGTCGGTGCCGAGGCTGCCGTCGATCGGCCCGGTGCCGAACTGCCCGTCGCTGCCGTCGCCGAAGCATTTCACCGCACCGTCCTGGCGCAGCGCGCAGAAGTGGAAGGTGCCGGCGTCGATGCCGATCCAGCCGCTTTCGAAACCCGGATACGGGCGCGCCGTCAGCGAACCTTCGCCGAACGCCGCGAGTGGATAGCCCGCGCCCCAGCAATACACGGCGCCGGCCTGCGTCACCGCGCAGGTGGCGCGCGCACCGGCCGCGAGCGCGCGCACCGGGCCGGGCAAGCCCTGCACGCTCACGGGCTGCAGGCGATCGGTGGTGCTGCCGTCGCCGAGCTGGCCTTCGCCGTTCGCACCCCAGCAGCGCACGCTTTCGCCGGCGCCGAGGAGGGCGCAGGTGTGGGCGTCGCCGGCTTCCACCAGCGCGGCCGTTCCGTCCAGACCAAGCACGCCGGACGGCGTGTCGCCCTGCTCGCGATGATTGCGGCCGAGCTGGCCGAATTCGTTGCCGCCCCAGCAATGCACCGTGCCGTCGGCCTGCAGCGCACAGGTATGCGCGATGCCGGCGCTGACCTGCGTGACGTTCTCCACCCCCGGCACGGCCACCACCGACGGCCCGCCGTCGCCGAGGCCATCGCCGAGCGCGCCCTGCAGATCGCGGCCCCAGCAGATCACCCGGCCATCCGATTTCGCCGCGCAGGCGTGATAACCGCCGACGCCGAGCGCCTTCAGGCCGGGACCGGCGCCCGGCACCGGCACGGGCGTGGTGCGTGCGCTGAGCGCGCCGTCCGCCACGCCGAGTTGGCCGAATTCGTTCGTGCCCCAGCACAGGGCGTTGCCGCGCGCGTCCAGCGCGCAAGTGTGTTGCTCACCGAGCCCGACGGTGGCGATGTCGCGCAACGGGGGCAGGCTTTCGGCACGGCCATGCCAAGGTGCGGCGGCCACGAGCGCGGCCAGCATCCAGCGAATCATGCGCGTCCCCGGCGATATCCCCCGCGGCCACGCTACGCCCGCCACGGGCCGGCCGCAACCGCGCGCCGGCCTACCAGCCGTGGCGAGCCAGTTCGTTCTGGAGCTTGCTTGCGCTGAATCCGTTGAAGCGCTGGCCGGCGATGTAGATCAACGGCGTGCCGTGGCCGCCGAGCGCATCGAATTCGGCCTTGGCCTGTGCCGAGGCGGTGATGTCGACGTTGCGCCAGGCGATGCCGCGGGACTGGAACAAACGCGCGGCCTTGATGCAGTAGCCGCAGGTCGGGCTCATGTACATCGTGACTTCGGGCTGCGCGCGCTTGGCCTGGGCCACCGGCGTGGGCGCCGCCGGGCGGCCTGGCACCGGCGAAACCGGCGGCGGCGCGGGCTGGCGCTCGTCCACCGCCACGGTGCGCGCGTCGGCGTCGGCGGGTTTGCGGTCGCTGTAGTGGACGCGTCCGGCGCTGTCGGTCCAGCGATAGATTTCCGCCCGGGCGTCCGCGCCGGCGCACAGCAATGCCGCGCCGGCCAGCAGCAGGACCGCGCCGCGCCGACCGGACCTCACCTCAGTAGCTGCATTGGAAGTAGACGACGTCCTGCTGGTTCAGGCCGATGGCCTGGCCCAGCGAGATGGCGCCGTTCTTGCGCAGATGCACCTCGTCGCGGTGCAGGCGCAGTTCGTCGTCGTCGCCGAGTTTCACGTAGCTCGCGTTGGTGGAGCGGTCGGAGATGACGAAATAGCCTTTCTTGAACTCGATGAGCGCATGTGTGCGGCTCACCCATTCGGCGTCGATCACCAGCGAATTGCCGGCGTCGCGCCCCATGGTGAAGGGCTGCGAATTCTCGTTGAGCTCCATCACCTGGCCGCGGTAGCGCAGCGTGAGCTTGACGTTGGTGGTGCCGCCGTCGTCGATGCGGATGGCGCGCTGCACCGTGGTGATGTTGGAGGTGTCTTCCTGCCAGATGACGTCGACGATCTCGATGGGCAGCAGCTTGCCGGAGACGCGCGCGCGGCCCAGGCTGCGGCTGCGGATGGTGCCGGCGCTGGTCAGGCCCTTGAGGGTGCTGGCGGTGGTGACGATCTGCTCGCGCTTGGCCAGCGAGGCCATGCGCGCGGCGGTGTTGACGGCGTCGCCGTAGACGTCGTTCTCCTCCACCAGGGTGTCGCCGTGGTGCAGGCCGATGCGGATGCCGAGGTTGTCGCGCACGAAGACGAGGTCGTGCGCCACCCGCTTCTGCATGTCGCAGGCCGCCAGCACCCCGGCCATGGCCGAGGGCAGCGTGCACATGATCTCGTCGCCGATGGTCTTGATGACCTTGCCGCCGTGGCTGGCGCAGACCTTGGAGAGCGCATCGAGCACCGCCGCGATGATGCGGCGCGCTTCCACATCGCCGCGCTGCTCGAACAGCTTGGTGCTGCCGCTGACGTCGGCGAACAGGATGCAGAGCGGCTGGGTCTGGCTCATGGCTCCCGGATGATAGGGGAATCGGGTTGCGGGCGTCAGCCCCCGGGGCCGATCAACGACGCGGGATCAGAAGATCGCGCGGCTCCATGGTCAGCCCTGCTTCGGGGCCGAAGCCGCGGGCCTCCAGGGCCGCGATATGCGACTCCAGCTCCGCCAATCGCTGCGCGGGCGTGAGCTGGAGGAACCATTCGACGAGGCGGGCTTCGTCGATGGAGTCGATCGATGCCGCACGGTCCATGATTCGATGCTACGCCAGCGCCTCGCCGGCCGCCGCGATGTCGCCCTCGCCCGGGATGACGAGGAAGGCGGCGCCGGCCAGCGGCGTGTAGGTGTCGGCGCCGACCACGCGGCGCTGGGGGACGTTGCCCAGGCCGGCCTCGACCAGGGCGGTGATGATGCCCTCGCCCACGCCGGCGCTGCGGCGGCCTTCATCGACGACCACGATGCGCTTCGCGCTGCGGGCCTGTTCGGCGATGAACGCCTCGTTGAGCGGCTGCAGCCAGCGCAGGTCGACCACGCGCGCCTTCCAGCCGTGCTTCTTTTCGAGCTCGCGCACCGCGCGCAGGCTCATCGGTACACCGTTGCCGAAGGTGAATACGACGAGATCGTCGCCCTCGCCGTAGACGCGGCCCTCGCCCAGCGGCATGGCCTGGTCCGGCGCCGGGTACGAGGTCAGCCAGCCACCGTCGCCGGCTTCGTACAGATCCTTGGTCATGTAGAGCGCGATCGGCTCGAGGTAGGCGCAGACGCGGCCGTCCACCTTCGCCAGCGCCATCAGCGTGCGCAGCATCGTCGCGGCGTCGTCGCCGCGGCTGGGGCAGCCGACCACGAGGCCCGGGATGTCGCGCAGCGCGGTGATCGAGTTGTCGTTGTGGAAATGCCCGCCGAAGCCGCGCTGGTAGCCCAGGCTCGCGATGCGCATCACCATCGGATTGCGGTACTGCCCGTTGCTGAAGAACTGCAGCGAACAGGCCTCGCCGCGGATCTGGTCGCAGGCATTGTGGAAATAGGCCAGGTACTGGATCTCGGGCAGCGGCAGCATGCCCAGGTTCGAATAGCCCTGAGCCAGGCCCAGGATGATGGTCTCGTCGAGCAGCGTGTTGAACACGCGCGTGCCCTTGAAGGCCTTGTGCAGGCCCTTGGTGACCGTGTACACGCCGCCCTTCTGCGCCACGTCTTCGCCGAACAGCAGCGCTTCGGGATACTTCACGAACAGATCGTGCAGCGCCTGGTTGATCTGGATCGCCAGATGGCGCGGCGGCAGTTTCTCCGGCAGCTTTTCCTCGCTGCCGAACACCGCCACGCGCCTGTCGTGCGCAGGCGCCCGCGAGGCTTCCTTCGCCACCGCCTTCGGCGTGTAGGGCGCGAGCGGCGCCATCACGTCTTCCAGCGTCGACAGGCGCGGGCGCGCGTCGGCGTCCTCGGCGGCCTCGAAACAGCGCGCGCGGATCGCCTCGTATTTCGCCAGCAGTTCCTCCGGCGTCATCAGGCCGGATTCGAGCGCGATCGCCGCCGAACGCAGCAGCGGATCGCTGGCCTCGACCGCGCAGAGTTCTTCCAGCGCGCGCCATTCGATCTCGAAGTCGGTGCCGGCGTGGCCCATGATGCGCGTGGTGCGCAGGTGCAGGAAGGTCGGGCGACGCGTGCGGCGGCAATGCTCCACCGCGGCCTGCACCTGGCCGTAGCCTTCGGCGATGTCGAGGCCGTCGGCGTAGAAGTAGTCGAGGTCGCGCCGGCCGCTGAAGTTCTGCGCGATCCACCCCGTCGGTGTCTTCACCGAAATGCCGATGCCGTTGTCCTCGCACACGAACAGCACGGGCGCCGGCAGCTTCTGGTAGGCCGTCCA
>CAMLOR010000125.1 GCA_946481615.1 uncultured Aquimonas sp.
TAGAAATCGCCGGTGGCGGCGAACACCATGTCGCCGATCAGCGCGAAGGCGATGTTCTGGTAGCTGTAGCACTGCCCGGCGTCGCAGATCGTCGGCACCGTTTCGAGCTTGGCGACCAGCAGCGGGTAGGGCTCGTCGGCTTCGAGCAGGCGGTCGTGCGTGTTGTGGGGCAGGCCGACCTGATGGCTCAGGATGTCCTTCACCGTGATCGACTGCGCCGAGGCCAGGTTCTTGAGCTTGAAGGCGGGCAGGTGATCGACCAGGCGCGTGTCCCAGCGCAGCGCGCCTTCCTCCACCAGCATGGCGGAGAGCGTGCCGGCGAAGGCCTTGGAGAGCGAGGCGATGCGGAACACCGTGTCGGTGCCCACGGCTTCCTTCGTGGTGCTGTCGGTGAAGCCGAAGCCGCGTTCGAGCAGCACCTGGTCGCCCTGCACCACGGTGACGGCCAGGCCGTTGACCTTCGCTTCGGTGACGATGCGTTCGGCCAGCCGCTCGATGGTCTTGGCCAGCGCCTGCTGGTCGCGCGGCGACAGCAGCGGGCGCACGGCCTTGGCCGAGAGCGCGAGCGGGGTGGTGGTGTCGAGCGCGGCGGCGGCGGCCGGCAGGGCGGCGAACGCCGCCAGCGTCACTTGCAGCCAACGGGTGAGTCTGACTTTCGTACGCCGCACGGCCTGCGTATGCTTGAACTGAGCGCCAAGCATCTTAGCGCGAACTTGAGGGGAAGCTCATGGGACTGATCACGATCCTCGTGCTCCTGGCCATCGTCGTGCTGCTCGGCGGCTGGGCCATCGGCATCTACAACGGGCTCGTCACGGCGCGCAACGCCTACAAGAACGCTTTCGCGCAGATCGACGTGCAGCTCTCGCGGCGCTACGACCTCATCCCCAACCTGGTCGAAACCGCCAAGGCCTATCTGAAGCATGAGCGCGACACGCTCGAAGCGGTGATCGCCGCGCGCAGCCGCGCGGTCTCGGGCCTGGGCGCCGCCAAGGCCGCGCCGGGCGATCCGAACGCCATGGCGCAGCTCGCTTCGGCCGAGGCCGGTCTCACCGGCGCGCTCTCGCGCCTGATGGTGGTGAGCGAGGCCTATCCGGACCTGAAGGCCAACCAGAACATGATGCAGCTCACCGAGGAGCTCACCTCCACGGAGAACAAGGTCGCCTTCGCGCGCCAGGCCTACAACGACCAGGTCATGGGCTACAACAACCGGCGCGAAGTGTTCCCGAACTCGATCCTGGCCGGCATGTTCAACTTCCAGCCCGCCGCGCTGCTCGAGATCACCGAAGACCAGGCGCACAAGCGCGAAGCGCCCAAGGTGTCGTTCTCCTGACGCGCTGAATGAACTTCTTCGAGGCCCAGGCGCAGGCGCGGCGCAGTTCGCGGCGCCTCGTGCTGCTGTTCGCGCTGGCGGTGCTGGCCACCGTGGTGGCGGTGGACGGCGCGCTGTTCCTGGCGCTCGGCGCGGCGTCCGATTCGGGCACGCTGCAGGCGCAGGGCGCGGCGGCGTTCGCCGGCGAGATTCGCCCGGCGCTGATCGCCGCCGCGGTGCTCACCGTGGCGGTAATCGGCATCGCCACGCTCTACCGCATCGCGAGCCTGCGCAGCGGCGGCGAGGCGGTGGCGCGCCAGCTGGGCGCCACGCCGGTGCCGGAGGGCACGCGCGATCCTCAACTGCGGCGGCTACGCAATGTCGTGGAGGAGATCGCCATCGCCTCCTCGGTGCCGATGCCCGACGTCTTCGTGCTCGAACACGAGGAAGCCATCAACGCCTTCGCCGCCGGCTACACGCCGAGCGACGCCGCGGTCTGCGTGACGCGCGGCGCGCTCGAGCGGCTCAACCGCGACGAGCTGCAGGGCGTGATCGCGCACGAGTTCAGCCACGTGTTGAACGGCGACATGCGGCTCAACATCCGCCTGATGGGCGTGCTGTTCGGCCTGCTGGTGCTGGGCATCTGTGGCCGCAAGGTGCTCGAGCACACGCGCGGCGGCGGCGATTCGAAAGGCGCCGGCGTGTTCATCGCGATGGCGCTGGCCATCATGGTGATCGGCTACGTCGGCCTGTTCTTCGGCCGCATGATCAAGGCCGGCGTGTCGCGTTCGCGCGAATACCTGGCCGATGCCTCGGCCGTGCAGTTCACGCGCCAGAGTTCCGGCATCGCCGGCGCGCTCAAGAAGATCGCCGGCCTGCCGGCGGGTTCGAAGCTGCACGCCGGCGAGGCGGAAGAGGTGAGCCACATGCTGTTCGGCGACGGCATCGGCTATTCCTCGCTGTTCGCCACCCATCCGCCGCTGTTCGAGCGCATCCAGGCGCTCGACAAGAGTTTCCGCCCGGAAGCCTTCGGCGAACTGGCGAGGCAGTGGAGCAAGCATCCGCCGATGGGCCTGGAGGAAGACGCGGCCCTCGGCCTCACCGGCGATTCGCCGCGCCGTCTGCCGGCGCAGGGCGCGGAACTGAAGGTCGCGCCGGAAGCCGTCGCGGCGCAGGTCGGCGCGCCCGCCAACGACGACTACCAGCGTGCTGGCGCACTCAGCGATGCCTTGCCCGATGCGCTGCACGAAGCCGCCAGCACGCCTTCGCACGCGATGGGCGTGGTGCTGGCGCTGCTGCTCGACGGCGACGCCGCGATCCGCGCGCGCCAGCTGGCCGAGATCGCCGAGCGCATCGACGAGGCCGCCGCCGAAAGCGCCCTGCAGCGCGTCGACGCGGTGCGCGCCATGCACCCGATGCTGCGGCTGCCGCTGGCCTCGATCGCCTTCCCGCTGCTGCGCCGCCGACCGCGGCCGGAGCTGCACAAGTTCATCGAGACCTGCGACGTGCTGATCCACATCGACGGCCACGTCGGCCTCTTCGAATACTGCCTGGCGCGGCTGCTGCGCCGGCAGGTGGTCGAAGCGCTCGATCCATCCAGGTACCACAACGTCGGCAAGCGCAAGCTGGCGCAGTGCCGCGCGGAACTCGCCGCCCTGTTCGGCGTGATCGCGCGCCACGGCCACGACGACGATCGCAGCGCGAAGATCGCCTTCGCCGCCGGCCTCGAACGCGTGCTGCCGAACGTCGATTTCGCCTACGCGCCGCCGGCGGCGTGGACGAAGGCGCTCGACGAGGCGCTGGCCGCGCTCGACGCCGTCGACGCCACCGGCAAGCAGCTGCTGGTCGAGGGCCTGGTCGCCGCCATCAGCCAGGACGGCAAGGTGGCGGTGGCGGAAGCGGAACTGCTGCGCGTGGTCTGCGCGGGGCTGCACTGCCCGTTGCCGCCGATGCTCGACCAGCCGCGCCTGCGCTGATGCTCACCCTCGGCTGGCGCGAGTGGCTGGCGTTGCCGCGCCTGGGCATCGGCGCCATCGCCGCGAAGATCGACAGCGGCGCGCGTTCCTCGGCACTGCACGTCGACGAACTGGAGACCTACACCAGGAACGGCGTGGAATACGTGCGCTTCAGCGTGCGCACCGCGGTCGGCGACGAGCGGCGTCTGTGCCGCGCGAAGGTGCACGATCGCCGCGCCGTCACCGACTCCGGCGGCCACGTCACCGAGCGCATCTTCATCCGCACCCAGCTGCAGGTGGCCGACACCGTTCATCGGATCGAAATAAATCTGGCGAATCGACGCAATATGCTGTTCCCCATGCTGCTCGGCCGCACCGCCATGGCCCGGCGCTATCTCATCGACCCCGGGCGCTCGTTCGTGCTGGGCGACCGCGGCAACGAACCAGGCCCTGCATGAAACTCGCGATCCTCTCGCGCAACAGCAAGCTCTATTCCACCCAGCGCCTGGTGGAGGCCGCGCGCGCGCGCGGCCACACCGTGCGCGTGCTCGATCCGCTGCGCTGCTACATGCGCATCGCGCCCGGTTCCTTCGAGATGCACTACAAGGGCCGCGTGCTGAGCGACTACGACGCCGTGCTGCCGCGCATCGGCGCCAGCGTCACTTTCTACGGCACCGCGGTGCTGCGCCAGTTCGAGATGATGGGCGTGTACACGCCGAACGTCTCGGACGCCATCCTGCGCGCGCGCGACAAACTGCGCTGCCACCAGCTGCTGGCGGCGCAGAAGATCGGGCTGCCGCGCACCGTGTTCGGCGACAACCCGGACGACACCGCCGATCTGCTGCACATGCTCGGCCACCCGCCGCACGTGATCAAACTGACCGAGGGCAGCCAGGGCAACGGCGTGATCCTGGCCGAACGCGCCTCGGCTTCGCGCAGCGTGATCGAAGCCTTCCGCGGGCTCTACGCCAACTTCCTCGTGCAGGAGTTCATCGCCGAGGCGAAGGGCTCCGACGTGCGTTGCTTCGTGGTCGGCAACGAGGTGGTGGCCTCGATGCGGCGCCAGGCGCGCAAGGGCGAGTTCCGCTCCAACCTGCACCGCGGCGGCAGCGCCAAGGCGGTGCAGTTGACCGACGAGGAGCACGACACCGCGATCCGTGCCGCGAAGGTGATGGGGCTGAACGTGGCCGGCGTCGACTTGCTGCGCAGCAAGCGCGGGCCGCTGGTGCTGGAGGTCAATTCCTCGCCGGGCCTGGAGGGCATCGAAGGCGCCACCCAGCTCGACGTGGCCGGCACCGTGGTCGACTACATCGATGCCTCGGTGAAACGGGCCCGCAAACGCGCCGCCCGGGTTTAACGATTCCCTGCGCGGGGTTTAACAGGCTTTTTACCGGGCTCGGCCTACTCTGCGCCTGCCAGTAAGTTCTGCTCGACACTCCTAAGTCAGTCGTGACTTGCAGATTACGGTAATCGGGGCAGTAGCTTTTTGACCCACGCGACGCGCGTTCCCCCAATTCGCGTCCGTGGGTCTTTTATTTTGCGCCCAGCCCTACGAAACGGTTCGTTGACAGCCGTACGATGCACTTCGTACGATGGGTTCCTGTGAAGCTTCCGGGAGCCCGTGCATGCCGTTCCGCGCCGCCCTTTGTCTCCTTTTCCTGAGCGTCTCCGGCGCCGCCCTGGCCGCGCGCAACAGTCCGCCCGCCGAGCTCGTCAAGGCCGATCCCATCGGCTTCGCCGAGCAGCGCGCCGCCGTCGAGGGCGAAATGAAGGCCGGCGGCCGCTTCGCCGAAATCTCCGACAAGGACCGCGCCGCCGTGGCCGAGGCCTTCGACCGCATGGCCGCGGTGCTGGAAGGCAAACAAAGCATGGACGACCTGCGCCAGGACGACCGCGTGGCGCTGATCAACGATCAGGAACTGGTCAACGTGCTGCTCACCAAGGCCAAGGCCGACAGCCGCATGGTCTGCAAGCGCGAACGCCGCGTCGGATCGCATCGCCTCACCAGCACCTGCCGCACCGCGGCGGAGTGGAAGCGCGCGAGCGAGCAATCGCGCGAAGACCTCGAATACCGACGCAGCCTGGGCGACATCCTGCCCCAGGGCGAATGACGATCAACCAAGGAGTAGCACCGATGAAACTGCGCGCCCTCGTATTCTGCCTCGCCCTCGCCGCCGCCGGCGCGGTCTCCGCCGCCAAGGCGCCGCCGCCTTCGGTGGATGCCGGCCGCGAAGATCTCGGCGCGCAGCGCGCCGCCGTGCTGCAGGAAATGGAGAAGGGCGAGCGCTTCGCGGAGATCTCCGAAGCCGACAAGGCCCAGGTCTTCGCCGCGCTCGATCGCATGGAGAAGCTGCTTGCCGGCCGCCGCATCGGCGATCTGCCCGAAGCCGACAAGGTGGCGCTGATCAACGATCAGGAACTGGTCAACGCGCTGCTGACCAAGGCCAATCGCGACAGCCGCATGCAGTGCAAGCGCGAAAAGCGCGTGGGTTCGCACCGCACCACCAGCACCTGTCGCACGGTGGCCGAGTGGCGGCGCGCCAGCCAGCAGTCGCGCGAGGACATCGAGACGCGCCGCAGCATGGGCGACATCCTGCCCAGCCGCGAACCGGCGACCGGTTTCGGCGGCCGCAACTGAAGATCGCGCCCGAAACGCGCTAGGCTTCGAGGCAGAACCCGGGACTCCTGCCATGAGCAAGAAGACACCAAGGCCCACCGAGGCCGAACTCGCCATCCTCGACGTGCTGTGGTCGCGCGGACAGGCTACGGTGCGCGAGGTCTACGAAGCGCTGTACGAACACGACGGCGGCGGCTACACCACCGCGCTCAAGCTGCTGCAGGTGATGCACGGCAAGGGCCTGGTGGAGCGCGACGACACCCAGCGCGCGCACGTGTTCCGGGCGGCGGTTTCGCGCGACACCGCGCGCAGCCGCCTGCTCGGGCCCATCGTGCAGCAGCTCTTCGGCGGCAAGCCGATGGATCTGGTGCTGAGCGTGCTCGGTACCGGCGAAGCACCCAAGCCCGAGGAACTGGCGCAGGTGCGCGAACTGCTCGACCGCCTGGAGCGCGAACGCAATGGACGCTGAGTCGCTCTCCGCTTTCCTGCCCGGTGCCGTGGCGCTCGGCTGGACCTTGCTCGATTTCCTCTGGCAGGGCCTGCTGATCGCTTGCGCCTACGCGCTCGCGCGCGGACTGCTGCGCGCGCCGCGCCAGCGCCTGTTCGCGGGCCACGTCACGCTGCTGGCCTTGGCCGTCGCGCCGCTCGCCACGCTGCTCGGGCATCTGCAGGACAGCGCGCCGCCGGTGGCCTTGCAGGCGGCGGGTGGTGCTGTGGTTTCGGCCATGCAGGCCACCACGCGCGAAACCGGCATCGCGGCCGACACCTGGCTGCTGTGGCTCGTGGGCGCGTGGCTCGCCGGCGTGCTCGTGCTGAGCCTGCGCCTGTGGCGCGAATGGCGGCGCCTGCGCCGGCTGTGCGACACCGCGCTGCCGGTGAGCGCGGAATGGCAGGCGCGTTTCGAAACGCTGGCGGCTCGGCTCGGCGTGCAGATGAAAGTGCGCCTGCGCCAGGGCGCGGCGATCGTCACGCCGATGCTCGTCGGCGTGCTGCGGCCCACGGTACTGCTGCCCGCCAGCCTGTTCGCGCGGCTGCCCGCGGACCAGCTCGAACTCATCCTGGTGCACGAGCTGGCGCATCTGCGCCGACTCGACCCGCTGTTCAATCTCCTGCAGACAGGTCTGGACACGCTGTTGTTCTATCACCCGGCCGTGCACTGGATCTCGCGCAAGGTGCGCGAGGATCGCGAGCTTTGCTGCGACGACATCGTGGTGACCAGCGGCGGCGACCGCCTGCGCTACGCGCGCGCGCTGCTCGCGCTGGCGGAAGCGCGCGCGCACGACCTGCCGTTGCCGGCATTGGCCGCGTCGGGCGGTGCATTGCTCGAGCGCGTCGAACGCATCGTCGAACTGCCGGCGCCGCGCGTGTCGAACTCGCAGTCGCTGGTGGCGGTCGGCCTGCTCGGTGTGCTGTCGCTGGCCTGGTTCGTGCCGCGCGAGCAGCAGGCGGCGTTGTTCGAGGCGTTGCCGGTGGCGCTCGTCCCCGGTGCCGCGTTCATCGCGCCGGCGACGCAAGACATCGCGATCGGCGACATCGCGCCCGTGCTGGCGCCGGTGCGCATGCCGATGGTGGTGGACGAAGCGCCTGCCTCCGCCGAGGTTTTCCCGCTCGCACCCGCGGCACCGCAGGTGGCCGAAGCCGAAACATCCATCGCCGCACCGCCGGTGCGGGATGGAATCGCCGCGGCCGACGTCGCCAGCATGCAGCCCATCGAAACGCGGCCGAGCCTCGCAGCGGAAACCGTGGCGCAGCTGCAGGCCTCCGCGCCGCCGTCCGATGCAACGGAGTGGGTCGGATCCGAATCCGCGGCGGTGGCCGGCCCCGCGCCGACGCGCCGCGTCGCGCCCGCCTATCCGCGTGCCGCGCGCCTACGCGGCGTCGAAGGCTGGGTCGTGCTGGACTATCGCGTCGACGATGCCGGCCGCGTCACCGAGGTGGCCGTGCGCGAAGCGCAGCCCGAAGGCGCCTTCGAGCTCGCGGCGCGCCGCGCGCTGGAACGTTGGCGCTATCCGGCCGGTGCCGCTGCTGGCGCGAGCCTCACGCAGCGTTTCGACTTCGTGCTCGCCGACGAAGAACAACGCGGCGATGACGAACGCTGCCGCCGCCAGACCGGCTCGCGCGTCTGCCGCCCGGTCCAGGAGCTCCTGCCCGGAAGCAGCGTCAGCCTGAGCGTGAACTGAAGTTCGCCCGGCACCGATGCCGGGCCGAACTCGCCGCCGGGCCACGAATGGCGGTACGCTTGGCCGCATGCGCATCCTGGTGATCGAAGACAACAGCGATATCGCCGCCAACCTCGGCGATTTCCTCGAGGACCGCGGCCACACGGTCGACTTCGCCGCCGACGGCGTGACCGGCCTGCACTTGGCCATCGTCAACGATTTCGACGCCATCGTGCTCGATCTGAACCTGCCGGGCATGGACGGCCTCGAGGTCTGCCGCAAGCTGCGCACCGAAGCCCGCAAGCAGACGCCGGTGCTGATGCTCACCGCGCGCGATGCGCTCGAACAGAAACTCGCGGGCTTCGAGTCGGGCGCCGACGACTATCTCGTCAAGCCTTTCGCTTTGCAGGAAGTCGAAGCGCGCCTGTCGGTGCTGGCGCGCCGCGGCAAGGGCGCCGCGCCGCGCGTGCTCAAGGTGGCCGATCTCGAATACAACCTCGACACGCTCGAAGTCGTGCGCGGCGGCCGCAACATCACGCTCAATCCCACCGCGCTCAAGATCCTCTCCTGCCTGATGGAGGCCTCGCCCGCGGTGGTGACGCGGCAGGAACTGGAAACCCGCGTCTGGGGCGAGGAGCTGCCCGATTCCGACAGCCTGCGCGTGCACATCCACGGGTTGCGCGCGGCGGTCGACAAGCCTTTCCCCAAGCCGCTGATCCAGACCCGCCACGGCATCGGCTACCGCATCGCGGACGCCGAACCGGCGTAGCGTTCGCGGATGCAATACCGGCGCCGGCTTCGCAGCCGCATCATCGTCGCATTCGTCGTGCTCGGCTTCGGGCTGACGGCGCTGTTCGCGGCCTCGACCCTTATCCTGCGCGCGCGGCTGGAGAACCAGCTGGTCGAGGACTGGCTGCGGCAGGAAGC
>CAMLOR010000126.1 GCA_946481615.1 uncultured Aquimonas sp.
GCATCAACGGCCCGGTCAACCTCAACCGCGTGATCGCGGTCTACGACCTCGTCGACCGTCCGGAACTGAAATTCCCGGCGTTCCAGCCGCGCCAGCACCCGCCGCTCGACGGCGACGACATCTTCGAGGTGATCCGGCGCGGCGACGTGCTGTTGCACCACCCCTACGATTCCTTCGCCTCGGTCGTCGAACTGGTGAAGGCCGCCAGCCAGGACCCGGCCGTCCTCGCCATCAAGCAGACGCTGTACCGCGCCGGCAAGGATTCGGTGCTGGTGAATCACCTGATCGAGGCCGCGCGCAACGGCAAGGACGTCACGGTGGTGATCGAACTGCGCGCGCGCTTCGACGAGGAGGCCAACATCCGCCTCGCCGACCGCCTGCAGGAAGCCGGCGTGCAGGTGGTGTACGGCGTGGTGGGCTACAAGACGCACGCCAAGATGATGCTGATCGTGCGGCGCGAGACGAAGAAGCTGCAGCGCTACGTGCACCTTTCCACGGGCAATTACCACTCCGGCACCGCCAAGGCCTACACCGACATCGGCCTGATGACGGCCGACACCGACATCGGCGAGGACGTGCACCGCCTGTTCCAGCAGCTCTCGGGCCTGGCGCCTTCGTTCAAGCTCAAGCGCCTGCTGCAATCGCCCTTCACGCTGCACAAGGCCCTGCTGAAGAAGATCGCGCACGAGGCCGACAACGCGCGCGCCGGGCGGCCGGCGCGGATCGTGGCGAAGATGAACGCGCTCAACGAGGAGGGCGTGATCCGCGCGCTGTACGAGGCCTCGCGCGCCGGTGCGAAGGTCGAGCTGATCGTGCGCGGCGCCTGCGGCCTGCGTCCGGGCATCCCCGGCGTGTCCGACAACATCACGGTGCGCTCGGTGGTGGGGCGCTTCCTCGAGCACAGCCGCGTGTACTGGTTCCTCAACGACGGCGGCGCGCCCGAGACCTATTGCTCGAGCGCCGACTGGATGGAGCGCAACCTGCTGCGCCGCGTCGAAACCTGTTTCCCCATCCTCGATCCGGAGCTGGCGCAGCGCGTCTTCGACGAGGAGCTGAAGAATTACCTCGAAGACAACATCCAGGGCTGGCAGCTGCGCCCGGACGGCAGTTACGAAGACCTCGAACCGCCCGACGGCGACATGCCGCATTCGGCCCAGGACGCGCTGCTGGCGCGCTACACCCGGTGACGCATGCCCGATAGCGCGCTCAAGGACGGCGAACTGCTGGCGGCCGTGGACCTTGGCTCCAACAGCTTCCACATGGTGGTGGCGCGCTACGTGCTCGGCCAGCTGCGCATCGTCGACCGGCTGCGCGAAATGGTGCGCCTGGCGGCCGGCCTCGATGGCCAGGGCGGCCTCGACCCCGACGCGCTGACGCGCGCGCTCGAATGCCTGGCGCGCTTCGGCGAGCGCCTGCGCACGCTGCCGCCGCACCGCGTGCGCGCCATCGCCACCAACACGGTGCGCGCACTGCGCAATCCGCAGACCTTCCTGCTGCCGGCCGAAACCGCGCTCGGCCACGGCATCGAAGTGGTGTCCGGCCGCGAAGAGGCGCGCCTCATCTACCTGGGCGTGGCGCAGGGCCTGCCGCCCAAGGCCACGCGCCAGCGCCTGGTGATCGACATCGGCGGCGGCTCCACCGAATTCATCATCGGCCAGGGCTTCGAGCCGGTCGAACGCGAATCGCTGCAGATGGGATGCGTGGCCACCACGCGGCGTTTCTTCGGCGACGGCCGGTTGTCGAAGAAGCGCTGGAAGGACGGGCTCACCGAGATCTCCGCCGAGTTCCAGCAGTTCGCCAGCACCTACCGCGCGCGCGGCTGGCAGGAGGCCATCGGTTCCTCGGGCACGATCAAGGCCGCCGGGCAGATCGTCGCCGGGCTGAAGGTCTCGCGCGGCGCCATCACGGCCGAAGGCATCGCCGCCGCGCGCGATTCGATGCTCGAGTTCGACAGCATCGACGCCATCAAGCTGCCGGGGCTTTCCGAGGAACGCCGCCCGATCATGCCCGGCGGCCTGCTGATCCTCGAAGCCTGCTTCGCGGAACTGGGCCTCAAGCGCATGCAGGTCTGCCAGACCGCGATGCGCGAAGGCGTGCTCTACGACATGCTCGGCCGCGCCACGCACCGCGACTCGCGCGAGGCTTCGATCGCGGCCCTGGCCACGCGCTACGGCATCGACACCGAGCACGCCGCGCGCGTCGAGAGCACTGCGCTGCTGCTGTTCGACCAGGTCGCCGTGGACTGGGCGCTGGAGCCGGAAGACCGCCTGATGCTGGCCTGGGCGGCGCGCATCCACGAGATCGGCCTGGTGATCGCGCACAGCCAGCACCATCTGCACGGCGCCTATCTGCTCGAGCATTCCGACATCGCCGGTTTCTCGCGCCAGGAGCAGCAGCAACTGGCGGCGCTCGTGCGCGCGCAACGCCGCTCGATGGGCAAGGCACCGCTCGACGCCCTGCCCGAACGCCTGCTGCAGCCGACCCTGCGCACGCTGGCGCTGCTGCGCCTGGCAATCCTGCTGCACCGCAGCCACGACAAATCGCCGTTGCCGAAGATCGCGCTCGGCGTCGGCGATCGCCGACTCGAACTGCGCCTGTCGGCGGCGTGGCTGGAAAGCCATCCGCTCACGCACGCCGATCTCGAAACGGAAGTCGAATACTTCGACGACGTCGGGCTGAAACTCACGGTGCGTCCGGACTGACGAGCCCGCTCTGCAACCTGCACGCGGCGAACCGCCGCCGCACGCAGCTTGCACCACGCCGTCCCCGCGCAGGCGGGGACCCGAGTGCGATGGACACCGGATCGCCACGCGCTGGATTCCCGCCTGCGCGGGAATGACGGCCGACAACGCATGGCACGCGCCTTGCTGCTCCGGAGCATCGCCCTCTGGAGCAAGGCATGGCAGCCATTCCCGGCCCCATCCCCGCCGACTGGCCAGAACGCAAGACGCCGCGCCGGATCGCCACGCCGCGCACCGCGCCGGATGCCTTGGCCGTGGCGGACAGTGGACGCATCCAGGCCATCGACTTCGCGCGCGGACTGGCCGTGTGCCTGATGATCCTGAGCCATGGCGTGAACGGCATGTTGGCGTTCGAGCAGATTCCCGACGCCGGCATGGCCCTGCATGCGATCACGAAGTTCGCATCCTCGCTCTTCATCCTGGTGTTCGGCATCGCGCTGGCCGTGGCCTACGTGCCGCACGTGGACACGCCGGACTGGCCGCGCCGCCGGCTGAAGCTGCTGCTCACCGGCCTCGTGGTGCTGTTCTGGTACAAGCTGCTGACGGTCGTCGAAATGGCGGGCACGCGTTCGCCGGAAGAAATCGTCGATGCGCTGCTCTACCGCGGCTTTCCGTCGTATGTCGAGATCCTCGGCTTCTACGCGATCGCGTTGCTGTGGATTCCATTCGCGTTGCCGCTGTGGGCGCGCCTGCCGCTGGCCGCGCGCCTGGCCAGCCCGGTGGCGATGGCGCTGGTGGGCTGGGGGTTGCTGCGCTACTTCGATTTCTGGGGCATCGAGCCGCTGCAGGCACTGCTGGTCGAACACGAGGACTACTACACTTGGGGCCAGCTCTCGCGCGGGCCGCTGGTGCTGTGCGGCCTGCTGATCGGCGGCGTGCTGCGCGAGGCGTATGCGAATCCGGCGGCGCGCCTTCGCCTCGCGGCGGCGCTGGCCGGCGCCGCGGCGCTCGCCTTCGCGATCTTCCTGATCCTGGCCGGCGGCAATCTGGGCGGGGAATTGATGGCGATCGCGCGCAACGCCGGCAAGCATCCGCCCGAGCTGCTCTTCATGCTGTTCAGCGCGGGCGGCGCGCTGCTGCTGCTGGCGCTTTCGTTCGGCGGCGGCGAGCGGCTCGCGCGCCTCGGCCGTCCCGTCACGCTGATCGGCAGCGCGGCGCTGCAGGCCTTCGTGTTCCACATCGTGGTGGTGTTCGTCGTCTTCCGCTATCTCCTCGGCTTCGTCGACAACACCCGCTACGCGCACGCGCTGACGCTGACGCTGGGCCTGATCGCGGCCACGGCGGCGTGGATCGCGCTCACGCGCTGGATCCGGGCGCATCGCTGATGCGCCTGTGCGCGGCGGCGCTGCTCCTCCTGTCCGCCGCCGCGGCGCGGGCGCACGAACGCCCGTGGGTGGAATCGCTGCACGCACGCCTGCCCCAGATCGACGCCGGGTTCCCCGGCGATCTCGGCGTCTACGTGCAGCGCCTGGACACCGGCGAGATCGTTTCCTACCGCGGCGACGACTCCTGGTATCTCGCCTCCGGCATCAAGGTACCGGTGGCGATCGCCGTGCTGCGCGCCATGCACGGCGGCGAATTCGGCCTCGAATCGACCGTGGTGCTGGACCCGAGCGACTACGTCGACGGCGCCGGCCCCACGCAGCTGCATCCGCCCGGGACGGCGCTGCGCGTCGATTACCTGCTGGAACAGATGATCGTCGCCAGCGACAACCTCGCCACCGACCTGCTGATCAAGCTGGTGGGCCTGGAGCGCGTCAATGCCGTGATGCAGGAACTGGCGGCGTCGTGGCAGGGTTCGATCACCACCCTCGCCGACGTGCGGCGGCGCGCCTATTCCGGCCTGCACGAGAAGGCGCTGCAGTTGACGGGCAACGATCTGCTCGCACTCAAACGCGTGCGCAACGAAGCCGATCGCGTGCATCTGCTCTCGCAGTTGCTCGACGTGCCCGAAAGCGAGTTCCTCACCACCGATCTCGACACCGCCTACGACGCCTATTACGCCATGCGCCTCAACGCGGCGACGCTGCGCGACTACGTGCACGTGCTGCTCGCGCTCGAACAGGGCCACGCGCTGCCGCCTGCCCCCGCGGCGCATCTGCTCGGGCTGATGGAACGCGTGGAAACCGGCCGCCATCGCCTCATTGCCGGCCTGCCGCAAGGCATCCGCTTCGCCCACAAGACTGGCACGCAGCGCGGACGCACCTGCGATTTCGGGTTGATCGACTCGCCTGCACGCCTCGCGATCGCCGCCTGCACCCGCGGCCATCTGCGCCTGTCCGACAACGAACGCGCGCTGCGCGCCGTGGCAGCCGCAGTGGTGGCGTCTGGCGCCCTCGACCTAGCTGCCGACGGAGATCCGCAATGAAGACATCGCACCCGCTGCTGCTCACCGCCTGCCTCGCGCTCGCCGCCTGCGCGCAGGCCGATGGCGAAACGGCCGCGCCGGCGGGCGACTGGCGCAGCGCGCTGGCCGATGAGATCGACGCCATCGACGACGACACGCCGGGCGAGATGGGCGTCTACGTCAAGCGCCTCGCCGACGGCGGCACGGTCGACCACGATGCCGGCCGGCCCTGGTATCTGTCGTCCACGATCAAGGTGCCGGTCGCCATCGCCGTGCTGCAAGCGGCGCAGGAAGGCAAGCTCGCGCTGAGCGAGGAACTCGAACTGCGCGAAGCCGATTTCGTCGACGGCGCCGGCGGCCTGATCCGCGAACCCGTGGGCTCGCGCCACAGCATCGAATCGCTGCTGCGCCGCTCCATCCGCGACAGCGACAGCGTCGCCACCGACATGCTGATACGCCGGCTCGGCGAAGACGAACTGAACCGGCGCATCGCCACGTGGACGCCGGGCTTCGGCCGCATCACGACGATCCAGCAGGTGCGCTACGACGTCTACGGCAGCATGCACCCGAAGGCGCGCGACCTGCCCGCGCCCCAGCTCGCGGCGCTACGCCAGGCCGCCGCCGGCGATGCGCGGCTGCAGGCGCTGCTTGCGGCTACCGGCGTGCAGCGATCGGAACTGAAATACGCCAGCATTGCCGAAGCGTTCGATGCGTACTACGCCACCGGCGTCAACAGCGCCACGCTCGCGGCCTTCGGCGCGCTGCTCGAAAAGCTCGCCCGCGGCGACCTGCTCGACGCCCGGCATCGCACCTTGCTGCTAGACCACATGCGGGCCATCACCACCGGCGCCAAGCGCATCCAGGCCGGCCTGCCCAAGGACGTGACGTTCGCGCAGAAGACCGGCACGCAATACGAACGTGCGTGCAACATGGGCCTGCTGCAACGCACGGACGACCTTTCGCACGCCGTGGTCGTGGCGACCTGCCTGGAAGACTTCGGTGAGTTGCCAAACGCCGAGCGCGCACTGCAACGGCTCGGCAACGTACTCAGCAAGAACCCGTGACGCGGTGACGACAACCCGGTCCCGCGTCAGTCGGACTCGAAGTCTCCGCGAAACACGTGCTCGACGTCGATGCGCACGCTCGCCGCTTCCGGGCCGCCGAAATGCAGCGAAGCCGCGACATTGAGAACCGGTCGTGCGGCGTCCCACGCCACGCCGCCGAGTTCGAGGAGCGGCGGCAACACGCGGTCGCCGACAAGGGATTCGCGCGACCATTCCCGCGTACCGTCGGCGCGCAGCAGTGCGAGCCGCCAGGCCTGTCCCTGCGCGAGCGGACCGCCCATGAGGATCTGGCGATCAGGGCCGAATGCGAGCAGCGGGATAGCCTGCTCCGCTTCGGACAGGGACACCGTTGCGACCTCCACGTCGAGATCGGCGCTCACTCGCATCAACCTCAAGGCCTGGTCGGTGCTTTTCGTGACCGTATGCAGGACGCCATCCTCGACGCGTGCCAACGACACGCCACCCGCAGGCAGCGACACCGCATGCTCCGTCATTTCGCCGGACGGACTGTATTGGCAGACGCTGGACCGCTCGCCTTCGAGAGTGAACGCGACCAGCGTGCCATCGTTCCTGAAGCCGATGATCGGGTGTGGGCAGGTCAACCAGCCTAGGTTGACGGCCGGCGATGCGGTGACGTCGAACAGCTTCGGCCAGCTGTCATCGCCACACAACGCGAACAAGCGACCTTGTGGCGATCGCAGCAGCGCCACGGGCCTGGCTGGGTCGAGTGTTTCCTCGCGCTTCAAGCCGGAAGCATCCATCGCCATGAAGCGGCATTCGCCGGCCTGCGACAACAACAGGAAGGCTTGCGTCGGGCCGGCCAGCATCCGCGCATAGTTCTGATCGCTCGACGGCAGCCGCACCGACCACGGCGTGGCGGAGTGACCCGCGACGAGACTGCCATCGCCGTCCTTGCCCAGCGCATAGACGACGCCGTTGCCGTCGGCCACGGCGAAGCGTGCTTCGAAGCCCGGCAACCCGCCGGGGCCGAACGGCACGCGCGACCTCAGCCTCCAGTCCGCACCGATGGTCGCCAGATCGACCGTCGCTTCCGGCCCGGCGTTGCGTACCAGCACGGCGCGGCCGTTCGTGCCCTCGACCGGAAACGGCGGCAGCATCGCACCGATCGGCTCGCCGGGCTCGAAAGCGAAGCGCAGGCCAGCGACGAAGTCGGAGTGCCCGAAAACGACTCGCACCTGCCCCGATTCGTTCCGGAAGGTTTCCTCGAAGGCGATTCCATCACCGCCAGGCTCGTAGACGATACGCGAATATCGTGAGGCCTTCGGAAGAGGCGCGGTGCGCGTGTCGATGCGGCCCGCCGCGTCGCGCTTCCATTCGAACGCTTCGAGCGGTTCACCGTCGGGGGCATCATATCCGACCGCCCTTGACGAACCGTCGGCAGCGAACTCGAAGTCTTTCGCGAACAGGCTCAGCGTCGACGGCACCGCGTCGCAGGGACCGGTCGCCGGACTGCCCCCATCGGTGGCCACCCTGAGCGTGGCCAGACACGCCGTGTCATCGGTGCGGCCCACGCCCAGCGTGAGCAACTCGCCATCGCTTGACGCCAGATCGACGATGGAGCCCGACGTCGCTCCAATCGGCAGATCGGAGCGCACCCATCCTGGCTCACCTTCCGGGCCGATCAACGCCAGATAGGGCTGGTTCGGCGCCGGCCAGGTCTGGCGGTACCGGCCGGCGATCCAATAGCCGCCGGCATGTGCCAGCACGGCCTGGATCCAGATCTGCGCCTCCGGCACGCCCGGCACCGGCGGAGGCACGAGTTCGGGGCCGACTTCGCCATCGGGCGCGACGGCAAACAGGCGCGAGTGGTAGAAAAACGAGGACTGGACGGTCTTCACCTCGTAGGCGTGCAGCATCACGCTGCCGTCGGCGCTTTCGAGTACGCTTTCGAAGTAGAACGTCTCACGCGGCGCGACCACGGGCTCGATGCGACGCACGAAGCCCCCCTGCGCATCCAGTTCGATCGCGGCCGGGCGGCTGTTTCCGCCCTCGTACACCAGGCCGAAGGCGAACAGTCGCTCGCCGGCGCGCTGAATGCCGTTGACGATCAGCGATCCGGCATCATGGCGCGCGACGATGCTTCCGGTGTTCGCATCGATGACCAGCAACGCCCGCGCCCCCGGCGTCCACACGCTGGCCACCAGCCGGCCCGAACTCGTGGTCGCAAGGTGTGGAAGCTCGTCGTAGTGGGCGAGTGTCAGCGGGAGGCTCCAGCGCACCTCGCCGTTCGCGCGCTCCAGCAGCACGATCTCGGCGGGATACCTAGGCAGTACCGGCGCCGGATCCGTGCCCGCGTAAGAACGCCTGGTGAGACGCCAATAGGCCACGCCACCGGCCGCGAACGCGATGTCGCCGCCACGCTGAAACTCGCGCAGTTGCGGCGCGCCGAACGTCACGGCGATTTCCGATGCCTGGGCGACCCCGGCCAGCACCGCGATGAAAAAGAGAAGCCCCGCCATGGCGGGGCTTCGAAAGCGTGATACGGAAAAAAACATCAGTCCCCCATCAACCTCTGGCGATGCTCCCACCGCTCCTGCGCATCCAGACACAGCGTGGCGATGGGCCGGGCTTCCAGACGCTCGATGCCGATCTCCTCGCCGGTCTCCTCGCAATAGCCGTAGGCGCCGTCGTCGATGCGCTTGAGGGCCTTGTCGATCTTGGAGATCAGCTTGCGGTAGCGGTCGCGGGTGCGAAGCTCCAGCGAGTTCTCGGTCTCGCGCGTGGCGCGTTCGGCGTCGTCGCCGACGTCGC
>CAMLOR010000127.1 GCA_946481615.1 uncultured Aquimonas sp.
TCAGCGCGAGATAGACCTCGGTCAGCAGCTGCGCATCGAGCAGCGCGCCGTGCAGTTCGCGGTGCGAGTTGTCGACGCCGAAGCGCTTGCACAGCGCATCGAGGCTGTTGCGCTGTCCGGGGAAGCGTTCGCGCGCCAGGCCCAGGGTGTCGAGCACGCGCGCATGATCGGAGACGCGTCCGCAGTGCGCGCCGCATTTCGACAATTCGTTGTCGAGGAAGCCGACGTCGAAGGCCGCGTTGTGGATGACGAGTTCGGCATCGCGGATGAAGTCGAGGAATTCGTCGACGACTTCTTCGAAGCGCGGCTTGTCGGCAAGGAATTCCAGCGTCAGGCCCGTGACTTCCTGCGCGCCGGGTTCGAAATCGCAGTCGGGCTTCAGATAGCGATGGAAGCGGCGGCCGGTGGGACGGCGCTCCACCAGTTCGACGCAGCCGATCTCCACCACGCGGTTCTTCTCGAACGACAGGCCGGTGGTTTCGGTATCGAGCACGATCTGGCGCATCAGGCGGCCTCGGTCTTGAATTTCAGGGCTTCGGCGCGGGCGAGTGCGTCGACGCGTTCGTTGTCGGGATCGCCGGCGTGGCCGCGCACCCAGCGCCAGTCGATCTCGTGCGGCTGCGTCGCCAGTTGCAGGCGCTGCCACAGATCCTGGTTCTTCACCGCGCTGCCGCCGGCCGTGCGCCAGCCGCGCCGGATCCAGCCTGGCAGCCATTCGGTGATGCCCTGCCGCACGTATTGCGAATCGGTGGAGAGGATCACCTTGCACGGCGCGCGCAGCGCTTCGAGCGCCATGATGGCCGCCATCAGCTCCATGCGATTGTTGGTGGTGAGCGTCTCGCCGCCTGCGATCTCGCGCTCCACTTTTCCGGCGCGCAGCAGCGCGGCCCAGCCGCCCGGCCCCGGATTGCCGAGGCAGGCACCATCGGTGCTGATGGAAACCAGCTTGCGCGCAGGCGTCATGCGGTGGGCACGCCGGCGCCGATCGGCAGGGGCGCGCGCGAACGCAGCGGCGTCACGCCCGGGCGGCGCTTGCGCGCCAGCATCGCGTAGCCCGCGCGCAGGCCGGAAAACGCATCGCGTCCGGCGCGCGCGCGGTGCACGGTGTCGTCGAGCCAGGGCAGCACCGGGCCCACGCCGCGCTGCTGCACGATCTCGAAACCGGCGTCGCGCAGCCATTCGCGGGTGGACGCGGCCGACACCGCGCGCACGCCGGAGGTGCCCCAGCGCGCGCGCCAGGGCGAAAGGGGATTGAGTGCCACCATCAACAAGGCTCCTTCCGGCGTCAGCGCGCGCTCGGCTTCGGCGAGCAGCGCCGCCGGCGGCGCGTGCGCCTCGAACACGTGCAACAGATAGACGAGATCGACGCTCTCGCGCTGCAGCGGCAGCTCCGCGGCGCGGCAGCGCAGATCGCCCTGCAGCAGCTCGCGCGCGCTGCACAGGCGCACCACGGTCTGCAGCATGTTGCCCGAAAGCTCGGCCGGCGCCGCTTCGCAGACGCGCAGATACAGGCCGACCTGGCCGTAGCAGCCCGCCAGCAGCGGCAGCACCTGGCGCTGCTCCTCGCGCAGCAGGCGCTGCGCCAGCGGCGTGGCGAACCAGCCGACACCGGGCGGGTCGGGTTGACGTGCTGCGGCGGGAACCGGCATGGTGTGGCGATTGTGCGGCAAAGCGCCGTCGTGTTGGAACGGGGGACGGCCCTTGCTCTCGCTGCATGCCCTGCCGGCCTTCGACGACAATTACATCTGGGCGCTGGCCACGGCCGATGGCCGCGCGATCGTGGTCGATCCCGGACAATCGGCACCGGTGCTGGCTTCGGGCCTGACGCCGGTGGCGATCCTGCTGACCCACCACCATGCCGACCACATCGGCGGCACGCAGGCCCTGCTGGAGCGCTGGGACGTGCCCGTGCATGCGCCGGATGACGAGCGCATCACGGTTCGCCGCCACACCGTGCGCGAAGGTGCGCGCGTGCGCATTGCCGAGGCCGGCGCGGAGTTCGACGTGATGGAAGTACCCGGACACACCCGCAGCCACATCGCCTTCGCCGGCATGGGGCATCTGTTCTGCGGCGACACGCTGTTCAGCCTCGGCTGCGGTCGCCTGTTCGAAGGCACGCCGGCGCAGATGCTGCGCTCGCTCGACCGCCTGGCCGCGTTGCCGGGCGAAACACGCGTGTGCTGCGGGCACGAGTACACATTGGCGAATGCGCGCTTCGCGTGCGAGGTCGAGCCCGCCAACGAATCCCTGCGGTCGCACTTCGAGCGGGCCCAGGCGCAGCGCACGCGCGGAGAAGCGACCTTGCCTTCGACGATCGCGCAGGAGCGCGCTGCCAATCCCTTCCTGCGCGTGCGCGAACCGGCGGTGATCGAAGCCGCAGCGCGCCAGCTCGGCCACGCCCCCGCCGACGACGTCGAAACCTTCGCGGCGATCCGCCGCTGGAAAGACGGGTTCCGCGCGGCATGAAGGCGGTGAGGCACGGGTTCGACAGGCTCACCCCGAACGGGGATCGCGGGGCGCAGCTCGCATCGTGCGGGGTCCGCGCGTCGATATGCCCGCCGCTCGCATGGCCCACGCCCCGCAATCCCGTTGCCGACATTCCGGCTTGCCCCACTCCCGTTCGCGGTGAGCCTGTCGAACCGCAGTCGACACGCGCGCGGCTCGCGCGCTTCGCGTGCTGCGTAGCCACCGCCCTGTTGCTGGCGGCCTGCCAGCCGGTGCCCGTGCGGCAGACTCCGCCCGCTCCCGTCGAGCCGGCTCCCGCGGCACAACCTGCCGAGCCACAGGTCGCGGCGAAATCCGAGCGCAAAAAGAAATCGAAGAAGCCGAAAGCCCCGGAAAAATCCGCACAGACGCCGACACCGGCTTCGCCTCCGCCGATGACCGGCAACGCGGTGTTCGCACGCCTCGTCGACCGCTTCGCCGATCCGCCCTGCGTGCAGGACCGCGTGGTGCAGCGCTGGGAGCGCCTCTACACCGGCTATCCGCCACGCTTCTCGGCCAGCCTCGAGGCCGTGTTGCCGCTGATCGCGCTGGTGCTGGAGGAGATCGAGACGCACGGCCTGCCCGGCGAATTCGCGCTGCTGCCCATCGTCGAAAGCTGGTATCGCCCCGACGCGCATCACGCCGGTGCCGCCGGCATGTGGCAGTTCACCGCCTCGACCGCGAAGCTCAACGGCCTGCGCATCGTGCCGGGCTTCGACGAACGCCTCGCGCCGCAGGCCGCCACGCGCGCCGCGATGCGCTATCTGGGCCTGCTCTACAACCGCTTCGGCGACTGGAAGCTCGCCGACATGGCCTACAACGCCGGCGACAACCGCCTGCAGCGCGCCATCGCGCGCCAGCCCGACGCCGCCGCCTCGGCCAGCGCTCACCTGCCGCCGGGCCTGTCGATGACGACCTACGAGCATCTGGCCAAGATCCAGGCGCTGGCCTGCATCGTGGCGCAGCCCGGACGCTTCGGCGTCACGCTGCCGGCCGGCGCGCTCGAACCGCTGCACGTGGTGCAGGCTCCGTCTTCCGCCGATTCGATCGAGTCCGTCGCGCGCCTGGCCGGCATGGACGGGCGCGTGCTGCGCCGGCTCAACCCGGCCTTCGCGCAGGGCCGCATCGCGCGCGCTGCGCCGCGCGAGGTGCTGATGCCGGCCTCCGCGATGCAGCGCCTGCAATCGCCGCAGCTGGCCGTCAACGACACCGCACCGCCGCCGTCCGCCGCCGCCGCAGACGCGCCCGCGGCGCGCGAATACGTGATCCGCCGCGGCGACACGCTGGGCGCCATCGCGCAGCGCGCCGGCGTCTCGCTGAAGAACCTGCTGCGATGGAACGGCCTCGACGTGCGCGCCGTGATCCGCCCCGGCCAGGTGCTGCGGCTGGAAGACTGAACGCCGCGGCGGCACACTAGCGCCCTTCTTCCGGAGGGTACACGCCATGGGATTCCTGGACGGCAAGCGCGCGCTCATCGTCGGCATCGCGAGCCAGCGCTCGATCGCGAGCGGCATCGCCGAGGCGATGACGGCGCAGGGCGCGCAACTCGCCTTCACCTATCAGAACGAAAAACTCAAATCGCGCGTGGAGGAGGCCGCGCAAGCCGCCGGCTCCGATATCGTGCTGCCGCTCGACGTCGGCTCCGACGAGCAGATCGACAACGTGTTCGCCGAACTCGGCAAACGCTGGGACGGCTTCGACATCCTCGTGCACTCGGTGGGCTTCGCGCCGCGCGAGGCCATCGAAGGCGAATTCCTCGACGGCCTCACGCGCGAGAACTTCAAGATCGCGCACGACATCTCGAGCTACAGCCTGGCCGCGCTCGCCAAGGCCGCGCGCCCGATGATGAAGGGTCGGGGCGGCAGCATCCTCACGCTGAGCTACCTCGGCGCCGAGCGCGCGCTCGCCAACTACAACGTGATGGGCCTGGCGAAAGCCAGCCTCGAGGCCTGCGTGCGCTACCTGGCGCTCAACCTCGGCCCCGAAGGCACGCGCGTCAACGCGATCTCCGCCGGCCCGATCAAGACGCTCGCCGCCGCCGGCATCGCCAACTTCCGCAAGATGCTGGGCCACGTCGAAGACCACGCCCCGCTGCGCCGCAGCGTCACCATCGAGGACGTCGGCAACGTCGCCGCCTTCCTGTGTTCGGACCTCGCCGCGGGCGTCACCGGCGAGATCACCTACGTCGATGCGGGCTACAACATCCTGGGCATGACCGGCATCGAGTGAAGCCATGATCGATCACACCGGCGTGAGCGTTTCCGACGGCGCGCGCAGCCGTGCATTCTACGAGAAGGCCTTGGCACCGCTCGGCTATGCGGTGCTCAAGGTGGTGCCGCCGGAATTCACCGGCGGCATCATGGTGCTCGGCATGGGCGTGCCGCCCCGGCCGGATTTCTGGTTGCACGAAGGCGAGCCGCAGCGGCCGCACGTGCACATCGCGTTCCGCGCCGACAGCCGCGCGGTGGTCGATGCGTTCTACGCCGCCGCGATCGAGGCGGGCGGGCGCGACAACGGCGCACCCGGCCCGCGCCCGCACTATCACGCCGACTACTACGGCGCCTTCGTGCTCGACCCCGACGGCCACAACATCGAAGCCTGCTGCCACTGCGCGGAATGATTCACTGCGCCGCCGGCACCGCCGGCGGGCGCGGCTCGGGCACGCGGTTCTTCACCGCCGGCACCGACTGCAGATAGGCGAACACCGCGCGCAGATCCTCGTCGGTGAGGTTGCGGTAGGCCGGAATCGGCATCGGCGGCAGCACCGCACGGCCGCGGCCGAGGTGCCTGCCGGTGCGGATCGTGTCGCGGAAATTCTCGAAGGTCCATTTGCCCAGGCCCGTGTCGGCATCGGGCGTGAGGTTGGCGGTGAAGCTCGTGCCCCACGGACCGTTCCAGGCCGTGAAGGTGGCGCTCGCCACCGCCATCCACGGGCCTTCCGGCAACGTCGGCGCCGGCGGCATGTCGAGCGTTTCGGGATGGCCCGAAAGCATGCGCGCCATGTCGCGGTCGGGACCGTGCTCGGTCATCACCATCGGCGTGTGGCAGTCATGGCAGCCGAGCGTGTCGACGAGATAGTTGCCGCGCTTGGCGAGCGCGGCGTCCTGCGCGTGCAGCGTGCCGGCGGCGGCGAGCGCCAGCGTGGCGGCGGCGAGGGTTTCAACGAGGTATCGCGGTTTCATCTTGCAACTCCGGGAGGGTGTCGATCCATCGACCAATCAGGGCCAGGGCGTCGTCGTCCGGCACGCCGCTGCCCAGCGGCGGCATGCGGGTGAAAGGATTGGTGCTGCGCATGCGCTGCAGCACGAGGCTCGCGGCGGCGTCGCCCGGCTGCACGTAGCCGGCCTGCGCGCCCGCCATGCGCGGACGACCCGCGAGCAGGCTCTCGAGCGCTGCGCGCGGCGCATCGGGCCGCCACGCCAGCGCAAGATCGACCGGCACCGCCGCGGCGCTGCCACCTCCGGCGGCGTGGCAATGGCCGCAGTTGCCGTGGAAGTAGCCCAGCACCGCGCGCTCCTGCGGCGAACGCGCGTCGATGCGCGGCGTGCCGCCGGGCCAGTTCGCGAGCAGGCCGTCGCGCTGCAGCGTGTCCAGATCGAGTTCTTCGTCGGCCGGCGTTTCGGCGTGCGGCGCCAGCGGATCGCGCACAGGCGAAAGCTGCAGCGCGCTCACGCCCAGGACCGGCGTGGCGGAGGTGTCGTGGCAGGCGAGGCAATCGCCGCGCGAAGGCACGGTATAGCGGCCGCCGGGTGCGCCTTCGACCGCGAGCGTGGCGCCCGGTTCGGGCGCGAGGCGCGCCTGCGTGCCTTCGGCATTCCAGAGGTAGGTGGCGAAGCGCCAGGAGCCGTCGGGCAGGCGCTCGATGTAGCGCGTCTCCACCGGCCGGCCGTGCGAGAACTGCTTCCACAGCCGTGTGCCGGGGGGGAATTCCCACGCGCCCGCCTCGCGCGCGTCGATCGCCGCCCGCGCTGGCAGGCGCAGCCAGCGCTGCTTGCGCGCGCCGTCGGACCACAGCGGATATTGCGGCGAATACGGCCGCGCCTCGGGATGCACGCGCGCCATCGCCGCATCGGCGTAAAGGCCGGTCTGCGCGAGGGTTTCAGGCAACGGGGGCGGAGCCGCCGCGAGCGCCGCGGCGAACACCGCGAGCGACAACGGGGCCATGGGCCGTCCTCCGGGGGTTCACCAGGAAGGACGCAAAGGCGGCGCGCGGCGTATCACCGCGCCCTGAAGCGCCGGGGAAAGGCAAGCCCCCGGCGTGTTCCGATCCTGCGTTTGTGCAGGCGGCTTACATGCGCTCTTCGATCACCTCGATGGGGGTGGTCTTGCGCAGCGCCTGCACGAAGGCATTGGCCTCGGCGCCGCCCAGGCCCTGCGAAAGCTGCTCGAGCATCGCGGTGCGGGCCTCGGCCTCGGTCTTGGCCGGATCGCCGTCCTGCACCGCGGTGAGCGACACCAGGGCGTAGCGGTCGGCCGTCATGTCGGCGATGCCGAGCGTGGGCTTGCCTTCGGCCGGATGCGGCAGCTTGAAGACCTGCTGCAGCACGGCAGCGTTGACGGTGACGCCGGTGCGGCCGACGGCGTCGGCGGTCTTGACCTCGAGCTGCATGTCGGTGGCGAAGGCTTCGAGCGTCTTGCCGCCCTGCAGCTCGGCCAGGCCGGCGTCGGCGGCGGCCTTCGCGGCCTTGCCCATGCGATCGGCCACGATGGCGGCGCGCACGGCCTCGCGGACTTCTTCGAGTTTGCGCGGCGCGGCCGGCACGTGTTCGGCGACGCGGATGACGACCTGGTGGCCGGGCGCGATCTCGATCGGATCGCTGGCCTGGCCGTCGACCAGCACCTGCTCGGAGAACGCGGCTTCGGCCACCTTCGGATTGGCAGCAATGCCCGTGCCGCCGGCGCGCGTGAAGGCTTCGGTCTTCTGGATCGGCAGGTTCAGTTCGGACGAGGCCGTAGCCAGCGTGGACGGATCGCGGTACACCACGTCGACCAGCTTGCCGGCCAGTTCGCTCACGATGCGTTCGCGTTCGCCGTCGAGATATTCCTTCTGCAGTTCGTCGCGCACCGCTTCGAACGGCTTGCCGGTTTCGGCCTTGACCTCGCGCAGCTGGATCACGTGCCAGCCTTCGGCGGTCTTGACCGGATCGCTGATCGCGTTGGGCTGCATCGCGAACAGCGCGGTTTCGAAAGCCGGTTCGAAGATGCCCTTCTCGACCCAGCCCAGATCGCCGCCGCTGTTCTTCGAGCCCGGGTCGTCCGAGTTTTCCTTCGCCAGCGCGGCGAAATCGGCGCCGGCGGCACGCGCCTTGGCGGCCAGATCGGCGGCCTTGGCCTGCGCCGCCTTCACGGCGTCGGCATCGGCATCGGCCGCCACCTTCACCAGGATGTGCGAGGCCAGGCGCTGCTCGGCCTCGATGTAGCGGGCCTTCTGTTCTTCGTAGCGGTCACGCAGGGTCTGTTCGTCGGCCGTCACCGGCACTTCGACCTTGGCGGGGTCGATCTCGACGTATTCGAGCGCCACCGTCTCGGGGCTGACGTACTGGTCGGCGTGTTCGTCGAACCAGGTCTGCACTTGCGCGTCGGTGATCTCGCCGATGGCCTCGGCGGCGGGCACCGGCAGTTCCACCCAGGCGAAGCTGCGGGTCTGGTCGCGCAGCGCGAGGTAGCGCGAGACGTAGTCTCCGGTGACGAAGCCGGTGGCGACGAGCTGGCTGGGCAGGGCCTGCAGCAGCATGTCGCGGCGCACGCGTTCCTCGAAGCCGCGCGGCGTCATGCCCTGCGCGGTGAGCACCATGCGGTAGGTGTCCTTGTCGAACACGCCGTTGCTCTGGAAGGCCGGGATCTTGGCGATTTCCGTCTGCATCTGCGTCTGCGACACGGTCACGCCGAGGCGTTCGGCGGCCTGGCGCAGCAGTTCCTCGTCGATCATGCGGTCGAGCACGCGGCGCTTGTTCTCGGCGCTTTCGAACTCGCGCGAGTCGAAGTTCTCGCCCATGGCCTGGCGCATCTGGGCGCGGAATTCGTCGAAACGGGCGCGGAATTCGTCCTGCCCGATTTCTTTCTCGCCGACCTTGGCCACATGGGTGGCCACGTTCTGCTGGAAGTAGTTCTCGACGCCGAAGAAGGCGAAGGGAACGATCAGCAGGATGAGGATGGCCGGGGCGATCCAGCCGGAAGTCTTGTCGCGCAGCGATTGCAGCATCGGGTCGGTCTTGCCTTGGAAGGCCGGCCGTCGCTGGCGCGGTGCGCCCCCAAAGCCGCGGCCGGCGAGAGGGGGCGGAGTCTAGCAAAGGGGTCCCGAACCGCCAAGGCAACGGCCGCGTGTCGCGAGGTTGGGGGAGAGCAGGTGGTTCGCGTGAGCGTGTCGCCTGTGCCCTTGCCGGGGTGGGGTGGCCGGCCCGGCTGCGGCGCCGGCTTCGCCGGAAGCTGG
>CAMLOR010000128.1 GCA_946481615.1 uncultured Aquimonas sp.
TCGCCCGCGGCCCAGCTCTTGCGCGGGCCGGTGTTGGGCGCGTGGCGGTAGGTGCGCAGCACGCCGTTGTCGATCCAGCTGTGCGAGACGGCGTTGACCACGTCTTCGCGGCTGCCGCCGAGCATGCAGGTGGCCACCGCCGTCGAGGCCAGGCGCACCAGGATCACGTGGTCGAGACCGACGCGGTTGAACGAATTCTTGAGCGCGTAGCAGCCCTGGATCTCGTGCGCCTTGATCGCCCACTTGAGCACGTCGCGCACTGTCATCGGCTTGCCGCCTTCGGCCGCGGCCTTGCGCGAGAGGTAGTCGGCCACGGCCAGGATGGCGCCGAGGTTGTCGGACGGATGGCCCCACTCGGCCGCCAGCCAGGTGTCGTTGAAATCGAGCCAGCGCACCTGCACGCCGATGTTGTAGGCGGCCTGCACCGGATCGAGTTCGTGGCTGGTGCCCGGCACGCGCGCACCGCCCGGCATCGTGGCGCCGGGAACGATCGGACCGAGGTGCTTCACGCACTCGGGGAACTTCATCGCCAGCATCGCGCAGGCCAGCGAATCCATCAGCATGTAGCGGGCCGTCTGGTAGGCCTCCATCGTCGGCTCGTAGAAGCCGCAGACGTAGTCCGCGATGTCGACCATCGGCTGGTCGGGATCGGGACGCTTCGCGGAACGGATGTCGTGGTGGCTCATGGGATGCGCGGCCTGTGGGAAGGAGAGCCGCGCATTTTGCCAGAGCCCGGTGACGCTACGTGAGCCGGGGCGCCAGGAAGATCGCGATGCGGTCGAGCACGGAGGCCTCGCGCAGCACGTCGCGGTGGCCCAGGCCGCGGGTTTCCACCAGTTCGCCCTGCAACGTGCGGGCGATGCGTTCGCCGTCGGCGAAGGGAATGACGGGGTCGTCGCGGTCGTGCACCACGAGCGTGGCACCGTGGACACCGCTGCCGAGTGCGGCGATATCGATGCCCTCGACCGGCTCGCCGGCGTGGCGCTGCATCTGCGCGAAGAAATGGCGGGCCGCGCGCGTTGGCAGTCCGAAGGCGCGGCTCAGGCGCTTGAGCACGTCGGACAGCGCGGCGGGGGCCGCGATCGCCACACTGCGCGTCACGCGCAGGCCGCGCGCCTGGGCCAGCAGTGCCGCGGCGCCGCCCATCGAATGGCCGACCACGGCGTGCAGCGGCCCGAGCTCGGCCGCGGCCTCGACCAGGGCGTCGGCGAACACGATGGGATTGGCTTCGGCGCCGGCGCTGCGGCCGTGCGCCGGCGCGTCGATCGCGATCAGCTGGTAGCCGCGCTCGGCCAGGCGTTCGCCGAGGCCGCGAAACTGCGCCGCGCGGCCTTCCCAGCCGTGCACGGCCAGCACGCGCGGGCCACGGTCGCCCCAGCGCAGGCCGGCCAGGCCGAAGCGGAAGGTGACGGGCTCGGCGCCCGGCGGCGCGGCGCGCTGCGGCGCGCGCATCGGCCGCGTGGCGAGCCGGCGCGCGAGGCGCGCCGCGAATTCCGGAGCGATCCGGCCGAGCACGCGGCCGAGGGTGCGCGGCGAAAACAGGGCCATGGCGAATCTCCGTTTCGGTTGCGTGACGAGACTGAGCGCAGCCTACTCCGACCGGTTGCGTGAAGCAACCGGTTCCGCCATCATGCCGGCATGAAGCGCGTGCCTTTCGCCGACATGCCCTGCCCCGTCGCCCAGGCCCTCGAGCTGGTGGGCGAGTGGTGGACGCTGCTGATCGTGCGCGACTGCTTCTTCGGACGGCGCCGCTTCAGCGAGTTCCAGCAGGGTCTGGGCATCGCGCGCAACGTGCTGAGCTCGCGCCTGCGCAAGCTGGTGGCCGAAGGCATCCTCGAGCGGAGCCCTTCCGAGAACGACGCCCGCGAAGTCGAATACCGCCTCACGGCCAAGGGCAAGGACCTGATGCCGGTGCTGATCTCGCTCTCGCAATGGGCCGAGCGCTGGATCTACAAAGGCGAGAATCCGCTGCGCTACGAGAACCGCCACACCGGCGAGGAACTGCCGCGCCTGGCGATGCGCGACGCGCAGGGCAACGAGCTCAAACCGCGCGACCTGCGCATCGTGCGGGCCGAAGGCGTCACTTCAAACGCGGCTCGGCGCGCAGCTTCGCGCTGAGGAAATCCGAAAAGGCCAGGATACGCGCCACGCGGCGCAGGTCCGGATGCGTGAGCAGCCACAATGCGGCGGGAAACGCCGGCTCCAGCGGAAACAGACGACGCAATCCCGGCCGCGACTGATCGCCCGGCAGCAACGCGATGCCCAGCCCCGCCAGCGTCAATGCCGCCATCGTGTTCAGATCGTTGGCGCGCGCCGCGAAGCGCGCTTCGTCGAAGGTCTTTTCCAGCCACGCGAACGGTGCCACGCGCAGGAAACTCGCCTCCGCGCCGATCAGCGCATGCGCGGCCAGCTCTTCCATCGAACGCGGCGCCGCGTGCCGCGCGAGATAGGCCTCGCCCGCGCACACCCACCAGACGAGATCGCAGACCTTTCGCCCGATCAGGTAATCCGGTGGCTGTGCGGTGGCGCGCAAGGCAAGATCGGCTTCGCGCCGCGCCAGATCGAAATCGCGATCGCCCACGGCGATCTCGACGCGAATGTCGGGATAACGCGCGAAAAACTCCGGCAGGTACTGCGCGACGAAATCCGACGCCAGATTCGGCGCGGTCGTCAGCCGGATGCGGCCCGACAGCCGTACGTCGCTGCCGGCCACGCGGCGCGCCAGCGCATCGGCCGCCTCGTCCATGCGTGCGGCTTCCGCCAGCACGGCCTCGCCGGCGGCCGTCGGCAGATAACCCTCGGGCAGCCGCTCGAACACGCGCAGCCCGAGCCGCGCTTCGGCCTGCTGCAGGCGGCGGAACACCGTCGAATGATTGACGCCGAGCCGACGCGCCGCGCCCGCCAGGGAACCCTCCCGCCCGATGGCCAGCAGATAGCGCAGGTCTTCCCAGTCGATCGTTTGCGGATTCGCAATCATGACTTTCCAATTTTGCGGATGGATTTGCGATTCGGCAAACACCAGACTGGGTACATGCCCGGAAGCGCCGGGCCTGCCCATCAGGAGTCCGTCGTGAACACCGCTACCCTCCCCGCTTCCCGCACTGCCGCCCGGGCCGTGCCTGCCGATCTCGGCCCCACCTTGCTGCGCCTGGCGCTGGGGCTGGTCTTTATCGCCCATGGCCTGCTGAAGGTGCTGGTCTTCACCGTGCCGGGCACGGTCGCCTACTTCCAGTCGCTCGGATTGCCCGGAGTGCTGGCCTACGCTGTGATCGTGGCCGAGGTGTTCGGCGGGCTGGCGTTGCTGGCCGGATACCGGACGCGCACCGTGGCGGCCGTGCTGTCGGCGATCGGCTTCGGTTCGATCCTCGGACATGCCGGCAACGGCTGGCTGTTCACCAATGCGGGCGGCGGGTGGGAATATCCGCTGCTGCTCGGCGTGATGACGGCGGCCCTGGCCTTGACCGGGCCGGGGGCTTTTGCGGTCGATCGCAAGTAGCTGGCCCCATCCCGGCCTTCCCCCGCCGCGTGGGGGAAGGAGGGGAGCGATGAACATGTTGCCTTCATTGTTTCTTTCGCACGGGTCGCCGATGCTGGCGGTGCAGGATTCGCCGGCCGGGCGCTTCCTCGACGCGCTCGGCTCGCAGATGCCGCGTCCGCGCGCGATCGTGGTGGCTTCCGCCCATTACGAATCGCCGCGCGTTCGCGTGGGCGCGCACCCGGCGCTGGCGACCGTGCACGACTTCGGCGGGTTCCCGCAGGAGCTGTACGAATTGCGGTATCCGGCGCCGGGCGACCCGGCGCTGGCGGCGCAGATCTTCGAATGGTTGCGCGATGCCGGCATCGAAGCCGCGGAAGATCCTGCACGCGGTCTCGATCATGGCGTTTGGGTTCCGCTGCGACGCATGTATCCGCAAGCCGATATCCCCGTCGTGCCACTGTCGGTCTCCACGCACGGCGCGGCGCACACGCAATTCGACGTGGGACGCGCACTGCGTCCGCTGCGCGCGCAGGGCGTGCTGGTGATCGGTTCCGGCGGTTTCGTGCACAACCTGCGCGAACTCGACTGGCGGCAACCGCATGGCCCGATGGCACCCTGGAGCGCCGCCTTCGCCGACTGGATGCGTGAGCGCCTCGCCGCCGGCGACATCGACGCCCTGCTCGACTGGGAACGCCTGGCCCCGGAGGCACGCCGCGCGCACCCGACCACCGAGCACCTCATGCCGCTGTTCGTCGCGCTGGGCGCGGGCGGCGAGCGGCCCGCGACGCGCCTGCTGCATCGCTCGCACGAATTCGGGTCGCTCGCGCTCGACGCCTTCGCTTTCGATTGAAAACTCGGGGCGGCACCGGCAAGGTGCCGCGATGAACCCGACGCCATATCCGCACCTCTTCGCGCCGCTCGATCTGGGCTTCACCACGCTGCCCAACCGCGTGCTGATGGGCAGCATGCACACGGGGCTCGAGGACAAGGCCGCCGATTTCCCGAAGCTCGCCGCGTATTTCGCCGAGCGCGCGCGCGGCGGCGTGGGATTGATGGTGACCGGCGGCTTCTCGCCGAACCTCGTGGGCTGGCTCAAGCCGTTCGCGGGCAAGCTCAGTTGGTCGTGGGAAACCGGCAAGCATCGCCTCGTGACCCGGGCCGTGCATGCGGAAGGCGCGAAGATCTGCCTGCAGATCCTGCACGCAGGGCGCTACGGCTATCACCCGCTGACGGTCGCGCCCACGAAGATCAAGGCGCCGATCAATCCCTTCACGCCGCGCCAGCTTTCGGCGCGCGGCGTCGAACGGCAGATCGAGGCCTTCGCCAACTGCGCGAAACTGGCGCGCGATGCCGGCTACGACGGCGTCGAGGTGATGGGCAGCGAGGGCTACCTCATCAACCAGTTCACCGCGGCACGCACCAACCACCGCACCGATCAATGGGGTGGCAATGCGCCGCAGCGCTTCCGCTTCGCGACCGAGATCGTGCGGCGCGTGCGCGAAGCCGCGGGCAAGGACTTCATCCTCATCTATCGCCTTTCGATGCTCGATCTCGTCGACGGCGGACTGTCATGGGACGAGGTGATCGCGCAGGCCAAAGCCGTCGAGGCAGCGGGCGCCACCATCATCAACACCGGCATCGGCTGGCACGAAGCGCGCGTGCCGACCATCGCCACGAGCGTGCCGCGGGCGGCCTTCACCGGCGTGACGGCGAAACTGAAACCGCACGTGGCGCTGCCGCTGGTCACCACCAACCGCATCAACATGCCGGAAGTGGCCGAGCGCGTGCTGGCCGCGGGCCATGCGGACATCGTCTCGATGGCGCGTCCGCTGCTCGCCGATCCGGACTGGGTGAACAAGGCGCGCGCCGGCCGCAGCGATGAAATCAACACCTGCATCGCCTGCAACCAGGCCTGCCTCGACCACACCTTCCAGAACCGGACCGCGAGCTGCCTGGTCAATCCGCGTGCCTGCGCCGAGACCGAACTGGTCTACGCGAAGACGGCCGCGCCCAAGCGCATCGCCGTGGTCGGCGCCGGGCCGGCCGGGCTGGCCTGCGCGACAGTGGCCGCCGAGCGCGGACATCGCGTCACGCTGTTCGATTCGGCGGCCGAGATCGGTGGCCAGTTCAACCTGGCCAAGCGCATCCCGGGCAAGGAAGAATTCCACGAGACGCTGCGCTATTTCCGCCGCAAAATCGAACTCACCGGCGTCGACCTGCAGTTGCACCGGCGCGTGGGGGCCGAAGAGCTGAAGGACTTCGACGAGGTGGTGATCGCCACCGGCATCGTGCCGCGCAAGGTGCAGCTCGGCGATCATCCGAAGGTCGTCAGCTACCTCGACGTGCTCGCCGGCCGCGTGAAGGTGGGTGCCAGCGCGGCCATCGTCGGTGCCGGCGGCATCGGCTTCGACGTCGCCGAGTTCCTCGTGCACGAAGGCGAATCGCCCACCCTCGACGTCGCCCGCTGGATGCACGAATGGGGCGTCGACCCGGCCTTCGACGCCCGCGCCGGCCTGCGCCCGCCGCAGCCGGAACCGCCCGCGCGCCAGCTCTGGCTGCTGCAGCGCAGCCCCGGCAAGCCGGGCGCGAAGCTCGGCAAGACCACGGGCTGGATCCACCGCGCCACGCTCAAGGCCAAGCGCGTGCAGATGCTGGGCGGCGTCGAATACCTCGGGGTGGACGATGCCGGCCTGCGCGTACGCATCGACGGCGGCGAGGAACAGGTGCTGCCCGTCGACCATGTCGTGATCTGCGCCGGCCAGGAGCCGCTGCGCGAGTTGGCCGAACCGCTGCAGGCGCTCGGCAAGGCCCCGCACGTGATCGGCGGCGCCGACGTGGCCGCCGAACTCGACGCCAAGCGCGCCATCGCCCAAGGCAGCCGGCTGGCCGCCCGGCTTTGAGCCGAAGCGAGTTTTCCCGTCCAAGCCCCTGATCCGGCTGGAGCCCGGACTCTAGCGGGCCCGGCTAGGCTATGCCCGCGACCTGTGACGGCGGTCGCATTCACAAACGGTTTGGGTTCGGCTCCGTAACGTCCGCGCCCATCCAAACCGCGGTGACCGGGCTTCCCGGCACCGCAGCGGTACCGGCGCCGAGACGGCCCCGGCCCCCGCACTGCGGCTGGCGCCGTAAAGCCCACAACCGACCAAGGGCTGCGCCAGGCGTGCCACCTAACGCCATGTCATCCGCAAGACCGCGCAATGCATCGCGAGGAACCCGGCCGACGCAACGGATAAGGAGTCCGCGATGAAATTGGCCTGGATCCTTTGGCTTGCGAACATGCTTCCGCAGCCTTCGGCCGATCAGCTCTGTCTGGCCACCACGGTTTACCTGGAGGCCCGCAATCAATCCACCCTGGGGCAGCACGCCGTCGCCGAAGTGGCGCTGCGCCGCCTCGAGAAAGGCATCTGGGGCGCCAGCCTCTGCGAAGTGGTGACCGCGCCCAAGCAGTTCGCGCCGACCCTGGTGTCGCCGAATTTCTGGATCCGCAATGCCAAGGCCTGGAACCGGGCCGTGGAAGTGGCCTTCCAGGCCCAGCGCGACTGGAAGGAACAACACGCCGGCAAGCGCCACCCCGTGGTGCCCGGCGCCGACCATTTCGTGGCGCTGGGCATCGCGAGCCCCGCCTGGGCCCAGGGCACGCCCGTGGCCACCATCGGCGACCACACCTTCTATCGGGTCAGCCGTCTCTGATTCCCCGTCGCGCGCTACGCTGCGCGCGATGGACATGCACGACGAAATCCATTCGCTGGCCGACGTCCAGCGTCTGCTGCTGCCGGACGATCCCGTCATCCGCGGATTGCGTTACGCCGTGCATTACCAGCCGGCCGACGTGGCGGCGGGGGATTACTACGATCTGATGGCGCTGTCGGAGGACGATCATCCTCCGGGGGCGCCCGACCTGTGGGGCGCGATGGTGGGCGACGTCTCCGGCCACGGTCCCGCGGCCGCGATGGAAGCGGTGCAGTTCGACGCCATCCTGCGCACCTACCGCGGCGACGAACCGCCGGGCGGGCCCGCGGGCGCCCTGACCTACGCCAACCGCTATTTCTTCTCGCGCCGCCAGCGACGGCACTTCATGACCGTGTTCGCGGCGCTCTCGAAGCCGGCCGAACGCGTGCTCGAATACGTATCGGCCGGCCATCCGCCCGCGCTGCTGCGGCGCGGCGACCGCGTGCTGCGCCTGGGCGAGGACGGCGATATCCCGCTGGGAATCGACCGCCAATACCGCTACGCCAACAGCGCCTGCGAGTTCCTGCCCGGCGACGTGCTGCTGGTCTTCACCGATGGCGTGCACGAAGCCACCGACGCGCGCGGTGCGCGCTTCGGCATCGAACGCATCGAATCGTTGTTGCGCCAATCGCCGGCGGAGCCGGCGGCGATCGTGCAGCGACTGCGCGAGGCGCTGTTCGCGCACCAGGGCGGCGCGCTCGGAACGGACGATCAGACCGTGATCGTGCTGCAGCAGACCGGCTGACGCCGCTCCGCCGGCGTCCCCGCCAAGGCGGGGACCCAGCGACTCGAAGCGCACCGCGAACGACACTGGATTCCCGCCTTCGCGGGAATGACAAGCGCCACGTCGTCCCCGCGCAGGCGAGGACCCAGGTGCGAGACCTCCCGACGCACCGCGCCCGGACTCCCGCCGTCGCGGGAATGACAGATCAGCGCTTGGCGAGCGGCACGAACTCGCGGTCTTCCGGCCCGGTGTAGTTGGCGCTCGGGCGGATGATCTTGCCGTCGATGCGTTGCTCGATCACGTGCGCGCACCACCCGCTCGTGCGCGAGATCACGAACAGCGGCGTGAACATCGCGGTGGGCACGCCCATCATGTGGTAGCTCGACGCGCTGTACCAATCGAGGTTGGGGAACATCTTCTTCATGTCCCACATCAGCGTCTCGATGCGCTCGGACACGTCGAACAACGTGCGGTTGCCGCCTTCGGTGCAGAGCTTCTTCGAGATGTCCTTGATGATCGGATTGCGCGGATCGCCGATGGTGTACACCGGATGGCCGAAACCGATCACGATCTCCTTGCGCTCGACGCGCGCGCGGATGTCGGCCTCGGCCTCGTCGGCCGAGCCGTAGCGCGAGATGATGTCCATCGCCACTTCGTTGGCGCCGCCGTGCTTCGGGCCGCGCAGCGCGCCGATGGCACCGGTGACGGCCGAGAACATGTCCGAGCCGGTGCCGGCGATCACGCGGGCGGTGAAGGTGGAGGCGTTGAACTCGTGCTCGGCGTACAGGATCAGCGACTGGTCCAGCGCGCGCGCGTGCGATTCGCCGGGCGGCTCGCCGTGCAGCAGATGCAGGAAGTGCGCGGCGATGGTGTCGTCGTCGGTGAGCGTCTCGATGCGCGCGCCGTTGCGGGTGAAATGCCACCAGTACAGCAGCATCGAACCGAAGCTCGCCATCAGGCGGTCGG
>CAMLOR010000129.1 GCA_946481615.1 uncultured Aquimonas sp.
GCCTGGCGCCGCTGGCCAAGGTGCTGCACGAGAAGATCGGCATCGTGCACGGCCTGATGACGACCATCCACGCCTACACCAACGACCAGGTGCTGACCGACGTCTTCCACAAGGACCTGCGCCGCGCGCGCTCGGCCACGATGTCGCAGATCCCGACCAAGACCGGCGCGGCCGCCGCGGTCGGCATCGTGCTGCCGGAGTTGAACGGCAAGCTCACGGGCTTCTCGATGCGCGTACCGACCATCAACGTGTCGGTGGTCGATCTCTCCTTCGTGGCCGCGCGCGAGACCAGCAATGCCGAGATCGACGCCGCCATCACCGAGGCCGCGAACGGCGCGCTCAAGGGCATCCTGGGCATCAACAAGAAGCCGCTGGTGTCGGTGGACTTCAACCACGATCCGCGCTCGTCGGTCTACGACGCCACGCTGACGCAGGTCATGGGCGGCACGCTCGTGAAGGTGTGCTCGTGGTACGACAACGAGTGGGGCTTCTCCAACCGCATGCTGGATACGACGCTGGCGTTGATGGCGGCGAAGTGATGCGGAACTGAGGAGTGCGGTTCGACAGGCTCACCGCGAGCGGGTTTGTCGGATCGAGGCGACGCTTCGACAGGCTCACCGCGAACGGGTGCGGCAGATCGAACTGCGCAGACCGTTCGGGGTGAGCCTGTCGAACCCGTGCCTCACCCCTTCGAGTTGCGATTGAAGAACAGCGCCGCCTGCGTCCGGTCCGGCAGCCCGAGTTTCTCCAGCACCGCCGATACGTAACCCTTCACCGTCCCCTCGGTCAGCCCGAGCTTCTGCGCGATGCGCCGGTTGCTCTGGCCCTCGCCGATCAGCGCCAGCACGCTTTTCTCGCGCGGCGTCAGTCCCGCGAAAGGATCGGGCGGCGGCGGCCGCCGCAGCAGCTCCATCAGTTGCCGCTGCATGGTCTCGTGCAGCCACGGCTGGCCCGCGGCCACTGCGCGCACGGCGGAGATCAGTTCGTGGCGCGCCGCGTCCTTCAATAGATAACCGATGGCGCCCGCCTGCAGCGTGGCGCGCAGCATTTCGTCTTCCGCGAAGCTCGTGAACACCACGATGTTGCAGGCCGGCAGCGCCAGTTTGAGCGCGCGGATGGCATCCGGGGCGGGCAGGCCGGGCATCACCAGGTCGATCAGGATGACGTGCGGCTGCAGGGCCGGCGCGATGCGCAGTGCTTCGTCGCCGCTGCCGGCTTCGCCCACGACGCGGAAGCCGGTGTCGTCTTCCAGCACCGCACGCAGGCCTTCGCGCACGACGGCGTGATCGTCTACCAGCACGATGTCGACGCAGGCGCTCACGGCTTCGCCGGCTCCAGCTTGCGGTCCTTGCGCGGCAGGCAGGCTTCCACTTCGAGGCCGTGCGGTTCGACGCGCCGCAGGCGGAACACGCCGCCCAGCGAGCTGACGCGCTGCTGCATGCTTTTCAGGCCGATGCCGCCGCTCGCCGGTTCGTCGGGCAGGCCGCGGCCGTCGTCGCGCACGATCAGGCGCGCGATGCGGACATCGACGCGCGCCTCGACCTCGATGCGCGTGGCGCAGGAGTGACGGATCACGTTCGACACCGCTTCCTGGCAGACGCGGTACAGCGCTTCCTCGTGCGCGAGGTGTTGCGGCGTCCAGCAGGCGACGTCGTAGCGCCGCACCAGGGTTTCCGGCAGCAGGGTTTCGAGCAGGCGCGGCAGCGCGGCGCCGAGGCCGCCGTCCTTCAGGCGTTCCAGGCCGAGGAAGCTGCGTCCGCGGCGCGAGATGTTCTGCGCGGCCTGTTCGGGCGGCTGCAGTTCGCGCAGCAGGGCGCGCATCTCGGCGAAGGCGGTCTGCGCGAGTTCGGAAAGGCGCTGCGCGCGGCGTTCGCCGTCGGCGGGCGAGGCATGCCAGGCCGAGGGCAGCGCCTGGGCGAGCAGGTTGATGCTGGACAGGATCTGCGTCACCGAATCGTGCAGTTCGCGCCGCAGGCGCGCGCGTTCCTGCCACACCGCGGCCTCGCGGCCCTGTTCGATGAGGCGCGCGTTCTGGATCGCCACCGCCAGATGATCGGCGACGATCTCGATCGTGCTCTGGTCGAGATCGTCGAAGGGCCTCTCGCCCTCCACGTTCACCACGCCGAGCACGGCGTCGCCCAGCACGATGGGCACCGCCAGCTCGGCGCGCGCGCGCGTGGGCACGGGCGGCTGCACGTAGCGCGCGTCGCGGGTGACGTCGTCGACGCGTTGCGTGCGGCGTTCGCGCACGGCGGCACCCATGATGCCGGTGGAGATCGGGAGGCGATCCTCGCCGCGGATCAGCGTCTTGTACGTGCCGCCGCGCACCGCCACCACCAGGGTGGCAGGATCGTCGGGATCGAGCAGCGGGATGTCGACGTTCGGGAAATCGAGCACGTCGTGGATGGCGTCCGCGGCCTGTTGCAGCAGGGTTTCGAGACCGGGTACGGCGTTGATGATGCGCGCCACGCGCGCGATCAGTTCGAAGCGCGCGGTACGCCGGCGCTCCAGTTCCAGCTCGCCGCTGATGTCGCCGACGAGCTTGCGCAGCAATTCCAGCGTCTGGGCGGGATTGGGCGGCGGCGCGGGTTCGGACATGCGCCCCGCAGCATAACCGGGCGCGCGCCGGGCGCCACCGACGAAAGTGGGTGGCGCCGGCGGGCGGGCCTTACTCGAAGGTGCCGGCGAAGATGCGCGCCGACGGCGCCGGCGAACCGGAGGTGCCGCAGGCCACGCCCAGGCGCACCGTGTCGGTGGCGGTGGTCACGCTGCCGCCGCTGGTGCGCGTCTGGACGCGCAGCGTGGCGGTGCTGCCCGCGGTGCCGGACAGCGTCCAGATCTTGTTGTTGGCGAAGCCTTCCCACGCCGACCAGGTGATGCCGTCGTTGGAGAAGCGCATCTGCGACTGGCCGCCGGCGTGGATGTAGACGTCGTTGGCGCAGGTGCTCACCTGCCAGGCCTCGCGCGCCACGATGGCGAGCACCTCGCCGCTGCGGCGGCCGAAGTTCTGCGTCCAGTAGTGGCGATAGTTGCCCGTCAAAGTGCCGTTGGGCGTGCAGGTGCTGCCGGTGCGCTTGCTCTGGCTGTCGGTCGCATCGTTGTAATAGCCCACGCCGAGTTCGTTGTAGCTGGAACTCAGGATGTTGGCGCGGTGGCCCGAGCTGTTCATCCACTGCGACATCGTGGAGGCCGCGGTGGAATTGCCCGCGGCGATGTTCTCGGCGGCGTTGCTGTACGAATAGCCGGCCTCGCGGATGCGCACGTTGAATTGCTTGCCGGTGTCCGGATCGCAGTGCATGAAGAAGTTGCGCTGGCCCATCGCGGTGCTGTGGCCGCGCGCGGCGTTCTCGAGCTGCGCGTTGTACTTCAGCGGCGCCAGCTGGCCATTCTCCCAACGCGCGATATTGGTGAGCTCGATGATCTGCTCGCCCTGCGATTGGGCGCCGGCCGCAAGCGGGAGCAGGCCGAGCAGGAGCCCGGCGAGACGGATTCGCATGTGGTTGTCCCCCTGGGGGCAGCTGTCGAAAACAGCGCGCACCTTACGTGCCGAGGCGGGCTCGGACACGCGGACGCGATCACGTTTTCAGCGGGGGTTGCCGCGAGTTCAGTTTGTGATGCGATCTGCAGTCCGACTCGCAGACACAGAAATTTAACGCTCGCCGCTGCGCAGACGGGGACCCAGTGACTTTCGCTTTTCCGGGTGCTCGCAAGTCACTGGATTCCCGCCTTCGCGGGAACGATCAGGCCGCGCGCTCGGCGCGCCCGGCGTCGGCCAGGATGAAGTCCGCCGCCTTCTCCGCGATCATCACCGTCGGCGCATTGGTGTTGCCGCCGATCAGCGTCGGCATTACCGAGGCATCGACCACGCGCAGGCCCTCGATGCCGCGCACGCGCAGTTGCGGATCGACCACCGATCCGGCGTCGCTGCCCATGCGGCAGGTGCCGACCGGGTGGTAGATGGTCTCGGCCTTGCGGCGGATGAAATCGGCGAGCTGCGCGTCGGTCTGCACCTCCGCGCCGGGGAAGATTTCCTCGCCGCGGAAGGGTTCGAAGGCCGGCTGCGCGAGAATGCTGCGCGAGAGCCTGGCGCACTCGAGCAGCATGCGCAGATCGTAGCCCTGCGCATCGCTCAGATAGTTCGCGAAGATGCGCACCTTGTCGGAAGGATTCGCGGAGGCCAGTTCGAGATGGCCGCGCGACTTCGGCCGCAGGGCGCAGGCGTGCAGCGTGTAGCCGTCGCCGTCGAGGCGGTGGCGGCCGTGGTCGTCGAGCAGCGCGGGCACGAAGTGGAACTGGATGTCGGGCCGCGCGTCCTCGGCGAGCGCGCTGCGCAGGAAACCGCCGCTCTCGGCGATGTTGCTGGTGCCCGGGCCCTTGCGCTGGGTGTAATAGCGCCAGGCCACGGCGAGGTCGCTGACGCGGTCGTAGGTGACGCGCTGCGTGCTCCGCTGCAGCGTGCAGATGTCGAGATGATCCTGCAGGTTGGCGCCGACGCCGGGCGCATCGCGCTGCACCTTGATGCCGTGCCGCTGCAGGTGCTCGGCGGGACCGATGCCCGAGAGCATCAGCAATTGCGGCGAATTGAGCGCACCGCCGCACAGCAGCACTTCGCGCGCGGCCTGCTGGAAACAGGCCTTGCCGCCGGCGACGTAGACGACGCCTTTGGCGCGCCCGTTCTCGATCTGCACGAAGTTGACCTGCGCGCCCGTGATCACCGTGAGGTTGGGCCGATTGCGCGCCGGCGCCAGATACGCAACCGAGGTCGAACAGCGCGCGCCGTTGCGTTGCGTCACCTGGTAATAGCCGAAGCCTTCCTGCGCCGGGCCGTTGAAATCCGCATTCGCGGCGAAGCCGGCCTGCCGCGTGGCTTCGAGGAAGGCATCCGAGAGCGGGTTGCGATGGCGCAGATCGGAAACCGAAAGCGGACCTTCCGCGCCGTGCAATTCGTCGGCGCCGCGCAGATTGCCTTCGCTGCGGCGGAAGTAGGGCAGCACCGAGCGCCAGTCCCAGCCCTCCGCGCCGCCGTCGGCCCAGGCGTCGTAATCGCCGGGAACGCCGCGGATGTAGCACATCGCATTGATCGAGCTCGAACCGCCCAGCACCTTGCCGCGCGGCCACCACAGGCGGCGGTTGGCGAGTTGCGGTTCGGGTTCGGTCCAGTAGTCCCAGTTCACGCCCTTCTTGCCCACCAGCTTGGCGATGCCGGCCGGCATGTGGATGAAGGGGTGCCAGTCGCGGCCGCCGGCTTCGAGCAGCAGCACGCGCACGTTCGGATCGGCCGAAAGCCGGTTGGCGAGCACGCAGCCGGCCGAGCCTGCGCCGATGATGAGGTAGTCGTACACGTTGCGTCTTGAGTCCTGCGGATTGCGCCCGGCGAGGCTAGGAGCGCGACGTAGAGCAATTGCCCTAGGCCGCGCCGGGGTAGCGACGAACGCCCGCCCTCGGTTACTTTGCGCCGGCCCGGGGCAGGGTAGCAGAGGAGCAGGGATGGACCAGCTGGGCCGCTTCCGCAGCGCCTTGCGCGAATCGCCGCCGCTGGCGTGGGCGTTCCTGTATTTCTTCTGCCTGCTGAGCGGCTACTACGTGCTGCGTCCGGTGCGCGAGGCGATGGGCGCCTCCAGCGACGTGGCCGCCGTGTTTCCGCAGGGCATGATCGATTTCTTCGCGCGCCACGGCATGCAGCTGGGCGAGTTCACCTTGCAGGTGCTCTTCACCTGCACCTTCCTCATCATGCTGCTGCTGCAGCCGGCCTACGGCTGGCTCGTGAGCCGCTTCCCGCGCCGCGTGTTCCTGCCGGCGGCCTACGGGTTCTTCATCGTCACGCTGCTGCTGTTCTACGCCGCCTTCCATCTCGGCATGCCGGGGCGGGGCATGGCGTTCTTCCTGTGGATCACGGTGTTCAACCTGTTCGCGGTGGCCGTGTTCTGGAGCTTCATGGCCGACGTGTTCGACAACGCCGAGGCGCGGCGCGTCTACGGCTACATCGGCGCGGCGGGCACGGTGGGTGCGATCTGCGGGCCGCTGGTCACGGCCACGCTGGTGCAACGCGTGGGCATCGCGAACCTGATGCTGGTATCGGCGGTCATGCTGCTGCTGTGCATCGTGTGCATCATGCGGCTGCGCCCGTATGCCGTGCGGCGCGAAGCCGAACGCGGACTGCAGAGCGGCGAGGTGCCGATGGGCGGCTCGCTGCTGGCCGGCCTCAAGCTCGTGGCGAAGGAGCCGCTGCTGCGCTGGATGGCGGTGCTGACGGTGTTCGGGGTCGGCGTGGGCACCATCCTCTACAACGAGCAGCGCGCCATCGTGCAGGCGTTCTATCCGGCACCCGAGGCGAGCACGGCCTACTACGCCACCATCGATCTGGCGGTGAACGTGCTCACGCTCACCGTGCAGTTGTTCGTGACGCGCTGGGTGCTGTCACGCCACGGCATCGCGCCGGCGCTGCTGATCCCGGGCATCGCGATCATCATCGGCTATTCGGCGCTGACGGCCTCGCCGCTGCCGGTGCTGGTGGCGATCGTGCAGGTGGTGACGCGCGCCAGCGAGTTCTGCCTGGCCAAGCCGGCGCGCGAGACGATCTACACCCGCGTGCCGCGCGAATGGCGTTACAAGGCGGGCGCGGCCATCGATACGGTGATCTACCGCGGCGGCGATCTCACCTTCGTGTGGCTGCACAAGTTCCTGTCGGCGTTCGGCTCGAACGTGGTGTTCGGCGTGGGGCTGCTGGTGGCGGGCGGGATGACGTTCGGTGCGTGGCGATTGTTGCGGGCGCAGAAGGCGCTGCCGGAGGAACGCTCGGAGACCGGGGCGGCGGATTCGACAGGCTCTCCGTGAACGGTGGTCGCAATCCGGATTCCCGCACCCGTTCGGGGTGAGCCTGTCGAACCCGTGCCTCGAGGCAACGGTTCGACAAGCTCACCCCGAACGGATCGTGACCACCGTGCACGGTGAGCCTGTCGAATCCGCCGCTTCAGTCCCCGCGCTTCGGCGACAACCACATCGCGACGCGCGCCGTGAACACCGTGTCGCCCGCGGCATCGGTGACGCCCACGGACACCGGCAGTTCGTAGCCTTCCTTCGCGCTGACGATGGGAATCTCCGGCGTCGCCACGCCGCGCAGGCGGCCTTTTGCCTTCTTCAGGTACGACACCGTCATGCCCTTCGGAATCCAGCGCATGTCGCGCGGCAGCGAGGCGTCCGTCATCACGCCGGCGCACAGTTCCGCGAGATTGCACAGCGCGATGGCATGCACGGTGCCGATGTGGTTGTGCATGCCGCGGCGGTCCGGGATGCTGGCGACGCTGCGTCCCGGCTCCAGCGCTTCGAAGCGGGGATGGATGGTGGCGAAGTAGGGCGCGCGGAAGCAGACGGCGCGCGAAAAGAGCCAGGCGCCGGCGGGCCAGCGCTGCATCTTCCGCCACATCGCCAGCACGTCGGTCGCCATGGGCTCAGGCCGCGCGATGCAGCGTGGCCGCCGGACGCTCGGCGTGGGTGTTGGCGATCAGCTCGGAGTGGTCGAAATCGTCCACCGAGATGGCGTCGTTCACCAGCACGTACATGTCCTGCAGCAGCGTCACTTCGTCGCTGCTGAGCAGGCCCTTGAGCTGCGCTTCGTGCAGCTGCGCGTCGAGATCCAGGCCGGCGATCTCGCCCGATTTCACCGCCTTGAGGAACTTGCGCTCGACCGGCTCGGCCGCGATCACCTTGCCGAGCGAGGCGTTCACGCGGCCCGCCGGATTGTTGGCGCAGGGCGTGAGGAAGGCGCCTTCGCCGAGGCGGTCGCGGGTGTCGCTGGGCGTCATCAGCAGCGCGGCGACGCGATGGCCGAGGCGGTCGCTCGGCGCCTGCGCGCGGCGGCCGAACGGGAACACCAGCGTCCACAGCAGCCAGCCCACCGGGCGGATCGGGAAGTTGCGCAGCGCGGTGGAGAGCGCGACTTCGATCTTGTTGGCGGCGTCGTAAAAGGCCCAGGCCAGCAGCGCCTGGTCGCCCGCGGGACGCTCCTGGTCCTCGTAGCGCTTGAGCATGGCGCTGGCGATGTAGAGCTGCGAAAGCACGTCGCCCAGGCGCGCCGAAAGTTTTTCCTTGAATTTGAGCTTGCCGCCGAGCGTGAGCATCGAGGTGTCGGCAACCAGCGCGAGATTCGCCGAGTAGCGGTTGAGCTGGCGGTAGAAGCGCCGCGTGTAGGCATCGCCCGGTGCGCGGCCGAGCTTGGCCATGGTCAGGCCGAACCACAGGCTGCGCACCGCGTTCGACACCGCGAAGCCGATGTGGCCGAACAGCGTGCGGTCGAATTCCTTCAGGCGCGTGGCCGGGTCCGGATGCTGCGCGGCCTGCATTTCCTTGAGCACCCAGGGATGGCAGCGGATCGCGCCCTGACCGAAGATCATCAGCGAGCGCGTCATGATGTTGGCGCCTTCCACCGTGATGGAGATCGGCGCCGCCTGCCAGCCGCGGCCCAGGTAGTTCTTCGGGCCGAGGATCACGCCCTTGCCGCCGTGCACGTCCATCGCGTCGGCCGCGAGCTGGCGGCCCAGCTCCGTGCAGTGGTACTTGGCGATCGCGCTGGGCACCGCCGGCTTCTCGCCGCGGTCCACCGCCGCCGCCGTCGCGCCCGAGAGCGCGCTGCACGCGTAGGTGTTGCCGGCGATGCGTGCGAGGGCTTCCTCGACGCCTTCGAAGCGCCCGATCGAAAGACCGAACTGCTTGCGGATGCGCGAATACGCGCCGGTGGCGAGCGCGCCGATCTTCATCGCGCCGGTGGCCGTGGAAGGCAGCGTGATGGCGCGGCCCACGCTCAGGCATTCGACCAGCATGCGCCAGCCCTGGCCGATATAGTCCTCGCCGCCGATCAGCTGCGACAGCGGCAGGAACACGTCCTTGCCCTTCA
>CAMLOR010000130.1 GCA_946481615.1 uncultured Aquimonas sp.
CCGATCTCGCCCATCAGGCCCAGCGCCTCGGCGATCGGGATGAAACGCGCCGGCGATACCCGGCCGAGCTGCGGGCTCGACCAGCGCAGCAGAGCCTCGAAACCGAGCACGCGGCGGCCGCCGGCGTCGATCAGCGGCTGGTAGTGCAGCTCGAGCTCGCCGCGGCGCGGCGCTTCGCGCAGGCGCGCGCCCAGCAGCAGGCGGTCTTCCATCTCCTGCATCTGGTCGGATGCGAACTCGCACAGCGCATCGCGGCCATGGCGCTTGGCGCGCGACATCGCGGCTTCGGCGCGCCGCAACAGATCCATCGCACTGCGACCGTGCCGCGGCGCGCGGCTGATGCCGATGCTGGCGGTCAGCTGCAGGCGATAACCGTCGCCTTCGATCGGCTGCGCCACGGCATCGCGCAAACGCTCGCCGAAGGCCACGATGCCGTCCTCGTCGTCGCCCGGCCGCACCGCCACGAACTCGTCGCCCGCGAAGCGCGCGACGTGGCCCTGCGAGCCCACCGCTTCGCGCAGGCGCTCGGCCACGATGTGCAGCGCCTCGTCGCCGAACACATGCCCCATCGATTCGTTGATGGCGTGGAAACGGTCGAGGTCGATGAAGTAGACCGCCGCGGCCGCCCCGGGCTCGGAGAGCAGCGTGGCGAGCAGCGACTCGAGCACCGGATAGCGCGGCAGCCCGGTGACGGCGTCGTGGCTGGCGGCGTAGGCCAGCTCGGCCTCGACCTGGCGGCGCTCGGTCAGATCGTTGAGCACGCCGAGGAAATGCGTGGTGCGTCCCGCATCGTCGCGCACCGGCGAGATGAAGACGTGGTTCCAGAACAGCGCGCCGTCCTTGCGATAGTTGCGCAGGATGACGTTGCAGTCGGCGCCGGCGGCGAGCGCGTGGCGCACCAGGTCGAGTTCGTCCTGGCGCGTGTCGCCGCCCTGCAGGAAGCGGCAATTGCGGCCCAGCGCTTCTTCCGGCGGGTAACCGGTGATGCGCTCGAAGGCGGCGTTGGCGAAGATGATCGGGCAGTCGGGCTGCTGCGCGTCGCAGATCACGATGGCGCTGGCGCTCGATTCGACCGCCCGCTCCAGCAGCTGCGAGCGGGCCTGCGCGGCGCGTTCGCGCGTGATGTCGTGCGCGATGCCGAACACGCCGGTGACGGCGCCGTCCTCCACCATCGGCAGGTTGGTGATGCGCAGCCGCACGCGCGCGCCGTCGGGCAGCAGCGCGGCGGCCTCGTAGGTGCGCGCCTCGCCGGCGGCGGCGGCCGTGAACTGCGCGCGCACGGCCTCGCGTTGTTCGGGCACGATGCGGCTGTCGAAGGTGGTGCCGAAGATGTTGCTGTTGCTGTGGCCCGAGAGCGCGTGGAAGCTGCGGTTGTAGGCCGTGAAGCGGCCTTCGAGATCCATCGAGTAGACGGCGTCGGGATGTTCTTCGAACAGCGAGCGGAAACGCTGCTCGCTGCGCATCAGGCGGCGGTAGTCGGCATCCTGCTCGATGGCGATGGCGGTCATCGCGGCGAGGTTGTCGATGGCGCGCAGTTCGTCGATGCCTGGCTCGCGCGGCTCGCGGTAGTAGACGGCGAAGGTCGCCAGCACCTTGCCCTGCGAGGAGAGCACCGGCGTCGACCAGCAGGCGCGCAAGCCGTGGTCCCGGGCCAGATCGACCCAGTCGGTCCAGAGCGGATCGTTCGCGATGTCCGTCACCACCACGCGCTCGCCGCGCCACGCCGCCGTGCCGCAGGAACCCGCGCGCGGCCCGACCGCCGCGCCGTCGACGCCCTTCACGAAGCTCGGCGGCAGCGACGGCGCCGCGCCGTGCCGCACGTGCGCGCCGTCTTCGTCGACCAGCAGGATGGTGCACAGGCTGGCCGGATACTGCGATTCGAACAGCAGGGCGATCGCCGACAGCGTCTCCGCCAGCGGAACGCGCGCGGCGATACCGGTGAGGATGGCGCGCTGGCCCGCATCGAGGCGCTCGGCGCGGCGGCGTTCGGAAACATCGGTCATGCCGCCGACCATGCGCACGGCGCGGCCGTTCGCATCGCGGATCACGGTGCCGCGATCGAGCACCTGCGCGTAGTCGCCGTCGCGGCGCTGGAAGCGGTATTCGTCTTCCCAATCGTCGCCGCGGCCCTGTTGCACGCGATGGATGCTGCCGAGCACGCGTTCGCGGTCGTCGGCGTGGATGCGGTCGACCCAGAAGGCCGATGGGCCGGAGGCTTCCTCCACGCGGTAGCCAAACAGGCGGCCCAGGCCTTCGTTCCAGCCGACGTGATCGGTGACCAGATCCCAGTCCCACAAGGCATCGTTGGTGGCGCGCGCCACGATCCGGAAGCGTTCTTCGCTCTGGCGCAGCGCAGTCTGCCCGCGCAGGCGGTCGCGGCCTTCCGGCCACAACAGGAACAACATGCCCAGCGCCATTCCCACCGCGGGCAATGCGAGTTCCCAGCGCAATGCACCGTGCTGGGCTGCGAGCAGCCCGACGGCGGCGAGCCCGACCACGATGAGTCCGGCGCCCGCCCAGCGCAGCATCGACCCGGGATCCTGCCCGTGCATCACCCTCGCCTTGCCGCCCCCGATGCACGAGCCTAGCCAGCCCAACCCCATCGCCGCAATGGCGGCGTTGCAATCGCCACCCAAACCCGAGGAGAGCGACGATGCGCGCGTGGCTGATGGCGATGCTGGTGATGTGGGCGGCCGGTGCCCAGGCCGGGACGTTGGTCGAGGTGCAGGTGGTGGATCGCGAAAGCGGCACCGTGCTGCCGGTGTATGGCGATGGCGGCAAACAGTGGGTGCCGGGCGTGCCGGGCCATCGCTATTCGGTGCGGCTGGTGAATCGCAGCGCCGAGCGCGTGCTGGCGGTGCTGAGCGTCGATGGCGTGAACGCGGTGAGCGGCGAAACCGCTTCGACGCAACAGACGGGCTACGTGCTGGGCCCGTGGCAGCAGATGGATGTGGAGGGCTGGCGCAAGAGTCTCTCGCAGATCGCCGCGTTCGAGTTCACTTCGTTGGGCAACAGCTACGCGGCACGCACGGGCCGTCCGGCCAACGTCGGCGTGATCGGCGTGGCGGTGTTCCGCGAGCGTCGTTACCTGCCCGAACCCCAGCCGCAGCTCGACGACATCGCACGCGCACCCGCGCCAGCCCAGGCGCCGCGCGCGGCCACGGAGTCGTCCGCAGCCGGCGCCGCGCGCGACTACGAATACCGCAATCGCAGCGACAGCGGCCGCTTCGCCCGACAGGAGAAGCTCGGCACCGGCCACGGCCAGCGCGAGTGGAGTGCGGCGCGCCACGTCGCCTTCGAACGCGAAAGCAACTCGCCCTACGAAGTGGTGGCGCTCAACTACGACAGCTACGACAACCTCGTGGCGATGGGCGTGATCCCGCAACCGTGGCGCGCACCGCGCGAACCCGACCCGTTTCCGATCGGCTTCGTGCCGGATCCTCGTTGACGCGTTGTCGCTGGTGTGGGGAGAGCAGGTGGTTTGCGTTGGTCCGTCGCGGGTGCTCTTGCCGGGGTGGGGTGGCCGGCGAGGGCTTCGGCGCCGGCTTCGCCGGCCACCCCACCCCGGCAAGAGCACTCCGACCGCTGTCGTTCCCGCTTCCCGCGACGCAACCACCAAAAGCAAAGGGCCGGAACAATCCGGCCCTTCGTTTCTACTGCGTCGCGAGGAATCAGTCCGCCGCGTCTTGCACTTCCTCGCCGGCTTCCTCGATGTCCTTGCCGGCGCCTTCAATCGTGTTGCATCCACCCAGCACCATCGCAGCCATCAAAGCCAGCAGCAGGACCGAAAGATTGCGCTTCATACACATTCTCCTTGGTGGGTACAGCGAATCGAGTGTAACGCGCGGCCGGGCCCGCGGAAGGGGGCTGCGATCACCTCGTTTCGGTACGCATCAGGGTGGACTTGCCGAACAGGCTCTCGGCCAGGTCCACGGCCAGCACCGCGGTGGCGTTGCGGCTGTCGAAGGCCGGGTTGAGTTCGACGATGTCGAGCGAAGCCATGAGCCCGGTGTCGGCGATCATCTCCATCACCAGTTGGGCCTCGCGGTAGGTGGGGCCGCCCGGGATCGTGGTGCCCACGCCGGGCGCGATGGCCGGATCGAGGAAATCGACGTCGAAGCTCACGTGCAGATGGGTTTGCGCGTCGACGCCGTCGAGGGCTTCCTCCATGGCGCGCTTCATGCCGATCTCGTCGATGTAGCGCATGTCGTAGATATCGAGGCCGACCTCGTGCACGAGGCGGCGCTCGCCCTCGTCCACCGAACGGATGCCGATCTGGCGGATCTCCTCGGGCTGCAGCGCCGGCGCCTCGCCGCCGATGTGCGTGAGCTCGCGCGGACCGTAGCCGCACAGACAGGCCACCGGCATGCCGTGCACGTTGCCCGAGGGCGTGATCGCACTGGTGTTGAAATCGGCGTGCGCGTCGAGCCAGAGCACGCGCAGCTTCTTGCCGCGTGCGCGGGCGAACTGCGCGACGGCGGTGATCGAACCCATGGCCAGACAGTGATCGCCGCCGAGCAGGATGGGCAGGTGGCCGGCATCGAGTTCGGCGCGCACGGCCTGCATCACGAGGCGGTTCCAGACCAGCACCTGCGTGAGATGGCGATAGCCCTGCTGCGGTGGCAGCCACGGGTTGTGCGGGCCCACGAGGTTGCCGCGATCGAACACCTCCAGGCCGCGCTTCTGCAGCGCTTCGCCCAGACCCGCCACGCGCAGGGCTTCCGGGCCCATCGACGCGCCGCGGTGGCCCGCGCCCACGTCGGTGGGCGCACCGATCAGCGCGACGGATTTCGCGGCCATCAGGCGTCGCCCTCCAGCGGCAGCGACGCGGCGCGCATCAGTTCCTGCAGCGTGCGCATGAGCGGCGCCAGTTCGTTGCACAGCTGCGCGGCCTTCGGGCGCTGGGCGGGCGGCAGATTAAGCCACTGCACCCAGCGCTTCTCCAGACTGCGCGCCATCTCGCCCATGGCATCGAAGCCGTAGGCACCGCCTGAGCCGCTCAGGTTGTGCAGTTGGCGGCGCAGCAACTGCGCATGCGCTTCGGCCGCGTCGGCGTTCGCCACCGCGCGCCATTCGGCTTCGAGCGCCCGCGCCTTCTCGGGCAGTTGCTCGCGATACATGCGCTGCAGGGCTTCGAATCCTTCCACGCGGTGACGCTCCGGGTTGCGCATGGTGCCGACAGTCCGAATCGAACGGACGACCTACCGCTTACAAGGCGGTTGCTCTACCGACTGAGCTATGCCGGCGCAGCCGCGATTCTAGCAAGCCGGTCCACCGCCCCGTCATTCGCAGGGCCGGGGACGGGCCTCGACGCCGGCATAGCCGCCCAGGCGCGCGCGCCAGTCCAGGCCGGGCGCGGCCGCCAGTTCGATCCAGTAGTTCGGGATTTCCTCGGTGCGTTCCTGCAATTCGGGCGCGAAACCCAGGGCCTGCACTTCGCGCTGGCGCGTCTGCGCGTTGGCGCGGTCGCGGAACAGGCCGAGCGAAATGGTGTTTTCCTGGTCGCCCGCGGTGACGACGTAGTAGTCGCGCAGGCCCTGCGCCGAGAGTTCGCGCGCTGAGGCCAGAGCCGCTTCGCGCGTGCCTTGCGCGGGCAGGAAGACCCAGAAACCGCGGTTGGTGAGCACGCGGGTTTCGCGGAACTGGATGCGGCTGACGGTCGGCGTGAGCGCGCCCATCGCGCGGCGCAGATCGGCCTGGGTGAGGAAGGGACCGATCTGCAGGCACCGCTGCTCGGGCGTGCCGGCCGGGTCCGGCTGGCCCACCGATTCGGCGTCGGCCGAGATGAGCCCGGTGTCGGGCGCCTCGGTCTCGCTCAGCAGCCGCAGCGGCGTCACGCCGGACTCGGTAGCGGGCGGGCGGGGCTCGGGCGGCGGCGTGCGCCAGTTCCACCAGGCGGCGACGCCGAGATTCATCAGCAACAGGGAGAGCAGCAGGGCGCGCGCGAGCATGGACGCGATTCTAGCGGCCAGCCTGCGTCGCCCAGGCGGCGAGCCCGTGCAGCACGAGATCGTCGACGGCCTCGTGCGCCGTCAGCCAGGGCCGCAGCGGTGCAGCGCCGCCACCGGTAAGCAACAAGGTGGCGTGGGTGCCGGCCTCGCGTTCGAGCTCATGCAGCGAACGTTCGATCAACGCGGCGGCGGCGAGCGTGGCGCCGCTTTCGATGGCGTCTTCGGTGTTGCGGGCGAAGCGGGCGACGTGGCCATGCGCGACTTCGAGGCGCGGAGCGCGCGCGATGATGGCGGCGCGCGCGGCGTCGGGCGGCGCGGCGATCAGGCCGCCGAGATGTGTGCCGTCGGCCAGCAGCGCGTCGACGGTCAGCGCGGTACCCACGCTCGCCACCAGCACCGGCCCCGCCACGCGCCGGCGCGCCGCGATCAGGTTGAGCCAGCGATCGACGCCCAGGCGCGCGGGATCGCTGTAGGCGATGCGCACGCCGAGGGCATCGCCTTGCGTCGTGACGCGCGCCGGCGCGATGCGGCGCGTGTCGAGCAGCGCCGCGATGCGTGCGATGGCGGTGTCGGGCGCGACGGCCGCGAGCCAGGCCTGCGTCGGCCTGGCGTCGGCGAGCCAGTTCGCGAAGGATTGTTCGAGTGCCGCATCGGCGAGCGGGAAACGCGCGACGTCCTGCGGCAGGCCGTCGCGCAGCAGGGCAGCCTTGAGGCGGGTGTTGCCGAGGTCGAGGAGCAGCGTCATGGTTGTCCGTCATTCCCGCGCAGGCGGAAATCCAGCGTCGCACGCGACGCGCAAGTCACTGGGTTCCCGCCTTTGCGGGAACGACGGGACGCGAGGTCGGCGTGCCTCGCACGTGGGTTCCCGCCTGCGCGGAAACGACGGGAGGCGACGGCGCCGTGCCCGGCACCCGGGTTCCCGCCTGCGCGGGAACGACGGAAACGGGGGCGTCGTGCCCGGCGCCGGGATTCGCGGGCTGCGCGCGAGCGACCGTCTCGCGGACGCTGACGTCGGCGCTGTGGAACAGGCGTTCGCTGCCGTCGATGACGACGCGCAGACCACCATCCGATGCGATGCCGGTAGCGAGGCCGTGCAGCACGTGCTCGCCGCTGGCGATGCGCACGTCGCGGCCGGCCAGCGCATCGAGTGCCTGCCAGCGCGCTTCGAACGCGGCGAATCCGCGCGCGTCGAATTCGACCAGCGCAGCGACCATCGCATCGAGCAGGCGCGCCGCCAGGTCATTGCGCGAAGCCGCCACGCCGAGCTGCGCGAGGTCGATCCATGGCTGGTCGATGGCGGTTCGCGGCGGCATGCGCACGTTCAGGCCGAGGCCGATCACGGCGACGTTGCCGGCCAGTTCGATCAGCAATCCACCGAGCTTGCGGCCGTCGGCCACCAGATCGTTCGGCCACTTCACGCGGACGCGTGCATCGCGCAGGGCTTCGGCGCAAGCGATGCCCATGGCGAGGCTCAAGCCTGCCGGGTTGCCTACCTTCCACGACAGCGACAGATACAGGTTCGCATCCGGCGGCGATTCCCAGGCCTTGCCGCGCCGCCCGCGGCCGGCGCTCTGCGATTCGGCCAGCAGCGCGAGTCCCGGCACGCCACGGCGCGTCAACTCGGCGTTGGTGGAGTCGATGTCGCCGACGACCTCGACATCGCGCAGCCTCACGCGCGTGGCCGGCGCGAGTGCGGCGGCAATCGCGCGGGCATCCAGCGCGCTCATTTCGCGCCCCGCAGGCGCGTCCAAAGGCGCACGCGCTCGAAACGGTGCTCGGTGCCGGCGCGCAGGCGCGCGAGATTGGCGCGATGCGTGAACACGATGAAGGCCACCGCCGCGAGGGCGAACGGCAGGCGCGGGTCGGCGAACGTATGCGCACCGCTCCACCACGCCAGCGGCAGCAGCGCGGCAGCCGCGAGCATCGTCGACAGTCCGACGTAACCCGTCGCGATCAGCACGAGCAACCACACCACGAGCAACACGGGTACGGCCAGGGGCCAGGCCACGGCGACTCCGCCGACCAGCGCGGCGGCACCCTTGCCGCCTCGGAATCCGAAGAACACCGGCCAGGTATGTCCGATCGCGGCCGCCATCGTGCAGATCAACGCCTGCGCGAGTGCGGACACCGGCGCACCGTTCCCGTGCAGCGCGAAACCGAGGCATGCCGCCAGCGCGCCCTTGCCGATGTCGATCGCCACCACCGCCAGCGCGAACTTCCAGCCGCGCGTGCGGAAGGCGTTGGTGCCGCCGGCGTTGCCGCTGCCCTGGGTGCGGATGTCGACGCCTTGCAGTCGCCCGACGATCAGGCTGCCCGACAGGGAGCCGAGCAGATAGGAAAGCAACGGGGCGAGCACGAAAAACATGGTGCGAGTGTAAGGCTTGGCACCTGGATTGCCGCCAGAGGCCGCGCGCCGCCCGAACGACTCCGTCGAAGCCGCGGACGGCCGTCAGTCGAGTTCCTGCAGTGCGGCCACCAGCGCCTGCGGCCCGGCGTGCGCACCGATCGCGGGCCCGGCTTCCACCAGCCATCCTTCGGCCACATCGAGGCGTTCGCGCAGCGCGGCGAGCAGGGCTTCGCCGTCGGCCGCGCAATCGCAGTGGCCCACCATCGCCCGCCAGCGCCTGCCGCGCGGCAGGCGGCGTGCGATGTAGGCGGCGAAGCGTTGCGGCGCGTTCCTGCGACCCCACAACGCGCCATGGACGCCGAGCTTGCCGTCGTCGCGCATCTTCGCCACGGGCGTGACGCCCAGCAGACTCACCACGGGGCCCGCCCAGGCCGGCACGCGGCCGCCGCGCACGCCGAAGCTGATGTCGCGCGCCATGGCGTAGGTGACCGTGCGCGGACGCAGGCGTTCGACCAGCGCGGCGACGGCCGCGGGCGATTCGCCGCGCGCCGCGGCTTCGGCCGCGGCGATGGCGATCAGGCCCTGGCCGCA